>CAJTQP010000034.1 GCA_910578575.1 uncultured Oscillospiraceae bacterium
AGCGACGTTCGGGGATCAGGAATCGATCACGAACAAAGAGGCCGTTGATGTGTGCACGACATTGAACATCATCGGCGGCTACGAGGACGGGACCTTCCGTCCTGCTGGCAACGTCACCCGCGCGGAGATGTGCAAGATGATTTGCGTCGCTTTGAACGGCGGCAAGGAGCCCAGCATGGGTTCTAACCTCATCAACACGTTCAACGATGTGGGCAAGGACCACTGGGCTGCACCTTACATTGAGTATTGTGTCAGCCAGAGCATCGTCGGCGGTGTCGGCGGTGGCAACTTCAACCCCAACGGCAACATCACTGGTACCCAGGCTGCGAAGATGCTGCTGTGCATCCTGGGCTACAATGCAAGCATCCAGGGCTATGTTGGCAACGATTTCTGGGAGACCAAGATCAATGTCGACGCTGCCCAGAAGGGCCTGTATGACGGCCTGTCCAACATCGACGCCAGTGCTGCCCTGACCCGTGACAGCGCTGCTCAGATGATTTGGAACGCTCTGAACGCCTATGAGGTGGAGTATGTTACCACCCTGGTTCCCGGCCCTGGCGGCACCCTGACCTCTCAGGTCGATGTGAAGGATAAGATTAGCAGTGGCCTGAATACTAAGATCTCCCTGCTGGAGGACAAGTACGAAGCTTACACCTATGTGGGTGACTTTACTGCTAACGCTAAGACTGCTTCCGGTCTGCGGGATGGCCACATCCAGCTTACCAACGGAAGCAACAACATCGGCACTGCCAGTGCAACTGCTGACTTCCCCTATGATCTGGATATCCAGTATTTCGGTGAAAAGGTCAAGGTTCTCTATAGAGACAGCAAGACCGAAGGCACAAGATACACTCCCGATCAGAAAGATACCATTTATGGCGTTTATGTCACTGGCGAAACTCGTGTAGTGAATGCCACCTCTAATGATATTGAGACTGAAACTGACTATGCCACTCCTGGAAAAATCAAAGTAAATGGCACCGAATATGAGGTTGCCGCTCCTGCAACTACCTCTACTGTTTTGGTTACTAAAAACTTTGACAATAGCAATACCGTAAAACCTACTGATAATACAACGAATCAAGGTGCCGATGTTGCTGCCGCAAAGGAAGCATTCTCTGCCCTTTCCAAGCAGAATGGCGATATCGTTAAGTTTATCCTGGACGTAAACGGTAAGGTAGCAAGTGCTTATGTGACTGAGACCAACCTCGGCACTGTCACTGCTGTGAACAGCACCAAGGTTAGCATCAGCGGTATGGGCGGTTCTATTGAGCTCGCTAAGAACGATGTGTATAGCGGTATCGCTAAGGATGACGTGGTTGTTTTCACAAAGCTTTACAAGGGAACTGCGGCTGATGCTTATGTAATCGTTGAAAAAGCTCAGACTGTTTCCGGTAAAGTTGACGGTTTCAAAGCCGATACTTCTACCACAAGTAAGAGTGTGACCGTAGACGGCCAGACTTATAATGTGTATGATAAGCTTGCTATGCAATCTACTGTCGGTGACGAAACCGGTATTGGTTACTTCACCACAGGTCATATCGGTGAAAACGTGACACTGTATCTGGTCAACGGTTATGTGGCTGGTGCGGTTCAGACTTCTGAGTCCGCAAACAACTATAGCCTCGTTATTGACACTAACGGCAGCATTGGCAGCGCTTTGAACCCCATGAAGGTTGTTGCCTTGGGTGCTGATGGAAACAAGACAACCCTGACACTTTCCGACAAGGGTGAAACCCCCGCTATCGGTGATATTATCACCTATACCGGCAGCAACGATAATGCAAAGGCTTCTGTTAAGGCCGACGCGAGCACAGCATATAACGCTACTACTGCACCGAATGGCTATCATACAAGCACGACGGGTGCATTGGCTGCATACGACAAGACAAGCAAGACGTTTGATGGTACGGTCACTGCTGCTGACTGTGTACTGTTCAAGTGCACTACTCAGGCTGCTGTTGAAAGTGTTGTAGGCACAGATACCTATAAAGCTTACAACATCCGTAACATGAAGGACTTTACACTTGCCGATAGCGAAACATACACGTATGTTACTGACTCTGACGGAAAAGTTGTCGCTGTTTTCGTTGGTAAAAATGCGGGAACTGCCACAGCTACCTCCGACATGGTGATTGGTATTGTCAGCGCAAAGAACGATACTGTAAAGATTGGCGACGACGTCTACAATCAGTACACCGTTCTTGCTAACGACAAGAGCTATACCGTGAACATTGATGTTTCCAATGTAGCCAATGACACAGGGAAGCTCGCTAAGGGTACAGTCGTAGCATTTGCTCCTTCCAGTGACAGCTTGTACGATAATGATGCTGAGTTCGTGAAGCTGTCCAGTGATTCTAGCACTGCGGTTACAGATGCTGCTACTGTGATCGATGGAACAAGTTACACACGGAGCGATGTCCTTGTCAAGAGCTATGACAGTAAGGAAGGTCTGCTGACCTACTTTACCGGCGTTACTGGCCCGGATGGTAATGGCGTATATTCTGGTACCGGTGTGACTACTAAGGCACTGGACGACGATTGCGTGATTATCTATGTGGACGTGGACAAAGATACCGCTGGCGACGGAAGTGGCATCCCCTCCTTCGATTCTCAGACCGGGAAGTACAATGCGATTATTTTGGTTAACACCGATGGTGTAATCAGCCACATCGTCATTGAGACCTCCGGCGAGGATAGCGTGTTTGTTAAGTAATCTTTTAGATTCTAGCCCCCAGGCTTCGGCCTGGGGGCCTCTTTATATGCCTAGCACCCCCAATCCAGACACAAAAGAAGCCCCCCGGCCGAAGCCGGGGGGCTGTGGGTTCAAGCAAAGCTCGAATTAGTTGGCACCCTTGGGGTTCATGGGATCGGTACGATCCTCGATCCAATACTTGCCGATGGGGTCCTGGGAAGCGTCCTTGTTCATGTTGTGAGCGATCATCAGGGTCTGGTTGCGGTTCTCAACATGCAGGGCGTTCTCGAAGCCAGAGGCGTCGACGTTGCAGCGCATAGCTTCCTTGGTCAGGCGGACAGCCATGGGATCCTTGGCAGCGATCACGCGGGCGAACTCCAGGCCAGCGGGGACCAGAGCAGCACGGTCATCGACGACCTGAGACACCAGGCCCAGGTTCCAAGCTTCATCAGCGTTGATGAAGTTGCCGGTCAGCATCATCTCGTAAGCGCGGCCGGTGCCGATCAGGCGGGGCAGCTGATAGGAAGAGCACATGTCGCAGCCGCCGATGCCAACGTTGGCATAGAAGCAGGAGAAGCGAGCAGTCTTGGTGCACACGCGGATATCAGAAGCCATAGCCAGGGAGAAGCCGCCGCCACCGGAGACGTTGTCCACCAGAGCGATCCAGGGCTGGGGAGTCTGGGTCATCTTCAGCTCCAGCTCGCCAAGCTTGATCTGGTAAGCATAGAAGCCGGGAACGGTCTTCTCATACTCGTCCAAGCCCTGCTTCACGTCCAGGCCAGCGCAGAAGCCCTTGCCCTCATCGCCGCCGTACAGCAGCACGACGCGGACGTTGTAGAAGTCGTCCTTCAGGCGCTCGCACAGGTCGGTCAGCTCAGCGACGAGCTGATGGGACAGGGCGTTGTAAGCCTTGGGACGGTTCAGGGTGACCTTCATGATGTTGGGCTCGACCATGTCGACCAGCAGGGTCTCATACTTGGGGTAAGTGGCAGGAGCAGGATACTTGATGTTCATGGGAATCATCCTCCTAAATTATTTTTTTGGCCATCGGCCAAGAATATTTTGGCCACACCCGCCGGCCCCGGAGGGCCGGCAGGCGGTAGTCATTGATGCTGGGGGGTAAAATCAGTTGGTGTTGCCGTTGGCAGCCACATACATGCCGTGGATCAGGTACTGGATGTCGCCGGCGCCCTCGATGTTGGGGGCGATGGAAGCGTCGCGGACGAAGCGCTCAGCCTGGTACTCGTCGCAGACACCATAAGCGCCCATAGCGTTGACAGCCATGGTGGCAACCTTGGTAGCGGTCTCAGCGGCATAGCCCTTGGCCTGGGCGGTACGGGCCTGGACGGCACGCATGGTGTCGATGTCGTCGTTGGCGAAGTGGTTGTGGTCGCAGTAGTCAGCAGCTTCCAGCAGCAGCAGCTCAGCGGTGTGAGCATAGGTCAGCATGGTGGACAGACGCAGCTGAGTGGTGGGGAACTTGGTGATGGACTTGCCGCGGTGCAGCTTCTCCTGGCAGTACTTCAGGGCGATGTCAGCAGCGCCCAGAGCGGTGCCCACGAACACGGCGGTGAAGCCCAGCTTACCATAAGCGGTGGTGCCCAGCAGCTGAGTGAAGCCGTCGCCGGGCTTGCCCAGGATCTGGTCCTCGGTGACCACGATGTCGTCCATGAAGATGTCATAGACGTGAGAGCCGCGGTAGCCGATCTTCTCCCAGGGAGTGGAGATGGAATAGCCCTTGCAGAACTTGTCGATGACCAGGCCGGTGACCAGGTCCTTGCCGGACTCCTCATCCTTCAGCAGGGCGAAGAGGACGCAGGGGCCGTCATAAGCGGCGTTGGAGATGAAGCGCTTCACGCCGTTGAGCTTGTAGGTGCCGTCGGCCTGCTTCTCCAGACGGGACTTGAGCATCTTGGGGTCGGAACCGGTGTCGGGCTCGGTGAAAGCGAAGGAGACGGTCTGCTCGCCGCGGCAGCAGGGAGCCAGATACTTCTGCTTCTGCTCATCGTTGGCATACAGGTCCAGAGCTTCCAGGCCCAGGATATACACGTCCAGGCACTTGCCCACGGAGGGAGACACGCGGCTGATCTCCTTGATGATGATCGCCTGCTCCACATGGCCCATGCCCATGCCGTCATACTCTTCGGGGAAGCTGATGCCGATGAAGCCGCACTCAGCCATCTGCTCGTGGATGTCGTGGGGGAGCTGGGGATGCTTCTCGCCAGTGCTCACTTCCACCAGCTCGCCGGCCTCGATCTCGTCGATGCGGGGCTGCAGGATGTTTTCTGCAAAGTCTTTGGCCAGATCCTCGATCATCTGCTGGTCTTCGTTCAGTTTAAATTCCATAATAGTAGTCCTCCTGTAATAAAGATTACGCATTCTAGGCTGTCTATAAACAGCGCCTGGACATGAGAAGAATGCCCAGGGCGCAGTTTCTCCAACGGGCAACTTCTACAAAAGTATTATATCATAACCAGCCAGAGGGCACATGCCATATATTGATTATTTTTCCTCTCCGAAATAGTTAATCAATACTAATGCAGGCGGCTTCTTGGAAAAACTGGGAAAACTTGACGAAAAGGACACAGAAAACCCTTGACGAATGGGGATTCTTACGGTAAGATAGTAGCGTTACATTGAAAATGGCAGGGTTTGCGCATTGCATCCCCGCGCCTACAACTTTTTGATGAAAAGCATAGCCGGAGGCGTCCGGCGGCTTCATTTTATAACAGAGCGTACAAAATGCAAAATCATTACATTTAAGGAGTTGTGTTAGTTATGGAAGTAAAGACTGTTGGCGTGTACGGCGCTGGTTTGATGGGCAGAGGCATTGCCCAGGTAGCCCTGGAGGGCGGCTATGACGTGGTCCTCTACAACCACCGCACCCCCACCCTGGAAAAGGGCGTGGCCGGCATCAAGAAGGGCTTTGACAAGAAGGTCAGCAAGGGCAAGATCGACCAGGCCCAGGCCGACACCTGGCTGTCCAAGCTGAAGGCCACCACCAACCTGGAGGACCTGAAGGACGTGGACATCGTCTTTGAGGCCATGGTGGAGAACATGGAGCTCAAGAAGGACGCTTTTGCCAAGATGGCCCCTGTCATCAAGCCTGAGGCGATCTTCGTCTCCAACACCTCCTCCCTGAGCATCACCGAGCTGGCCGCCGCCGCCGGCCGCCCCGAAAAGTTCCTGGGGATGCACTTCTTCAGCCCCGTGCCCGCCATGAAGCTGGTGGAGATCATCAACGCTTATGACACCTCCGCCGACACCATCGAGACCGGCAAGGCCATTGCCAAGGGCTTTGGCAAGGAGTTCGTTACCGTCAGCGACGTGCCCATGTTCATCGCCAACCGGGTCATGTGCCCCATGATGAACGAGGCCGCCATCCTGGCCGGGGAGAACGTGTGCTCCTATGAGGACATCGACAAGGCCTGCGAGCTGGGCTATAACCAGCCCATGGGCCCCCTGAAGCTGGCGGACGCCATTGGCATCGACGTGATGATCGAGGTCATGGAGTCCCTGTATCAGGAGACCGCTGACTCCAAGTATCGCCCCGCACACCTGTACAAGGTCCTCTACCGCGCCGGCCGCCTGGGCCGTAAGAGCGGGCATGGATTCTATGATTACGAGTAAGAACGCGTGATAACAAAAAGCGCCGCAGGGGCATCCTTGCGGCGCTTTTGTGTTGTTTCTAAAAAACTTAAACATTGTTAGGGTGAAAGCCGCTCGTCGAGCGTCCCCTTTTTCCTTTTATAATAGGTTTTCCCGCGCTGTCAAGTTGGCAGGGCGGGAATTTTTCTGGACAGAAAAGAGAGGGGCTGATGCCCCTCTCTTTTGGTTTAGGGTTTGCTTGCGCTTTGGGTTAGTTTAGGGAACCAGGACCCAACCGCTCATTTGAGTAGTAGAGCTATCATCCTCGTTGGTGTAGGTCCACGTTGTCCACACATAAGTGGAGCTTACAGCGGGAGTACTACCAGTAAGTTCACCAGAGCCACTGGCGGTAGCTGCTGCAAAGAAGTTATCAGCTGTAGCCAAGGCACCGCTAGCACCCGTGGTAACTGTTGCACCATTTGCACCGGTGATAGCTTTCGCAGCAACATTGGTGCAACCACCGTCGATGGTCAGGGTTCCAGTCGCGGCAACGGAGATACTACCGTTGGTCATGTCAGCAGCGCCAGTCAGGGTCAGGGTACGGCCAGCAGGCACAGACAGCGCAGCATTGACGGTTGTTGCAGCCGCAGTCACATCGCCATTACCCAGTGCACCGTTAATGTCGGCGGGAGTAGCAGATGCACCCAGGGAGAATGTCATCGCCACACCATCCAGTTTGTTGTTCACATCAACAAATACAACATCGGCATCGTCACTGGGAGTACCTTCGACCACAACGTTCAGGAAATACTTGCCGTCCACGGAGGTTTCGTTGGCCAGGGACTTGGACAAATCACCACTGCCCTCTGCACCAATCTTATCCTCGGTGTTTACATAGATGATCTGGGTATCCTTGGTCACAGTCATGGTAACATCTGCGTTCACATTGTCACCCAGAGTCAACTCGGTTTCGTTGTCCTTGTTAACATAAGTGCCAATCATGGCGTAGGAAGTACCCACAACCTTGAGGTCGCTAATATTACCGTCAGCCAACTTCTCGAAGGTGATGAAGGAACCTTCCTTCACTGCGTCCAGAGTCTTAACATTAGCGGGGGACGGATCAACGAAACCAGCAGCGGAGGGTTTGTTGGGATCCCAAATACTATCAGCCTTCACATTGGCCAGTTCGCCGTCGGCAGTCCAGACAGTCAGGACAGCATAGTCGGTGTCGTCGATCTCGGTGTAGTAAGCGGAAGTGGTAACGTAACCGTAGCCAGTGCTGCCGCTCACACCAGGAATTTCAGTGGCAGTGGCGTACAGTGCTACCGCAGTAACAGTGGGCAAACCATTAACGGTCTCATACAGGTACTGAGCAGTGTTACCGAAATCATCCTTCCAAGTTTTCAGCACAGCACCAGTGGTGAAGGAGTACTTATCACTACCCTTGTCATAAACCATGACAACAGCATCATCGGAGATGACTTTGCTATCGACAGTAGGCTTAACATTATCTGCTTCGAACTTATTGGTAGCAGCAGAAATAAACTTGCTATCACCAATTACATCGTCAGCCAGCATGGTCAGTTCAACAGCGCCATCTTTTTCCTTGTAGGTATACAGAGCGCCCGCTACGACCTTACCAGCAGCATAAGTGGTATCAATTGTTGCAGATGTACCATCCACTTTGGAAATCTTGCTGATTGTAGCGACGGAGCCATCCTTGGCATACATAACCTTGGCTTCCACGCCGCTGCCCAAACCACTGCTGTTGTTGCCAGCGTCCAGAACCATCAGCACGTTGTCCAAGCTCTTGCTATCGATCACTTCCACGTCAAAGTAGTAGTTGCCAACCACAGTCAAGGCCACATTATCGCCAACGCTGGGGGTGGTGCCACTTACCTTTTCATACCAAACACCGCCGATCTGTACGTCGGTGTCCTTCAATGCGGTTACTTCACCTTCCACCTTATCCAGAACAGAAACGTTGCGAGGCATATCGGTCACACTATACTGATCGATAGCGACCCATTCATCCTTGCTAACAGTGGGGAAGTTGTAGTCGAAACCACCGTTGCTGTACAGCTTGCTGTCCTTGTCGTAGGAGTAGCTTGCACCAGCATTGATGCTAGCAGTGCCAACATAAGTCACCTGCTGGACATCAATGGGATAGACTACGAAGCAGTCGATCTTGTTGTCGCCGGTGTGGTCAATGGCATCGATGGAGTAATAGCCAGTAGCAGAGAAGGAAGGCAACTTAGCGGTAGCAGCGGTGTTGTAGGTGTACACATCAATGTCGTTCACCGTGGTTCCCGTCGTGTTTTCCATCTTGAACTTTACATCGCCAATCTTGATTTGGGTGTCGCCAGAAGCAACTGGGTTCCCGCTGGTGTTGGTGATGTTGCCCACGATATCGGAAGCGAGAACTGTGCTCTCAGCATACATACCATAGACGGTCTTATCGTTGTTGTCCTTGTAGACGACAGCAACCTTCTGTCCAAACAGATCAGAGTAATCTTTCGTGGTAGTCAGCTTGCCACTGTAGTTATCAGTTGTAATAACTGCACCACCGAAAGTGTTTGCAGCATCAACAAATGTATAGGTGTATTCGCCCTTGACATCACTATACTCAACTTTGGTCATGTAACCATACTTAACCAGAGCCTTGTACTTGTCTGCCAGCAGAGTAATCTTGGTTTTCAGGTCATCATTGCTAACCTTGTCCTGCACTGTAACTTTAGAGACAAGGGTGCCGTCAGGGCCAGTAACCAAAGTGGTCACATACTCCACCTCGTTGGCCTGGAGGGCGTTCCAGATCATCTGGGCAGCCTGGTCACGGGTCAGAGCGGCACTGGCGTCGATGTCAGCCAGACCTTCATACAGGCCCTTCTGGGCAGCGTCGACATTGATCTTGGTCTCCCAGAAATCGTTTCCAATATAGCCCTGGATGCTTGCATTGTAGCCCAGGATGCACAGGAGCATCTTGGCGGCCTGGGTGCCAGTGATGTTGCCGTTGGGGTTGAAGTTGCCCCCGCCGACACCACCGACGATGCCCTGGCTCACGCAGTACTCAACATACGGTGCAGCCCAGTGATCCTTAGCCACGTCGTTGAATGTGTTGATCAGGTTGGACCCCATGTTGGGCTCCTTGCCGCCGTTGAGGGCGACACAGATCATCTTGCACATTTCAGCGCGGGTGACGTTGCCAGCGGGACGGAAAGAACCGTCCTCATAACCGCCGATGATATTGAGCGCTGTGCACATATCAACGGCCTCTTTGTTCCCGATCGACTCTTGATCGGTGAACGCTGCCCCCGCCCCCACGACCATGACAGATAAGAGCATGGCAAGGGTGAGAACCAGGGTCAGCACCTTCTTCTCGTTGCGCTTTGACTTTCTGACAGATTTTCCGCCTCAATTTGACGTTATGGCAGAAAAAATCCGCTCCCAGAACAGGCAATATCTGGAATGAATTTTTTACCGCTATAATTCCGCCTTTCTACATATTTATTCCTTGTAACATTCGCCAAAAAGGGCGAAAGCTGCAAAATTTTCCTTGACCGTCATTTTCCGCAGTGGTAATATAAATCCACCGGATGACCGTACCGGTAAGAAGTTTGAAAAAGGAAAGAAGGTAATTCCTGTGAAAAAATTACTTGCATTGCTGCTGGCAGGCGTACTGGCCTGCGGCTTGACTGCCTGCGGTGGCACCCCCACCGCCGAAGAGGACGCCAGCTCTGGTGACGATACCACTGCCACCGCCGACAAGGTCTATAACATCGGCATCTGCCAGTTGGTCCAGCATGACGCACTGGATGCCGCCACCAAGGGCTTCCAGGACGTGCTCACCGAAAAGCTGGGAGCAGACAGCGTGAAGTTCGACGTGCAGAACGCCTCCAACGAGACCGCCAACTGCGCCACCATCGTCAACGGCTTCGTGTCCTCTAATGTGGACCTGATCCTGGCCAACGCCACCGCGCCGCTCCAGGCCGCTGCCTCCGCCACGGATACCATCCCCATCCTGGGCACCTCCGTCACCGATTACGCCACTGCCCTGGACATCGAAAACTGGACCGGCACCGTAGGCGGCAACATCTCCGGCACCTCCGACCTGGCCCCCCTGGATCAGCAGGCTGCCATGATTCAGGAGCTTTTCCCTGATGCCACCACCGTGGGCCTGCTCTACTGCACCGGCGAACCCAACTCCGTCTATCAGTGCGAGGTGATTGAACTGGCCCTTCAGGATATGGGCTACAGCGTGGAGAAGTTCGCCTTCACCGACACCAACGACGTCAACTCCGTCACCCAGGCCGCCTGTGATGCCAGCGACGTGATCTATATCCCCACCGACAACACCGCCGCCTCCAACACCGAGGCCATTGCCAACGTGGTCCTGGCTGCCAAGGTGCCTGTGGTGGCCGGCGAAAAGGGCATCTGCGAGGGCTGCGGCGTGGCCACCCTCTCCATCGACTACTATGATATCGGCCGCATGGCTGGCGAGATGGCGTATGAGATCCTAGTCAACGGCAAGGACATCTCCACCATGAAGGTCGAGTCCGCCGCCGAGGTGACCAAAATGTACAACGTTGCCAACTGCGAAGCCCTGGAAATTACCGTTCCCGAAGGCTATGAGCCCATCAGCGCAGAGGAGTAATTGTCTTGCAAACGGCGGAAAATGGGACTTCCATTTTCCGCCGTTTTTTGCTATACTAATCCCATTGTACGATATAAAGCTATCGTTATCTGATCCATAGGAGGGAATGATCGTGACATTTCTCACGGGCCTGCTCAACTCCATGCCTGGGGCCATATCCCAAGGCTTGATTTGGGGCATTATGGCCATTGGCGTGTATATTACCTATAAAATCCTGGATTTCCCGGACCTGACGGTGGATGGTTCCCTGTGTACCGGTGCGGCAGTGTGCGTCCTGCTCACCCTCAACGGTACCCCCATGTGGCTGGCGATGCTCTGCGCCGTCATCGCGGGCCTGCTGGCCGGGCTGATTACCGGCCTGTTCCACACCGTCTGCGGCATCCCGGACATCCTGGCAGGCATCCTGACCCAGCTTGCCCTGTATTCCATCAACCTGCGCATCATGGGCTGGGGGACGGACAACGGCAGCAAGGCCAACTTGCCCATCAGTGTGGACAAGTATGACCTGCTGGTCTCCGCCCGCCATGTGCAGGCCCCGGCACTCCACAACCCCATGTTCGTGCTGGCAGTGTTCGTGGTGCTGCTCATCGCCCTGTTGTACTGGTTCTTCGGCCGGGAGCTGGGCTCCGCCCTCCGCGCCACCGGGGCCAACGGCAACATGGCGCGGGCCCAGGGCATCAACACCAACTTCACCAAGGTCTTGGGGCTGATGATCTCCAACGGCCTGGTGGCTCTGGCCGGGGCCCTGCTGGCCCAGTACCAGGGGTTCTCGGACATCAACATGGGCCGGGGCGCCATTGTGGTGGGCCTGGCGGCTGTTATCATCGGGGAGGTCATTTTTAGCAAGATCTTCCGCAATTTCGCCCTGAAACTTCTCTCCGCCGTGATCGGCGCCATCATTTATTATGTGGTCATCCAGATCGTCCTGCGCCTGGGGATGTCCACCGACGACTTGAAGCTGCTCACCGCCCTGGTGGTGGCCCTGTTCTTGGCCATCCCATTCTGGAAGAGCAAACTGGCCCGACGGCCTGCCGCAGCGGCAGCCCCGGCGAAAAAGGAGGCGGACGTCGATGCTTGAACTGAATGGACTGTATAAAACCTTCAACCGGGGCACCGCCAACGAGAAGCGGGCCATCGACGGGCTGACCCTCACCCTGGAGGACGGAGATTTCGTCACCGTCATCGGCGGCAACGGGGCGGGGAAATCCACCACCCTGAACCTCATCGCCGGGGTGTTCCCCCCGGACCAGGGGAGTATCGTCCTCAATGGCCGGGATATCACCAACCTGCCGGAGCACCGGCGGGCCAAGTACCTGGGGCGGGTGTTCCAGGACCCCATGATGGGCACCGCCGCCACCATGGGCATCGAGGAGAATTTGGCCCTGGCCTACCGCCGGGGGCGGCGCCGTGGCCTGCGGCCGGGGGTGACCAACCGGGAGCGGGAGGTCTATCGGGAAAAACTGGCCACCCTGGGCCTGGGGCTGGAGAACCGCATGACCAGCAAAGTGGGTCTGCTCTCCGGCGGCCAGCGGCAAGCCCTGACCCTGCTGATGGCCACCTTGAAAAAGCCGGAACTGCTGCTGCTGGACGAGCACACCGCCGCCCTGGACCCCAAAACAGCAGACAAGGTCCTGAAGCTCACCGAGGAGATCGTCTCGCGGGAGAAGCTCACCACCCTCATGGTGACCCACAACATGCGCAACGCCATTGAGTACGGCAACCGCATCATCATGATGGACGCCGGGCGCGTGGTGGTGGACATCCGTGGGGAAGAGAAAAAGAACCTCACCGTAAAGGACCTTCTGGAAAAGTTCAACATCGAAAACGACCGGATGCTGCTCTCAGAGTAAGCACCAGAAAGGAAGCATAGCATGGAGAAAGCATTACAGGAGTTCGTGGTGGAAAAGACCAAGGAATTGATGGCCGCCGAGTCGTGCAGCCAGGAGGCCAAGGATGCCGCCCAGGCCTGGCTGGATGCCCTGGGGACCCCTCAGGAGGCGGCAGAGACGAAGAAGTACCTCCAGGAGCTGGAGGAGGACGTTTTGCCCATCGAGGCCTGCATCGCCTTCAGCCAGTCTGAGGCTGGCATCCAGCTCTTTGGGGCGGAGATGGCCAAGGTCATGGGGGCCCACGCCCAGGAGGTCAAGGCCGCCGGCGGGAAGTTCTGTGACTGCCCTGCCTGCGTTGCGGGCTTGGCAATCTTGGAGAAAAAAGACGCCCTGCTGGGTTGAGGAAACAGCGAAAACTCCCGCCGGAATCCACTCCGGCGGGAGTTTTTTGCCTGTTTGCAGAGGGTTACGCCAGCTCCGGGTCCTTGGCCTTCTGCTCCAGAATCAGTTCCCGTGGGGGCACTTCGTAGAGATGAAGTAGGCCCATATCGTAGAGCACGTCCAGGTGGACCTCCCCCCAGGAGGGACTGGGCCAGATGCCTCGGAGCCAGGTGGTCTTGTGGTTGAACTCCCGGTGGAGGAAGTTGTCCGCCAGGTCCAGGGAGGACATGTGGCCGTAGTCCCGGCCGGTGAAGCGGGAGAGGCATTCATAGAGGAAATCCTCCAGGACCGGGTTCTCCTTCACCAGCTGGGCCAGGGGGTCGGAGAGGTACAGGTCCGGGAAGGGGAAGCTGCTGTTTTTTTCCAGGCCCTTTTCCTTGGCCCAGTCGAAGGCGTGGTCCTCTACCTGCCAGAGAGCAGCTTTGCGAAACAGTTCCATGGGGCAGCACTCCTTTTTCTTGGTAAGAGAAGTATAGCGGGTTCTGGGGGAAATGTAAAGGTGGAAGTTTGATCTTGGTGTTGGGGGTGGGGGATCGGGGTGTATAAATGTTGCAAATTCTGTGGATGTTGGAGGGAAATATGCAATCCAGATATTTCCTCTTCTGGGAGGAGTGATTTTAGGGCGTGCCGTCAGGTACGTCCTAAAATTTTGCCTGGAATTATGACTGCAACGAGAAGAAGGTGCTGACCCTGGTTCTCACACTCGCCATGCTCTTATCTGTCATGGTCGTGGGGGCGGGGGCAGCGTTCACCGATCAAGAGTCGATCGGGAACAAAGAGGCCGTTGATGCTTGCGTTGCGCTGAACATCATCGGCGGTTATGAGGACGGAACCTTCCGCCCCAATAACAACGTCACCCGTGCCGAAATGTGCAAGATGCTGTGCATCGTCCTCAACGGCGGCGTGGAGCCCACCATGAGCACCAACGCCAACAGCACGTACAACGACGTGCGTGGCACCGGCGCTGCTTGGGCGGAGCCGTACATTGAGTACTGCACCAACCTGGGCATCGTCGGCGGCGTGGGCGGCGGTCGTTTCGACCCCGCCGGTAATGTCACCGGCACCCAGGCAGCCAAGATGCTCCTGGTAGCTTTGGGCTTCAACCCCGCTACCGAAGGCTACGTGGGCAGCAGCAACTGGAACACCGAGATCAACGTGGACGCTTCTATGAAGCACCTGTATGACCAAGTTGAGGGCATCGACACCAACGCTGCCCTGAGCCGGAACAACGCTGCGCAGATGATCTGGAATGCTCTGGGCGCGTACATGGTCACCTATCGTAACGAGTTTACCACTGTCAACGGCCAGCTTGTTGCCAAGCCCGTTCTGGTTGACAAGACCAGCGAAAACTCTGTCCGCAAGATCACCCTGCTGGAAGACAAGTATGGCGTGTATCGCGTGGAAGGTGTTGTGGTTGGTAACGAATATGTCACCTTGGGTAGTACTGCTGGAGACAAAAATGAAACTCAGGCTATGAAGGCAGGGAAAAGTGCTATCATCGTCTCCAACACGGATGAACTCACAGGTGTTTTGACTGTGAATGGCACGACAGCAGATACGTTTGCGGCCACTACTGGCAAGAACGAAATCGGTAAATCTGTTGTTCTGTTTGTAAAGCCCGCAACCAGCACCAAGACAACTGACAAGGCCACTGTAATTGGTAGTGTTGTTATGGGCGACAATACCGTCCTGACTGTTACCGAAAAGTGGAGCTCTCAAAGCAAAATGAACACCGCGCTGAAAGATGCCGGCCTGAAAGTAGCAACCCCTGTTGAATATTATGTAAATGGGGTTAAAACAGCAGCGTCTTTCACCTATAGCGATATGGTTACCGGCTATTCTACTCAGTTTATCGATAACGACGGTAACGATACCATTGACTATGTCCTGGTTGATAAGGTAGACTTCGGTAAGGTTACCTCTTACTCTACCAAGGATGACGGTTCCATCACGATTGGCACCTCTGGCGCTTCTATCAAGATGGATGACTCTTCCGACGTTGTTGGCTTTAAGGATGTGGCCAAGGATGACTATGTCCTGTATTCCGAAGTTGGCGGTAAACTGTATGTCGAAAAGGCTGCGTCCGTTGTTGGCAAGCTGACAAACTATGGTACTCAGGGTGTCAATGGTGGTGAGAAGAACCTGTGGGTTGACGGGACCAAGTATACAAACTCCGGCGCAAACAGAAATGGCTATCTTACTGACCCTGTGAATTATCAGACCCTGGATGAGACCGCTACGTTCTATCTGGATGCTTGTGGGTATATTGTTGCTATCGACGGCACCGCTGATAAGCATTTTGCATTGGCTACCTATTACAATGCAAATGCTAATGTCGATGGTTCTATCAATACTGCGGCACGTGCACAGGTTACCTTCGAGGATGGCACTTCCAAAGCCCCCTTGATTGATGTGACAGAAAATAATGGTGTAGCAGAGAATGCAATCATCGCCGCTACAAAAACTGCCCTTGAAGCTTTGGCAACGGGGAATAATGCCGCAACCGGTATTGTTCTGGGTTCCTATAAGTACAACGATGATAACGAGCTGGTATTGGATCTGAATGCAGGAAACAACGGTAACATAGTTTCTGCTGGCGCTGCTGGAACAACCACCTTTAAGTATACCTCTGGCAATGTTTTGGTTTCCTTGGATAATGGAAACCTGCAGGGTACACCCAGCGGCAAAGCTAACGGCGACCTGTATATGACAGATAATACCGTTGTATTTATGGTTGAAACCAAGAGCAATGGGGCGATTGCCACCACTGAAGTAGGTAAGGTTACCACTTATGTTGGCAAGAACAACGTTCCCAGCATTGACCTGTCTCACAGTTCCACACCGTATAAAGTTCTCTATATCATGAACGGCGATCATGAAATTACTGCTATGGCTGTTATCTCCAGCAAACAGAGCGCTGTGACTGACAACCACCTGTATGTCATTAAAGTTGATAACACCGCCACCGATAAGAAGACTGTCCTCGCAGTTATCGGCAAGGAAGTCAAGGAAATCGTTGTCAACGACAAGACAAATAGTGTGCTTGCCGATAAGTTGTATGAGTATGCTATCGACAGCGCTGGTAACTACGACCTGAAGGCGATTACCGATTCCAGCAAGTTTGTTGAGTATGGCGAAATCGAGCGTATCAACACCAATGACAAGACTATCGTTGTTGATAGTGTTGAGTACAAGGTGCTTGATAAGACTGACATCGCTAACCTGGACGATGAAAAGGCTCTGGAGTTTAGTGAGCTGAACGTTGGCGACGTCGTTACCATTCTGTTTAATACGGATAAGGAAGCCCAGGGCATCTATGTCCACGAAGAATATGATCCCGGTAATGCAAATATTGTTAACTTTGTTTCTCCTGTAACCGCTGACGGTACTGGCTACAAAGTTGCGACCGGCACTACTGTGGCTCAAGTCAAAGATGCTTTGGTGCTCTCCGGGAAAGCCACTGTTGCTCTCGTGAGTAACAAGGGTACTGATGCCGATGATCCGAGCGATGATACCCTGCAAAGTACAGATAGTAGTGCTGCTGCAGCTGGTTTTATCCGTGTGACATCTGAAAATGGTACTGTGGCTTACTATGCCTTGGCTATCAATCCCTGATTAAGGTATAATAAAATTTATACCCACTTAGAAAAGAGAGGGGCAACCGCCCCTCTCTTTTCTTGCCCCCAAAGCCAAAGCGCACGCCTTCTCCCCGAAAGCGTGCGCCCATCTCTCTATTATGGCCTCAGCCCTGTCCCAGCTCCCGCAGGCAGCTACCGCAGATATTCTTTCCCTTAAAAAGGGTAATATCCTTGGCGCTGTCGCAGAAGATGCAGGCGGGCTGGTATTTTTTTAGCATAATGTTTGCGCCATCGACATAGATTTCCAAAGAATCTTTTTCCCCGATATTCAGGGTACGACGCAACTCAATGGGCAGAACAATACGGCCCAACTCGTCAACGCGACGAACGATGCCTGTGGATTTCATGGGAAGCACATCCTTTCCAAAAAGTGTATAGTATCAAGCGCAGGGTATGGGTGGAATTTCTGTCAAAAATAGCTTAAATTGACAAGGATTCCTGCGCTTCGACCCAATTATACCAGATTCCAGGTAGAGCGTCCATCAAAATTTGTCGAATCTCAGAAAAAAAGGAGAAATTTTACAGGGTATCTTTTCCAATTTTGGGGCATAGGCTGTTCCAACTGGGACAAACAGGGGGGATACCATGGCAATGACGGTAATTTGGACAGGAATGACGGCCCTGTCCCTGCTCTGCGCCCTGGCGCTGGGCAACGCAGGGGGGCTGGCCTCGGCAGCTCTGGACGGCGCGGCCCAGGCCATCCAGCTGGGCATCAGCATGGCAGGGGTCTTGTGCCTGTGGATGGGCGTGATGGAGGTCATGGACCGGGCGGGACTGGCCACCAAACTGGCAGCCCTGCTGCGGCCCATCCTGCGGCGGCTGTTCCCGGACTTCTCCGGGGACCGGGGGGTGATGGACACCATCGCCGCCAACGTCTCCGCCAACCTCCTAGGGCTGGGCAATGCGGCCACCCCCCTGGGGATGGAGGCCGCCCGGCGGATGGCCCGGCGGACCCCCGGTGTGGCCGGGGACAGTCTGTGTATGCTGGTGGTGTGTAACACCGCCTCCATCCAGCTCATCCCCACCACCGTAGCGGCGGTACGGATGGCAGCAGGCTGCGAGACCCCCTTTGACATCCTACCGGCAGTGTGGATCACCTCCGCCCTGTCGGTGGTGACGGGGATCACCGCGGCGAAGCTCCTGTCCAAAGTCTGGAGGGATCGCGGGTGAAGTTGGTTTTGGACCTGTTGGTGCCGGGGATCATCGCCGGGGTGTCCGTCTACGGCATGGCAAAAAAGGTGGACGTCTACGACGCCCTCCTCCAGGGGGCGGCCAAGGGCTTGGAAATCCTCTGGCGCATTTTACCAGCCCTGGTGACCCTGCTCACAGTGGTGGCCATGCTTCGGGCCTCCGGGGCCCTGGAGCTGGCCGCCCAGGCCCTGGCACCGGTGATGGACCTCTTGGGCATCCCCTCGGAAACGGTGGGGCTGATGCTGGTGCGTCCAGTGAGCGGCAGCGCCGCCCTGGGGGTAGGCTCGGAACTCATCACCACCTACGGCCCCGACTCCACCATCGGCCGCACGGCGGCGGTGATGCTGGGCTCCACAGAGACCACCTTTTACACCATCGCCGTCTATTTCGGCGCGGCAGGCATCAAAAAGACCCGCTACGCCGTCCCGGCAGCCCTGTGCGCGGACTTGGCCGGCTTCTTCTTCGCCGCCGTGACGGTACGGCTGCTGTTTGGGGCATAGCAAACAGCGCCCGAAGGGGAAAACCCTTCGGGCGCTGGGGGAACGTCTCATCAGCCCTTGGCCTTCCCCTTCCATCGGGTGGCAAGCAAAGCATATAGCGCAAACCACCCAACCCCATGGAGGGCGAGAATGCCAATATCCTGGAGCGCCGCCCCCGTATCCCCGGCAGACAGGGCCACAATACCTGCAAAGGCAGGCTGGGAGGGCACAAGGTTGCAAAGGACCGCCATCGGCCCATCCACTCCCGCCAGAGCACACACAAGGGGCACCGCCAGGAACAGCAGCATCACCAACTTGACATACACCACCCCCACCATCATATCCGCAGCGCCCTTGCCGATGAACAGCCCAAGCAGCGCGGCCACAAAGGACGCCAGGAGGATCAGCGCCAGCATCAACCAAATATTCCGCCAGGGGAAGCAAATCGCCGCAGTCACCACAGCCGACAGACTGCCGAAGAGGAAGCCCACTGTGACCTTCTGGGCAACGTACTGCCCGGTGGACATGGGCAGGACCTGGTTGACAAAGGCCACCCCATCCTCCTTTTCGGCGATGATGTTCATGGCGTTGAAGGTGCAGCCCAGGAACATGGCCACAATCAACACAGCGGGGACAAAGATGCCCTGGAGGCTTTCCAACAGGTCCGGGCGCTCCCGCATCAGGACAGGGACCTGTTGCGCAGCCGCCCTCTGTTCATAGAGGTTTGGGAGGGTGGCCGCCGCCTGCTGAAAAATCTCCAACTCATCCCCGCTGATGGTGGTTTGGAGCCCTGCCCCGTCCCCCTTCACGCCGATGACGTTGGTGGAGGGCTCATGGATGGCGCCGGCCCAGGCCTCGTCTGTTTCATACACCGTCACCGGGCCGTACCGCTCCAGCCAGGCCACCGCCTGGGGGGACAGGTCGTCCTGCAACACCCCGAAGTGCAATTCCCCCAGACTGGACAAATCGATGGACCCCATACATTGCAGCGCCACCGCCACCAGGATGGGCAGCAGGAAGGTCATCAGGCAAAACTTATCCTTCCAGACACTTTTCAGTTGGTATCGGATGCCGTTCACTCCTTACCCCTCCTTTCCCATTTCCCGCCGGAAGGCAAGCTCCACCAGCAGGAACAGTAGCATGATGGCGACAACGGCCCCGATGGTATCGGCCGGGGAGGCCCGCCCGCCGAAGTAGGCGTTTTTCAGCCCCATGTAAATGTGGTAAAAGGGGTGATAGCCGATCCAATCAAACTTCACCGAGGTGTTGGCGGAGAGAAAGACCGGGGTGGCGGCAAAGATGGCAATCACCAGATAGGCCAGCGTGAACTGCCGGAAATCCTTCAGCACCAGGGCGCAGAGCAGCCCCACCAGGGCCATCATCAGGGACAGCATGGCAGTCTGGACCAGGACGGCAGGCAGCACCGCCCCTCCGTCCGGAATCCCCAGATTCATCAAGGTCAACAGCACCGCGAAGCCCAGGTCACACAGCAGGAACACCGCCAGCTTGGACAGGAGAAACAGGGATTTCCGCAGGGGGAGAACAGCGTGGACCCGGATGACCCCCATGCCCTTCTCCTTGAACAACACCGCCGCGATGCCCAGGAACCCCACTGCGGCCAACTCGAAAAACAGCAGCTCACAGGTGATCTCCTTCCGGGCCTTTTGCTCCGGGGTATTGCTCCCGATGACTTGGGGCGGCCGGCTGTCCTGGGGCTCCAGCAGGGACAGGGCATAATCCACCCGGTGACGGTCGATCCGCTCCGCCCCTGGGTAGAGCACCACCTGTACCGCCCCTGTACTGGCATCCAGCCCCACCCCGTTGGTATCCTCCAACAGCGCGGCGTCCAAGGCCTCCAGGGAGGGGACAAGCTGCACCAGCTCCGAGGCCTGGGTCTGTGTCCCCCCAGGATCATACAGATACACATGGTAGGGCGGCATCTCCATGAAACGCAGGTAGCCTAGGTTCACATAGGCCGTATAGAGGAGCAGGAAGCCCAGGGCCATCCAAAAGAATTTCCCGGTCACCAGCATCCGGCAGTCCTTTCGGAACAGGGCGCCAAAGTCGTTGCCCATCAGGATAGCCCCCTTCCCGTATACCGGATGAACACATCCTCCAGGCTGGGCTCCTGGGAGTGGAGGCTGAGCAGCTCATCCTGGGCAAAGGGGAGCCCCGCCGCCAATGCCTGGGCCGCTATGGTCTTTGTCTTCCGGCGGCCCTGGTAGAGATAGTCCACAACCACCTGGTGGCTGCTCTGCGCCTCCTTTAAGTTTTTCGGCCGGTCCAGGGCCACCAGCCGCCCCCCTACCATCAGGGCCACCCGATGGCACAGCAGGTCGGCGTCCATCATGTTGTGGGTGGTCAGGAAAACCGTGGTCCCCTTCTCCCGCTCCTGCTGGATGATGCGGCGAAACAGCACCGCCCCGGCGGGGTCCAGGCCGCTGGTGGGCTCATCCAAAAACAGCAGCCGGGGGTTGCTGATGAGGGCCCGCGCCATGCTCACCCGCTGGCGCATCCCCTTGGAGTAGGAGGCCACTGGCTTGTGCCAGGCCTCCGGCTTCAATTCCAACAGCTCCAAGACCTCCCCCACCACCCGCCGCTGGGCCTTGGGGTAGAAGGAGGCGAAATAGTTCAGGTTATCCACGGCGCTTAAATTGGCGTACAGATAGGGGAACTCAAAGAGGACGCCGATGGCCTGGAAAAATTCCCGGCTGTGGATGGTTTTGATATCCTGCCCAAACAGGGACACCGTGCCGCCGAAGCCTTTCAAGATCCCCGTGAGGATCTTTTGCGTGGTGGATTTCCCAGAGCCGTTGGGCCCCAGGAAGCCAAAAATCTCCCCGTCCTCCACGGTGAAGTCCAGGCCCTGGAGGGCCTGTTTGTCCTTGCCGTAGGAGAAGCGCAGGTCCTTTACCTGGATCACTGGCCGTCACCCCACTCCCCCTGCCGGTCCTTTTCCCGCCGGCGTTGGTTCCACCACTGCATAAACTTGAGTTTTATGGGGATGGACGCCACCACCACCGCCACGATGACCAACCACCAGTACCATTGCAAGCCCAAAAACATCAAAAACCCTCCTTATCGTTGTGATAGGGAGAGTTTATGTCCGTGCTGTGAAATTGACGTGAGGTTTTGGTGAAATCCCCGTGAAATCATGCCACCGGGAGGGAGAAATAGAAGCGCACCCCCTCCGCCTGATTTTCCACCCCGTAGGGCAGCTTCTGCATGGACAAGATCTGCGCCACAATGGACAGCCCTAGGCCGGAACCCTTATAGGGGGCGCTGCTGTCCCGGTAGAACTTATCCCAGAGCTTGGGCAAAGCCTCCTGGGGGATGGGCTTGCCCTGGTTGAAGAGGGAGAAGTGCAGGGCCCCCTCCTGCTGGGTGAGGGTCAGGCGCAGGACCCCGCCAGGCTGAACATTTTTCCTGGCGTTGAGCATCAGGTTTTCCAGCACCTGTTCCATCCGCCGCCGGTCGGTTTTCACAAAAACCCCTTGCTCCGGCAGTTCATATTCCAAGGTGAAGTTGGCATCCGGCGGGTCCAGCAAAAGCCGTCCGGCCACAGTTTCCAGCAGCTCCACAAAGTCGAAGCGGGTGGGGGTCAGGGCCGCCGCCCCGCTCTCCAGGGCGGACAGATCCAACAGGGTGACGATGAGGTCATTCATGCGTGCCACCTCGGAGACGATCACCTGGGCGTACTTCTGCTGCTTGGCCGGGTCCGTCTCCTCCTGTATCCCCTCGGCATAGGCCCGGATGATGCCCAGCGGGGTTTTCATCTCGTGGGACAGGCTGTCCACCAGCTCCTTGCGCTCTGCCAGGGCGTGTTCCTGGCGGGCCAGGGCCCTTTGGAGCCTGTCCGCCAGCTCGCCGAACTCGTCCTGAGAGGAAAGGGTACAGGGGGTGGAGAAGTCCAGGCTGGCCATGCGTTTTGCGGAGGCGTGGAGTTGGGAAAGGGGCTTTGAGATGAAGCATAGCAGGAAGCGGTCGATCCCCCAAATCACCAGCAGGGCCAGGCCCAGCCAGAGCAGGAAGGCGGCGGTCTCGCCAATGGGCAACGCGGTGGAGAGAAGGTAGGCGAAAATCAGGGCGACGCCCGCCAGCTTGGAGAGCATCATCAGCTTCTTGCGCAGGGTGCGCAGGGAAAACGCCTCTTTCATAGCTCCACCTCAAATTTGTAGCCAGAGCGGATCAGGGTGACGATGTGCTTCCCTTCCTCCCCCAGCTTTTGCCGCAGGGTCTTGATGTGGGTGTCCACGGTGCGGGTGCTCCCCTGGAAGTCATAGCCCCAGACCCGGTTCAGGAGCTGTTCCCGGCTGAACACCTGTCCGGGGTTGGCCATGAGGAAGGCCAGCAGGGCGTATTCCTTGTGGGTCAGGCTGATCTCTTGGCCCTCCAGGTATGCCTTGTGGGCGTTGGGCTGGAGTAAGATCTTCCCGGCTTGGAGGCTCCCGGCGGGGGCGGGGCTGGTCCGGCGCAGGAGGGCGTTCACCTTCGCCAGCAGGACCCTGGGGCTGAAGGGTTTTGTCATGTAGTCGTCGGCGCCGTAGGCATAGCCCTTCAGCTTGTCCTCCTCCTCCCCCTTGGCGGTGAGCATGACGATGGGCATCTGGCTCATCTCCCGCGCCAGCTTGCAGACGGAGAAACCGTCTAACTGGGGCATCATCACGTCCAGGATCATCAAGTCCATGGGGTGATGCCGCAGGAGGAGCAGGGCCTCCACCCCGTCCCCGGCGGGAAAGCAGCGGTGGCCGCCTTTGCGCAAAAACGCCGCGATGATGTCCTGCATGGCCTGCTCGTCTTCCACAATGAGAATATCTGCCATAATGCCTCCCAACCGCTACACCGTTCCCTACTGCGCTTGATTATAGTTTCTTCGGGGGAAAAAGGCAAGGGGCAAATCGGGCTTGTGCCTGGGGGAGGTCTTTGTTACAATGGTAGGATGATGGGAAAGGAGGCGCCCCCATGGAACTGAATACCCCTTTGAATACCCTCCCCGGCATCGGTGCGGCGAGAGAGGCGGCCTTGGGCAAACTGGGTCTCCATACGGTGGCGGACCTGCTCAGCCACTTCCCGCGGGACTATGAGGACCGCCACCTCTATCCCAACATCGCCGCCCTGCCCCAGGACGTGCCGGTGTGCTTCCAAGCCATGGTGGCGGAGCCCTTTCACTCCAGCTACATCCGCAAGGGTATGACCGTCACCAGAGGACGGGTAGTGGATGATACCGGACAGGTGGATTTGACCTTTTTCAACCTGCCCTATGCCAAAAAGGTCCTGGAGGAGGGCCGGAGCTTTGTGTTTTATGGCGTCGTCACCGGTGGCGGACGGCGGGCCATGGCCCATCCCCAGTTCCAGCGGGCGGAGGACTACGACGCCGGGGACCCCATCCAGCCGGTGTATCCCCTCAGCGCTGGGGTGAGCAACCAACGGCTGTTGGAGCTGATGCGCCAGGCCATGGACTGTATCCCTCAAATCCAGGAGACCTTGGAGGAGGACATCCGGCGGCGGTATGACCTGGCCCCAGTGGCGTTGGCATACCGAGGGGTCCACTTCCCAAAGACCTGGGAGGAATTGGAGGTGGCCCGGCGGAGGCTGCGCTTTGAGGAGCTGTTCTGCCTGAACCTGGGGCTGGCCCTGATCCGCACCCGGCGGGAGGAACAGCCGGCGGCGCCCTTTGTCCGGCAGGATCTGGGGCCGTTTTTGGAAAACCTCCCCTTTTCCCTCACCGCCGCCCAGCTGCGCTGCGTCCAAGAGGCGGCGGGGGATTTGAAACGGCCCGTCCCCATGAACCGGCTGCTGCAAGGGGACGTGGGGTCGGGAAAAACCGTGGTGGCTGCCGCCTGCGCTGTGCTGGCCTGGGAGAACGGCTGTCAGGCCGCCTTGATGGCGCCCACAGAGCTGTTGGCCCAGCAGCATCACCGCACGTTGTCGGAGTTGCTCTCCGGGACGGGGATGCGGGTGGGACTGCTCACCGGCTCCATGACCCCTGCCCAGAAGCGGGACTGCCGGGGGGCTTTGGAAGCGGGAGAGATCGACTTGATTGTGGGCACCCACGCCCTGCTCAGTGGGCCGGTGGCCTTTCGCCGGCTGGCTTTGGTCATCACCGACGAGCAGCACCGCTTTGGTGTGGACCAGCGCTCCGCTCTGGCGGCCAAAAGCGGCCAGGGGGAAGCCAAACCCCATGTACTGGTGATGTCCGCCACCCCCATCCCCCGGACCCTGGCGCTGATGATCTATGGGGACTTGGACCTGTCGGTAATCGATCAGCTTCCTCCAGGCCGTAAGGCAGTGGAGACCTACCTGGTGGGCCAGGATAAGCGGCAGCGGCTCTACAACTTCATTCGCAAGCAAGTGGGGCTGGGACGGCAGGTGTATCTGGTGTGCCCGGCGGTGTCCGAGGAGGACCCGGAGGGGTTAAAGGCTGCGGAGCAGTACGGACGAGAGCTGCGGGAGCGGGTGTTCCCGGACCTGCGGGTGGCCATCGTCCACGGACGGCAGAAGGCCAAGGAGAAGCAGGCGGTGATGACCGCCTTTGCCCAGGGGCAGGTGGACCTGCTGGTGGCCACCACGGTGATCGAGGTGGGGGTGGATGTGCCCAACGCCGCCCTCATGGTCATTGAGGATGCAGACCGCTTCGGCCTCAGCCAGCTCCATCAGCTCCGGGGACGGGTGGGACGGGGAGAACATCAATCCTATTGCGTGCTGGTCAGCGGCAACCGCAACCCCCAGACCCGCCAGCGGCTGAAAGCCCTCTGCGCCACCACCGACGGCTTCGCCCTGGCGGAGGAGGACTTGAAGCTCCGGGGCCCCGGCGACTTCTTCGGCGCCCGGCAGCACGGCTTGCCCCAGTTGAAGCTGGCTAGTTTGGCGGGGGATATGCGCCTGCTCCACCAGGCCCAGGCGGCGGCCAGGGCGGTGTTGGAGGGGGACCCGGCGTTGGAGCTGCCCCAACATGCGCCGCTGCGGCGGCGGGTGGAGCAGTTGTTTCGGGAGAATCGGGATATTTTTAATTGAGGGAATTGATTGCATAAAGTTGTTGGATTTTGTGGATATTTGCGGAGTATATACGTTCCAGGATTTTCTAGTTCTGGGAGGGCGTATTTTAGGGTGCACCGTTCGGTGTGCCCTAATTTTTTGCCCGTGAGTAGCCACGCAACGAGAAGAAGGTGCTGACCCTGGTTCTCACACTCGCCATGCTCTTATCTGTCATGGTCGTGGG
>CAJTQP010000035.1 GCA_910578575.1 uncultured Oscillospiraceae bacterium
CATTGTATCATGAAAACCCTGGTATTACAAGGGCCTTTTTGACTTTTTCACCAGATAAATCCGGGGGAATCGCTTTCTAACGAAAAGCGTCAGATTTTATCAAAAGGTACACTTTTTGATAGCCCTGGCCAAAGGAGGGAAAGGTCATGGTGAGTCCGCCGGTCCACGCCCCCGCGGCCCGCAGCGTCGAGGGCGGCGGGAGGAGCTAGGAGACGCGTTTGGCAAACCATCGGAAACGATGGGACGCAAAGCTTTGGGAACTAAGGTATCTACCGATGCTATGTTAGCCCGGCTGCTGGAATATGGCGACCCGCCCGAAAGGACGGCACGCAAAGCCACGGGGCCTAAGGTGCTACGCACTACGGCAGCCCAGCCGCCGGATACTTTGCATCCGCGCAAGACCTGCAAAGAAAGGAACGTTATGAAAAAACAAATTGCTACACTGAAAAGACGTGGGCTTTCTGTCTTCCTGGCGCTGACCATGTGTGTGAGCTTGCTGCAAGTCAACGCGTTTGCTGTGGCGCCTGAGGATGGCAACGGCGGTTCCGACCTCCAAGTGGAGGTCACAGTGGAGCCTTCCGCCTCCAGCCAGGAGAGTGCCTCCAGCAAGAGCAACGGCCCCAGCGCCGATGATCCCGTCACCGACGAGGGAACAACAACGCCTGACGAGAAGAAGGGCGAGGATACGTCCCCTGACGCTGACATTGTTGAGGAAACGGGGGACGGCGACAACGACGCGGCCCCCGTTCAGAAGCCCTCAGAGGATGATATATTCTCTGACGAAAAGAAGGACAAGGAGGATACCGACGGCGAAACCACCCCCAATGACGCCGAGGAAACAACGCCTCCTCCGGAAGTCAAGGTGGAAGAGACGCTGGATCAGTTGGTGCAGCCCCCCAAGGATTACACCGAGACCGAAGAGGGCACCTATGAGCAGGTAAGCTCTAACACAGAGCAATCGACAACAGATGAAGACTATGACAATGCGGACAACGCCGAGAAGACGACCACAACGACCGAGACCAAGAACCAGCAAAAGCATGAGGCGATCCGCGATGAAAATGGGAACATCACTGGCTATGAAGTGGTGAACTCTAAAGTCGAGACGGTTACCACGGTTCGGGAAGAAAAGAAGACGGAGCGCCCCAACGAAACCGTGACGGACCTGCCAGAGCTCAAGGACGAGGATGAAAACGGCAACAGCGTTGTGATGGATGGTGACAGCAAGTATATCATCACAGAAAAAACTGTTGACCCGGAAACTGGGGCGGAAACGATTGTTGTCAAGACCCTGGAAAAGGGTGCGGATGATAGCTGGACCAACACCAGCATTGTGACCACCACCCGGACAACTGAGGTCAAGACGACAGAGACTGCGAAAGCCCCGATTACTTTCCAGGTTGTTCAGGACAAGGACGGGAATATCTATTTCACAGTTCCTGTTACAGAAAATAGCATTTTAGGGACAGGAAGTATCAAACCTAATATTAGTGGGACGGGAAATGCTAACCTAGATTTTAAGAACAACCAGATTATTTTTCTTCCTCAGCAAATAGACCCTGAAGTTGGAAAAGACTTTGTGTTTACACTGGCAGGAGGGGTATTGCAGAGTGTCTTTCTTGTCCAACTGGCGGGAACAAAAGATTCCGATTTTACTTCAATGAATGAACCCAAGGATGGGGACTTGAAGGATATTACAATGTCAGTTTTGGTGGATGGCAAAGGGAAATTCCATTATGTATATTGTGCCGATATTAATACGAATGAAATACCTGGATCGCATTATGACCTTGAAAATCTGAAAGACGCAAACTGGTTCCAAGATGAGGAAACGGCAGCTAAACTTCAGTCTGTTGCTCTAAACGGATATTGGGGAATAAATGGTAGTTCAGATGAATTAGGAAGTTATGAAGGGCTGTTAGAGAAGCTGAAAACAGCTCAAAATGATGGGACACTAGCTACAAAATTGAATCTTGATATGTGGCTAACACCAGGAGCAGCTATGGCTGCAACTCAGGCTGCTATTTGGGCCATATCTAATGGCAATAATGGTATCAACTTAGAAGATCCCTTTCAGAGCAATTTTGAAAGGTATCCCCAAGGCATTGCCTCAACAATGTTTGATGCAAAATTTAAATTTCGAGAGCTGGCAGCTAAAGCTGTATACGACTACCTGCTTAAGTTGGCAGAAAACCCCGATAAGCAGCCCGTTTCCACCGATCTGATCGGTGATTCCGACATCAAAGACGTCAAGGTGACCGTCAAGGAGCTTGACAGCGCTGCCGACGCAGCCACCCAGACTCCCTCCAAGTACAACACCGACGTCAGCTTCATTCTTGATGTGGAAAAGGATCGGATGTTCTCTGACGACCTGACGGTAAAGATTTTGGACCCCAACGATCCTGAGGGTGCCCCTTTGGGCGAGTATAGCTTGGTTGGCGAGAATGCCAAGGATGTGACCTATGATCCCGAAACGAAGACCTATACCCTGACAAATGTCGTGCTTCCCAACGGGACCACCATCACCCTCAAGCTGTCCGGCACCCAAGTGGTGCAGAAGAACGCCTATCTTGTCACCGCCGAGGGCGGCCCCGACGTTTCCCAGACCTTCGTTGCGGTAGAGGAAGGGGAAAAGGACGTAGACCTGTCCTTCAACCTCCACTTCTCCGTGAAGGACCCGGACCCCCCCGGCCCTGGGGACCCTGACCCTGAGCCCGATCCTGAGGACCCGGATAAGCCTGGCCCTGAGGATCCCAAGGATCCTGACCCCGACCCCGAAGATCCCCCCGTGGATGTCCCCGACCCCGACGTGCCCCTGGTGCCCCCACCGGACCCGGAGGACCCCCCGGTAGACATCCCCGACCCGGACGTCCCCCTGACCCCGGCACCCCCGGAAGAGGTGGAGGTCCCCGACCCTGAGGTCCCCCTGGCCCCCCGGCCCACGAAGCCTGGCAAGCCCGCAAAGCCCCAGACCCCCGTGACCGTGGTGACCACGGAGATCCCCGACGAGGAAGTCCCCCTGGCTGACGTGCCCGACACCGGAGACGACAGCGCCCTGTGGTACGCCATGGCCCTGGCCGCCGCCGCCGGCATCGCCTGGGTGACGTTGCAGGAGAAGAAGAGAGCCAAGTAAGTCGAAACATTCCGTGTAAAACAGCAAAAAGCCAGGACCCGCGAGGGTCCTGGTTTTTTGTGTGGTATGTATCGCCTACGTCCACCGCCCCTTCCCCACACCCATGGCCTGTAGGGCGGCCAGATAGAGCAGCAGGCCGAAGATCAACCCACCACTGGCAGCAGGAAGGGTCCCCCAGCCCCCCCGGAGCAGGACGGTCTCCATCAGCTCCCCGCAGGCCGCGGCCAGGCAGGCTGCCAGGGTGGGGGCGGTGAACCAGGAGAACACCGGGAGCTGTAGGCCCGTGGCCTGGGCGGCCACCAGCCAACTCAGCACTGCCCCCAGCAGGGAGCTGAAAACGAAGCTCAAAGCATAGCCCCCCATGCCCAAGGGGCCCACCAGCAGGCAGGTGAGCAGGAGTTGCACCCCGTCGCACACCAGGGCGATCCCCGCCGAGGCCCCCTGGCGGTTCAAGCCGTTGAGGACGCAGAGGAACAGGGTCTGCCAGCAGGAGAACAGCACCCCCAGGGCCAGCAGGGGCAGGTGGTCCCCCACCCCCGGCTGGTCATAAAGGGCCTCCCCAATGGCGCTGCCCAGCACCGCCAACAGGGCCAGGGCGGGGATGAGGATCAGGTTGGAGGCCCCCACGCTCCGGCGCACCTGCCGCCGGATCTCCTCCTGCCGCCCCAGGGCACTGTACTCGGAGAGCTTCGGGGTGAGCACCAGCCCCAGGGCGCTCAAAAAGGCCGTGGGCAGCAGCAGCATGGGCAGGGTCATCCCGAAGGTGACCCCGTAGGCAGATACCGCCTCACTCTGGTCCATCCCCCCCTGCACCAGCAGCCGGGGGATCAACACCGCGTTGGCGGAGGAGATCAGGTTCCCCAACAGCGCCGCACCCCCCAGGGGGAGGGCGATGTGGAGCACCTGCCGCTGGAGGGCGGCGGGCTGGAGCCGTTCCCCAGTGAGCTTCCCCGGCGCCCCCAGGTAGAGGCGGAAGAGGAGCAGTTGGGTGATGGCGGAGAGCACCTCGCTGCACACCATCCCCAGCACGATGACCCCCACCGCCCCCTCAGCGGTTTCGGGCCGGAGGATCACCAATAAGGCCAGGATAAACGCCGCCCGGACGATCTGCTCCAACAGCTCTGTGATGGCAGCGGGGTAGACCCGGCCGGTGCCGTAGAAATAGTGTTTATGTAGGTTCTCCGTGCCGGTGAGCAGCAGGCAGGGCACCAGGAGCATCAAGCCCAAGCGGGTCCGGGCGTCCCCCAGGAGGTACACCGACGCGGCGTCAGAAAACACCACCAGCGCCGCCCCCGGCAGCACTGCCAGCAAAAAGAACAGCCGCAGGGCCACCCCCCGAAGCTGATAAATCCCCCGCCGGTTCCCCAGGGCCTGGTAGCGGGCGGAGAGGTTGGACACCGCCGTATACAGCCCCACCCCCGTCAGGGACAGCAGCACCGAATACACCGGGAGGATCAGCTGATATAGCCCCAAGATCTCCGCTCCCGCCAGCCGGGTGAGCAGGATCCGATAGAGGAACCCCACCAACTGGGACAGCACCCCCGTCCCCGTCAAAACCGCCACAGAGCGCACAACGCCCACCTCCCTTTCCGTTCAGACTATGCGGGAGGTGGGCGGGGCATGTGTAAAAAGGGAGACAGGGAAGCGTTGCCGTCCCTGTCTCCCTTTGCTTTATTGCTTTTCCAACAAGTCAAGATAGCTTTGCCGTTCCGCCTCCGGGATCTTCAATGCCGCCATAGCCTGCTCCGCGGAGAAGTCTAAGGTTTCCATGAGGCTGCGGATAGAGGATACGATCCCTTCAGCACGACCTTTCGCAATCCCTTCGGCACGACCTTTGGCGATTCCCTTGGCCACACCCTTGCGCATCACGCCTTCACTCAAGTTACACATAGACGACACCTCCTAATTCAGTGTTTGCGTCATTGGAATGTTATACTCATCTTGTAAGATTTTTCGTTTTTCCGTGACACTGGTTTCGTTGGAGAACAGAACATCCAACATCCGCAGGATGCCTTGGTATGCTTCTCCCTCTGGCTTACCCAGGCAGATCATGATGACAGAGATCAGGTCGAAATTTTCTGTGGGCTCTGTGGCCTCGCCCACCAAATGTTCCTCCACCAAGCGATAGCGGTTGATGGTGTTTTCCTTACGCTTGGGCGGGTCCATACAGATCCAGATGGAATAAACTTTCTTGAGCTTCTCATAGTGGGAAGCAGTGAATTCCCGGCCGTGCTGGGCGGAGATCATGCGGCTTCCATAGTATACGGCGCGTTTGATGATAGGATATCCGGGGTAGTAATCATTTTGGGCCTCTACGTTGATGATCAAACCGATGACCTTCTCCGTGCCGGGCACGATGGCCCGGAAGAGGATATCGTACAGGACCGTCCCCTCCTGGAGGGATTTGTCCTCGGTGTCCAATCCGCTGATGACAGTACCGCCCTCATCCGGCAGCACTGGGATCGTGGACACCTGGGGCTGCCCTTCAATATACTGCTCCGCGATCTCTTTGACCTCGCAGTCCTTGTACTCCTCCAGACACGACTTCATGATCCACGCCAAAATCGACTTCTCCGACAGCACCCGCTTGCAGGCGGCGTCGTAGCGGGCGTTGGTGTCCGCTGCGTACAGCCCTTGGGCTGTTGTGGTCTCCCAGTCCATGGGCCTCACCTCTTTGCCCTATTGTACCACAGCTTCCCCCAAACGTCCACACCCTGGCAGGCATTTCCAGCCCCGGTCACCGCCCATCCGCCACAATGCGGTAATACATCCGCGCGGTGATATTGTACACCAGGAAGTACAACAGGGCGAACACCACCACGGTGATGCCGGTAATGGTCAGCAGTAGGGACAGATCCCAGAGGTTAAACAGCGTCAGGATCTTCCGCACCATGGGGAAGGCGAAGCCCAGATGGGCCAGGGCCGCCACAAGAGGCAGGAAGAACACCGTCAGCAGCTGGGAGTTGACACTCTTTCGGATATCCACCTTACTCATGCCCACCTTTTGCATGATCTCAAAGCGGGACTGGTCCTCATAGCCCTCGGTGATCTGCTTGTAGTAGAGGATCAGCACCGTGGCAAAGAGGAACACCACCGTCAGCAGGGCCCCCAGGAAGAGGACAGCCCCGTGCATGGCCATGAAGTCCCCCCGGTTGGCCTCGCGGGAGTCCACCCCGGCGCTATAGTGGGCTGCCTCTGGGTTGTCGTAGAGCAGGCCCTTCAGGCTCTGGGCCAGGTCCATCTCCGCCTCCGGCGCCAGGCCCGCGTCAAAGGCGTATTCCCAGATGGGGTGGATGGTAAAGCGGCCAGAGAACTCCGGCAGGGTATTGAGCTGTTCCAGCACCGGCCCCAGCTCCGGCACCACCAGGAAGATGCTGGGGACCACGTCCACGGTGGCACCGCCTATGGTAATCATCTCCGGCACAGTCTTTGTCAGTTCCAGGGTGACAGCCCCCCCGATGTCCAGGGTGGGGATCTCTTCTGCGGAGATACCGTACACCAGGGCCTGCCCCGGCTCCAAGCGCTCCTGGAGTCCTAAACTGCGGTTGTACTCCTCCAGGGGCAGGAAATAGACGGTGCGCAGGTCCATGGTGGGCAGGTCCACCGCCCCGTAGCCCTCGGTATTGGTGATGACCCGGTCCCCCTCCAGGACGCCGGAGCAGCTGGCGATGGTGATTTCGATGGGGTTCTCCGGCGTCACGCCCTTCTGGTCCAGAAGCGTGTCGATCTCCCCCTGAAGTCCCTCCCGCAGGGGCAGGTCCGCCACGGTCTCGAAGTCCAGGCGGATGTTCAGCTCCCTGGGGTAGCGGTTCATCAGGCTGCCCTCGGTGCCGAAGTACAGGCAGCAGCTCCCCACCATCATCACCAGCACCATGGTGCTGAGGATACACACGCTGGCCAGGCCCGCCCCGTTGCGCTTCATCCGATAGGCCATGGAGGACACGGAGATGAAGTGCTGTTTTTTGTAGTAGTAGCCCTTGTTCTTTTGCAGCGACCGGCACAGGGTCACAGACCCGGCGATGAACAGCAGGTAGGTGGCCACGATCACCACCCCCACGGCGATGAAGAACAGCCCCAGGGCCGACAGGGGGTCCTCGATGGTGACGGAGACGTAATAGGCGCCCCCCAGCAGCACCAGGCCGCCCAGGGCCAGGAGATAGTTGGCTTTGGGGGGCTTCTCCCCCACGGTTTCACTGCGCAGCAGGGCGATGGCATTGGCCCGGCGCAGCTGCCACAGGCTGTTCAGGTACAACAGGGCGAAGATGATCCCGAAGAGCAGCAGGCAGTTGCCCAGGGCGTCCAGGTCGATGAGCAGGCCGTAGCCCGCCTCCCCGCCCACCAGGCGCAGGAGCAGCAGTTCCGTGAGCTTGCTCAGGGCGATGCCCCCTGCCAGCCCCAGGACCAGGGCCAGGATGGCGATCATCACCGTCTCCACCAGCAGGAGTACACTCAGGTTCCGCTTACTCAGACCCAAGATATTGTACAGGCCGAACTCCATCTTCCTGCGGCGCATGAGGAAGGCGTTGGTGTAAAAGAGAAAGATCACGGAGAACAGGCCGATGATGAACACGCCCATACCCAGGCAGCTCTTCACCGTGGCGCCCCCTCGGACGGTGTCCAGCTGGGGCAGGTTCCCCAGGTAGCGCACGATGTAGCACATCAGCACCATCCCGGCGCAGGTGAGGAGATAGGGGAGATAGAAGCGGCCGTTTTTCCGAAAACTGCTCAGAGCCAGCTTGGGATAGAGCCTCATGCCTGCTCACCTCCCGTGGAGAGCACCGTGAGGGTGTCGGCGATTTTTTGATAGAACTGCTGGTTGCTGCTCTCCCCCCGGTAGAGCTGGTGGAACACCTCGCCGTCCTTGATGAACAGTACCCGGCCCGCGTGGCTGGCGGCTTTCACGGAATGGGTGACCATCAGCTGGGTCTGTCCCAGGCGGTTCACCTGGGCGAAGAGGCCCAAAAGCTCGTCGGTGGACTTGGAGTCCAAGGCCCCGGTGGGCTCGTCGGCCAGCAGGAGCTTGGGGCGGGTAATCAGGGCCCGCGCCACGGCGGCCCGCTGCTTCTGACACCCGGAGACCTCGTAGGGATATTTTTTCAACAGGGTGGTGATGCCCAGGGTCTTGGCGATGGGGGACAGCCGCTCCTGCATCTCCCGGACTTCGGTGCCCGCCAGGACCAGGGGGAGGTAGATGTTGTCCTCCAGGGTGAAGGTGTCCAGGAGGTTGAAGTCCTGGAACACAAAGCCCAGGTTGTCCCGGCGGAAGGTGGCCAAGTCTTTCTCCTTCACGGTGGACAGGTCCTTCCCCTCCAGAAAGACCTTCCCCTCCGTAGGCTGGTCCAGGGCCGCCAGGATGTTCAGCAGGGTGGTCTTGCCGGAGCCGGACTCCCCCATGATGGCCACATACTCCCCCTTCTCCACGGAGAAGGACACGTTGCGCAGGGCCTGGACCCGGTTCCCGCCAAAGCGGGTGGTGTAGATTTTTTTCAGACAGGTAACTTCTAAGATAGCCATGGAAATGACCTCCTTTGACAGGGCTTGCGTTGTGGGGGAGCCGTCCCGCTCCCTCCTTGCACCCTTAGTATACAAGAAACGCCACCGGCTCCGACATCGAATCCGGTGACAGTTGGGGGCTGTGGTGTGACAGTTTTGTCATAGTTTTTTATCCTTTCTTAAATCCCGGAGTTTGCCGGAGCAGGGAACCACCCAGGGCCATTTGGGATACAATGGAGAGAACGGAGGAAAGGACATGAAACTGAAAACCTGGTTTTTGACGCGAAACGCATGTTACAAGGCGGCGGTGCCCATGGAACCCAGGGGGGTCATGGTCCACTCCACCGGGGTGAACAACCCGGAACTGCGCCGCTATGTGCAGCCCAACGACGGGAAGCTGGGGGAAAACCCCAACGGCAACCACTGGAACCAGCTCTACCCCGACGGCAAGAAGGTCTGCGTCCACGCCTTCATTGGAAAACTGGCGGACGGTACCATCGCCACCTACCAGACCCTGCCCTGGACCTACCGGGGCTGGCACTCCGGCAAGGGGAAAAAGGGCTCTGCCAACGACATGGGGTATATCGGCTTTGAGATCTGCGAGGACGGCCTGGTGGACCGGCGGTACTTCCAAAAAGTGTACCGGGAGGCGGTGGAGCTGACGGCCTACCTCTGCAAGACCTACGGCCTGGACCCGCAAAAGGACGGGGTGGTACTCTGCCACGCCGAGGGCCACCAGCGGGGCATCGCCTCCAACCACGCCGACGTACTCCACTGGTTCCCCAAACACGGCAAGCGCATGGACGACTTCCGCGCCGACGTGGCAGCGGAGATGGGAAAGGAGGAGCTTGACATGACCATCGACGAGATGATTGCAACGATGAGCGACCGGCAGGCCTACCAGCTCTTGGAAAAGGCCAACGCCCACGCCGCCACCCTGCCGGAGCCGGCCTGGAGCCGCCAGGAGGGCCATTGGCAGCGGGCGGTGGAGGCCGGAGTGGTAGACGGCACCGCCCCAGAGCGGCCCATGAAGCGCGATGAGATGATCGCGGTGTTGGGGCGTAAGGGGTTGGTGTGAGCCCCGCCCCTTCCACGTTGGAACATCGCGGGAATGGATGGATACCCTAGACCCAGAAGGGTGCTGTGGTAGGCATTCACCCGCCCAGTGGAACAAAAAACCGTGCTGGCTGCCCGCCATCGCTGGGCAGCCAGCACAGATACCGTTATTCCTTGACCCAGACAGTGATGCCCTTGCGCAATCCCACTTTCCCAAATTTGGCCATCTGCTGGCTGCTATTTCCTTTCTTCTGCTTCAAGGCATAAATCGTTTTCACCTGAAAGCCAAATTGCTCCGCAAAAGAACAACTCAAGAAGTCAACGGGAATGACTTCACCACCATAGCGCACATTATCATTCACAAAGGCGACCATAGCGCCTGGCTTACAGATCCGAAACAGCTCGGCATAGACAAAAGCAAGCTCGGTAAAATACCCTTCCACCATGCGGACAACACCTGAATTGTTTAGGTCTCCCCGTTCTTTTCTGATGGTTAACGCCGTCATGATTTCCGAAAACGCGGCGTTCTCTTGTATCTTTGCATAGATCGCTTCAAAGCGCGCAGATTTTCCAATGCGTTTGTAGTGCTCCCTGAGCGCCTCTATTTTTGACTTGCTCTCCACCGTGCAGGATAGTAAATCCTGGCGCATTTTTTTGATGCTGCGGTCATCTGCGCCCAAATAAACCAATTCCAGTGCGTAGGTCCTTGTATAGTCATATCTGTTGCAGTAGGGAGGGGAGGTAATCACGCCCGTAAGGATGTTATCTTGCAGCTTCGGGATCTCGTATAGTGCGCTGTTTGCCACGTATTCAATGTGTGCGGTATTATGGGTTCTACTGTTTTGTTGTATCATGGCAATCTCTGCGATGACATGCTCCAGTTCACCAAGGATCGTCTCTTTTGCAGGGAGGATTTCCGCCCGCACATATTTTTTGGGCAGAGGGGGTTGCCCCTTTCTTTGCCGGCGCTGATTGGCCGCCTGCACCTTTTTGGAACGGCAATCCCACCCAAGATACTGTCCCGCTTTGGACGTGTAACTGATCCGTTCCAGCGCGTTTATAATACACAAGGTCAATAAGTTTTTTGCATCGGTTGAGAAGGCAGCCCCTTCTCTCCACTCGGAAATAAACTGTAAATATCGCGCGGTTTCTTCTGGATAGGCATCCTGGGTGATCGTAACATAAGGGGTGCTTTTTTGATAGGTTTCTGGCATATCCAACGTTTGGATGGCCCGCAGCAATTCTCGCAGTTCCGCCAGGCTATACTGTGTGCAGGCGGATTTCGCCTTTAGGGAAATCTCTGTGATGGGCATAATATCGTACCCAATGCTATGGATGCCCCGCATTTGACACACAAGCGCTGTGGTCCCAGACCCCATAAAGGGGTCCATCACAAGATCTCCAGCGGTTGCCCCCATTTCATCCAGGAGTAGGTTGACCAAATCAGCGGAGAACGCCTCCTTATATTTTAACCAACTGTGAAGGACATCGTTTTTACTTAACTGATAGCTGACGCTCTGACGATTGAAGGCTTCGCTCACCTCCAACTGCTTGGCATACTTCTGCTCCAACCGTTGTCTTTCACGTTCTTCACAGCATTGATTGGCCGAAAAGTGTTCCACCAAATAATGATCGATCGGTATTTGAAAAGAAGTTTGTTCCATGCGCTACCTCATAAATCAAGGAGCCAATTACAATATTCCACCAGTTGGTTGGTATCTGTCAAATTGGCGCCATTTGTCATGGTCCCATCGCGAAGTTGGGCAAAGATTTCCCCCGCCATGGCTTTTTCTATTGCAGCACCAACGAAGGATGTCTGGATCTGCAAACCCTTAGAAGCGTAACTGGTACGAATACGGTCCAATGCCGTGTTTGCCGTTTTCCAATGTTCATCCGCCCCAGCCGGGTCGATGCCGCCTTTCAATTCGCCCAGCATAATCGCCTTTTCTGGGTGAAGCTTTGCAATTTTACCCTGATGATACCCAACCTTATCCGTGTCATAGAGGCAAATGTCGATATTCTTTGTTACGATGGCGTTGGTCATGTTAAACCCCAACACCCGTTCACCCTTGGGATTGGACCAGTACAATGCTTTCAGTAGTTTTTCGATTCCCCTGTCATCGCTTTGCTTCGGAAGCCACTGAAAGCTGCTGCCATTGCCCGCCCACAGGTAAGAAATCCCCCGTACATTCATACAGGAAAGAATGCAGCGAACGAGCTTTTCCTGGCCCATGGCCCCAATGCGATTGCGCATGGTTCCGCCGACAGCGTCACCCTTTGTCAGTAAGAAGCGATAAATTGTTTCGTCTATATAAGCTGGACCGGCGGGCTTTAGAAACTGATCGATCAATTCTCTGATTACAATGGTGTGATCCTCATGGTTGAGATGCTGAAGGGATTTTTCGGATAGGCCTGCCGCAGTCAAGAGAAAGGGCCGAATGGTTGGCATGGTCAGAAAGTCATCGGGTCCGGTGGTATGTGCCACCATAGATTTGAACGCCAACGCCTGCTTCACATAGGGATCCCCGACCCTATTTTTCTCTAGCGCGATGGCAAGGAATCCAGCACGTGTATTCTCATGCGTTGTCACAAGATCATCGGCAGATGTAACAAATTTGTTCATGATACGCTCCTATCGATTCTTTGAGTGCCTGACATGGATTATTAAATTTTAATAATATCATAAATTATTTTGAACGTCAATTTTGAATTGTGAATTTCTGCCGAAACAATGGAAAAGAAAACGAAGATTCGGTGCAAACGCCAAATCCTCGTTTTCTCATGGGAACCGGATCAACACACTTAACTAGGGAAGAGCAGCATGAGGGCTATGCTGCCCACCTCCCCGTCATACACGCCAAGGGCTACCTGATGGACCCCATTGTAATATTGGAAGACCTGTATGTTGAGCCCCGCGTTGGTGCCCCTGTCCTCCAACCTCCCCTCCGGATAAACCTGCTGGGCCTCCTCTGGGGTGGCGCCGTAGCGCAGGCCGTCCAACTGCCAGTGGAAGGGGTTTAGGTTTTCCCTGGGGTCGGCGGTGAAGTCTGTGATATAGTGGGTGGAGAAGGTCACGGCTTTGTCCTGCCAGTAGTGGACATACAAGGTATCCGCTCCCTCACCGTAGGCAAACACCGTATAGCAGGAGCTATTCCTGGGGCTGATGATGTTGCTGCTCAGGTCTGCTTCTGTGTACTCCGGAAGGTCCTCGCCCTCTGCGTAACCATAAGCCCTGCTGTCCATCTCCCCGATGTTTCCCGTATCCTGAACCTCTGTCCAGGTGCCAAGGGGCTCCCCGTCGGGATCTGCGATCGGAACCGTATCCCCATACTTCCCCTGAGCCATGGTTCCGATTCCCGCGTCCTCTTCTACATATACTGGGATATCACTTGTGGTGGTCGTTCCCGGCCAGATAAATGGTTCGTTGCTCAGGTCCTTGCCGGGCCCCAAAATGTTTTCGATTTCGGCGCGGGTCTGGTAGAGCTCCACCTGCGCCCCGGTGCTGGGGTTGGTGAAGGTGGTGGGCGGTGTTATGGTGGCGGCGTAAGTGCGCTGGAGGGTGATCTTCTCCACACAGGCGTCCTCCCCAGCCACGATGTAGAGCCAGAAGCTGTCCTCTTTCATATCCGGGCTGCCCTGGCAGGAAAAGTAGGTCGCACTGCCTGCTTGGAAGAGGTCGTGAATTGGCCAGCGCTGGTATTCCTTTTGTACCGCCTCCAGGGAACTGCCATGGGAGATACCCGCCTCTGTGGTCCAGCGGGAGGATCCCCCGATCTGGTAGCTTATGGCATTCTGGAAGACCCCGTTGACCGTATCAATCATCTCCACCTGTTCCTTTTCATAGCGGATCCGCAGTGCGCCTGCCTCTGTATTGTAGGCGAAACAGCGCTGCATGCCGCCAAACCTGGAGGGAACTTCATATTGCAGCATCCCCTCCCCCAGAAGTTCCTCCACCTCCTCCCGCGTCATATCTAAGTTAATGGTCATCCCACTCTCCGGGTCGGTCAGCCCCTGGGGCTCTTTGGCCTGTTGGGCCCCACTGAAAAGGGCACAGCCCCCCAGAACCAGCACCAAACCCACAGTCAGCAGGACGGCGGCGGGGGTACGTCGATGGGTTTTCACGATAGACACCAGCCTTTCTTCCAAGCTCTCTTTTTCTTCACATAAGGTCACCGCCAGAGGCAGAGATCCCATAGGGGCCTGCGCCGCCAAAAGCAGCAGGGTCTCCCCATACTGCTTCCGCGCGGAAGGGGCCAGGGAGCGAACCACCGCCTCGTCACAGGCCAACTCACAGGCCCGCCCAATCTCCCGGCGGACGAAGGGCAACAACGGGTTGAACCAGTGGACACTGGCGGCAAAGGCCGCGAACCACTTAAACAGTAAATCCTGCCGCCTGGCGTGGGTGAGCTCATGGGCCAGGATATCCCGCAGCCGGGCGGGGTCCGTGAGGCCCATGGGCAAAACAATGGTGGGCTGGAGCACCCCCAACAGTAGGGGACTCCTCACAGCAGAGCTCTCCACCAAGCGGACCCGCTGGCGGGGTTCCAGCTCCAATAAAACCCGTCGCGCCGCCGCCCCGGCGGGAAGGGCGCTCTGTTCAACGGCCCGGCGGACCCGGAGATAGCCCAGTACATACCATCCCCCAACCCCCACCGCGCCAACGGCCCAAAGGGCAAACACCAGGGCGGGGCGTGTAGTTTCCCGCTGTACCGTCTCCGGTACCGGTGTGGGGGTAGCGTTCTCCTGAACCGGCTGGGGAGCCTCCGGGCGCACAGGCACGGCAGGGGTCGCCTGCCCACCCGTCACCTGTTGTTGTCCCGTAGCCGCCTGCACCGGAACAGGGGTACGAACCTCCGGCAAAGACAAGGTCAATCCCACCGGCAGGCACAGCCGCAACAACACCAACAGCCAGAGATAATAGGCCGCCGCCCGGCTCACCCGCCCCCGAAGGACAGGTTTTAACAGGAACAGCACCGCCGCCAACAGCGACCCCGCCAAGCTCAGCCCCAGGAGGGTTGAGATCACATCGGTCACAATAGGGCCTCCTTTCTCGCGCCCTTAGGGGCTTTGGCCTGGGTCATCTACGGCTGCGCTGGAAGGGAATACGGCGTCAAGCTCTTCTACCGACATGAGCTCCCCGGAGCCGAACAGGATTTCAAACACCCCATCTTCTTCCGTCAGACAAAATGTGAGACTCCAGTCTTTTTCCGTGACAGTAACCAAGGTGATGGGGACAGAATCGTCGTAACCAAACCAGGAGCCCAGGTTTTCATCCACAACGGTCTCCCCTTCATACTGCGCCTGGACCGCTTCCAGACTGCTGCCACAGGTGATCCCCTTGGAGGTCACCCAAGGGAAGGGGCCGGAGGGGGTGCCGTTTTCATAAAGGGTATAGTTGGCGTCCACAAGAATGCCATAGACCGTATCGTCAAGGTAGAGCAGCGTAATGCTGTCCTCCCCCGTACCGTAGTTATCATACTGGGCAGGGGTCCCCGCGCCATTCTCTGATTTGAGGAATTGCACGGTTTCTTGTACTTGACGCCTCTCCCCCAGCAGCGCCTCCGCCTCCTGGCGGGTCATGCCCAGCCGCAGGACGGCGCCGGTATTGGGATTCTGGAACTGTTCTATCTCGGCAACAGCCGCGCCGGAGAAGAGGGCGCAGCCTCCCAGGGCCAACGCCAGGGCTACGGTCAGCAGGAGGGCGGCAGGGGTACGCCGATGGATCTTCACGATAGACACCAACCTTTCCTCTAAGCTCTGCTTTTCTTCACACAGCGTCACCGCCAGAGGGAGCGCCCCCATAGGGGCCTTCGCCGCCAGAAGGAGCAGGGTCTCCCCATACTGTTTCCGAGCGGGAGGGGCCAGGGAGCGAACCACCGCCTCGTCACAGGCCAATTCACAAGCCCGCCCGATCTCCCGGCGGACAAAGGGCAACAAGGGGTTGAACCAGTGGACACTGGCGGCAAAGGCCGCGAACCACTTAAACAGTAAATCATGCCGCCTGGCGTGGGTGAGCTCATGGGCCAGGATATCCCGCAGCCGGGCGGGGTCGGTGAGGCCCACAGGCAAAACAATGGTGGGCTGGAGCACCCCCAACAACAGGGGACTGTCCACAGCCGGGCTCTCCACCAACTGGACCCGCCCACGGGGTTCCAGGGACAAAAGAACGGTGCGTGCCGCCTCCCCAGCGGGAAGGGCGCTCTGGTCAATGGTACGGCGAACACGGAGATACCCAACAACATACCATCCCCCCACCCCCACCGCTCCAACGGCCCAGAGGGCCACCAGCAACGTGGGGAGGGAATCGCCCTTCTGCACCGGCTCTGGCGCGGGCGTGGGGTTTCCCTGGGCAGGCGGGGAAACCGCCTGGTTGGCAGGTGTGACCGTAGAGGACGCCACCGGGACAGACGCGGGAACCTCCGGCAAAGACAAGGTCAACCCCACCGGCAGGCACAGCCGCAACAACACCAGCAGCCAGAGATAATAGGCCGCCGCCCGGCTCACCCGCCCCCGTAGGACAGGTTTCAATAGGAACAGCACCGCCGCCAACAGCGACCCCGCCAAGCTCAGCCGCAACAGGAGGGCCATCACGCCACCCCCTCTTTGTTTTCCAGGCGCAGGGAGGTGACGGTGTCCGTCTCGTCCAGGCGGAGGGTGAGGAGGAACTTTGTCTCCTCCACCTGGTAGAAGCGCCCCGTCTCGTCGCTTTGGAGGCTGCCGTCATAGCGGGCGTTCAGATCCGCCAGGGTGTGGCCCACGTGGATGCCGCGGGCAGTTTTCCAGTTGCTCCCCAGAGCCTCCAGGATGCAGTCGTCCCCGGAGCCGGTGACGATTAGGGTGTCGGCACCGCTGCCGTAGACCACAGCATCCCCTTGGGGGGTCCCTGGGCCCAGAGTGGTCTCCAGGGTATCCCAGGTCATGTTCCCCTCGGTGGGGGAGTAGCCATAGCCTGTGACACTGTGGGCCAGGTATTCCAGGTTATCAAAGAGGGACTCGCCGGGCCCACGCATCACTTCGATCTGGTATACCCCCGTCTCCTCCGTGAGGTAGTAGAGGGTGGTCGCCTCCTGGCTATGGACTTCATACAGGGTCATCAGCTTGTCACTGCCCCCCTGGGACTGGACAAAGCGGGACCCGTCCGGGAGGAGGGTTTTTAGCTGCCCAAAGCTGTTGCCATAGCTGGTCCCCTGGACCGCCTGGAACTGGAAGTCCCCAGCATCCCGGAACATCTGCTGGGCCTCCGGTGTAAACTGCGCATTGACCCTGGGGTCGGAGGAGTAGCCCGCACTGCTGAAACAGCGCAATCCCCGCACACGCTCCCCCTCCAACTTTGTCCGCAGCTCATAGTCTACCAAAAGGAGGCCATCTGGAAGATGATACGCCACAGTGGGATAGGAAAGGTTCATGCTCTCGACATAAAAGTCCTCCCCCTCCCCCAGCAGGGCTTCCACGTCCTTCCGGGGCGTATCCAGGGACAGGGTGACCTCCTCCTGGGGCAGGTACAGGGACCCAAAGGGGTCAGGGGCCTGGGCCTGCTTGGCCCCCGTCACCAGGGAGCAGCCCCCGATGGTCAGCACCAGGGCCAGGGTCAGCAGGAGGGCGGCGGGGGTACGTTTATGGAGCTTCACGATCGACACCAGCCTTTCTTGTAGGGTCTTTTTCTCTTCACACAGGGTCACCGCCAACGGCAGCGCCCCCATGGGGGCCTCCGCCGCCAGGAGCAGGAGCGTCTCCCCGTAGTGCTTCCGGGCGGCGGCGGGGAGGGCCTTTACTACGGCCTCATCACAGGCCAACTCACAGGCCCGCCCGATCTCCCGGCGGACGAAGGGCAACAACGGGTTGAACCAGTGGACACTGGCGGCAAAGGCCGCGAACCACTTGAACAGCAAGTCCCAGCGCCAGGCGTGGGTGAGCTCATGGGACAGGATGTCCCGCAGCCGGGCGGGGTCCGTCACCCCCACCGGGAGGACGATCACCGGATGCAACAGCCCCAAGAGCAGGGGGCTCTTCACAGCGGTACTCTCCACCAGGCCCACGTTCCCACGGGGGTCCAGGGCCGCCAGGATGGCTTGAGCCTGCTCCCCGGCGGGGACAGCGCTTCGGTCAATGGTGCGCCGGACCCGGAGATAGCCGGTCGCATACCATCCCCCCATCCCCACCGCCCCAAGGGCCCAGAGGGCAAACAAGAGGGTGGGGAGGGAAGTGCCCTTCTGCACCGCTTCCGGCGTTGGTGCGGGGGGTGTCTGGCCGCTTTGGGAGACCTCCGGGGTCGCAGGCGTGGCAGGGGCAGCTTGCCTCCCAGTTTCCTGCACTTCCACCGGGGCCACCGGCACCGGGGCCGGGGGACCGGCCTGGGGCAGGGTCAGGGTCAACCCCAGGGGCAGGCACAGCCGCAAGAGCACCAGCAGCCAGAGATAATAGGCCGCCGCCCGGCTGATGCGGCCCCGGAGCAGGGGCTTTGTCAAAAACAGCAGCGCCGCCAAAAGGGAGCCGCACACGCTCAGGCGCAGGAGGGTCGTCAGGAACACAGTCATGGGTGTGCCTCCTTTTCTGCGGGTAGATTAAACGGAAAAGTTAAGGTCAAGCATCGTGCCGATCACGACCCCATCGTGCAGGGAGAGGGTCACATAGTCGTTGCCGCCCAAGTATGTATAAAGCTGGTGGACAGCGCCCTCTGCCGTCTCGTTCTGCTGGGGATTGTCCATCAATGTTCCGCCGGGGTACGCCTGCTGGACCTCTGCCAAAGTGGAGCCGCAGCCGATTTTCCCCCACTGCCAATGCGAGTCACCGGCCTGGGCAATGGGTTCAAAGCCATACTCCCGTTTGGGATGGGTACTGAAGCTCACCACTGTGTCCTGGCGGTACAGGACATAAAGGGCATCCGGCCCTTCCCCGTAGACCGCGGCGTGATAGACGCTGCCTGTATATTCCGGGACTTCTGCGCCAGGGCCCAGCAGGGCTTCCACATTGCTGCGGGAATCGAAGAAGGAGACCTCCGCGCCGGTGCTGGAATTTTTCATCCCGGAAGACAGGATGACCGTCGCCTTCCTGATCCGATCCAATCGGATCTCACATACGCCGGTATCCTCCTTCGCCTGGATGCTCAGAAAGTAGCTGTCCGCATCCTGGAAGTCGGTGCTTCCCTGGCACACAAACTGGGTGTCGGTACCCTCCTGGAATACCTTGTGGACCGCACTCCCCTGGTAATGCTGGACCGCGTCCTCCAGGGGGCTGCCGCAGGAGATCCCTGTCTCTGTGGCCCAGCGGGAGGTATCCGGGCCCAAAAATCCCCAGGTATCCACATAGAGGGAGGTGACGATCCCATCCACATAGCTTACCACGATGGGGCCTGCCTCTGTTGTATAGGTATATCTGCTGTCTGTTTTATGGTTTGGGTAGATGGAGTCATATTCCCCAGCCAGATACCCCGGCCCCAAGAGGGCTTCTACCGCCTCCCTGGTCATATCCAACTGGACCGTGGTGCCGCTCACCGGGTCAGTCAGTCCCAGGGGTTCCTGCTGCTGTTGGGGGGGCGTTTCGCCGGATTTCACGGCGGCATCGGCAAAGAGGGAACAGCCGCCCAAGGCCACCACGAAAGCCAGGGTCAAGAGGACGGCGGCGGGGGTGCGTCGATAGGTTTTCACAATAGACACCAACCTTTCTTGCAAATTCCGTTTTTCCCCGGCCATCGGCAGGGCCAAGCCCGGAGGCTGGACCGCCAGGGCCAGGAGGGTCTCCCCATAGTGTTTCCGAGCGGGGGCGTCCAGGGCCTGGACCACCGCCTCGTCACAGGCCAACTCACAGGCCCGCCCGATCTCCCGGCGGAGGAAGGGCAGCAGGGGGTTGAACCAGTGGACGCTGGCGGCGAAGGCCGCGAACCATTTCAAAAGCAAGTCGTGCCGCCTGACGTGGACCAGCTCATGGGCCAGGATGTCCCCCAGCCGGGCGGGGTCTGTCACGCCCTTGGGCAGGACGACGGTGGGGCGGCACAGCCCCAAAAGCAGGGGGGCGCTGACGGCGGCGCTCTCCACCAACCGGACCCGCCCCTGGGGGTCCAATGCCTCCAGGACGGCCAGGGCTTCCGGCCCGGCGGGAAGGGCGGTGTTCCGAATGCGCCGGGCCAGACGGCGGTAGCCATGGAGGTACCAGCCCCCCACCATGGCAAAGCCCGTGGCCCAGATCCCCACCAGCAGCCGTTCCGTCACCGCCACCGGCGGGATGGCCGCAGGGGTGGGGGTAGGGACAGTTGGTGCCGGGGTGGCCGCCGTCTGGGTGGGGGCAGCGGGGTGGTCACCGGGGACCGCCGGCACCGGGGCGGCGGTTTGGGCCCTGTCCGGGACCACTGGGGCCGGGGCGGCCTGGGCCGGGAGCTGCAAGGTCAACCCCAGCGGCAGGCACAGCCGCAGCAGCACCAGCAGCCACAGGTAATAGGACACCTTCCGGCTCACTCGCCCCCGGAGCAGGGGCTTTGCCAAACACAGCAGCCCCGCCAGCAGGGAGCCCAACAGGCTCAGCCGAAAAAGGGTGGTGAGGAAGGCGATCATGGCGACCCATCCTCCTTTCCCCACAGGTCTTGGAACATCCCCTGGAGCTCCGCCACGTCCTGGGCCTGGAGCTGGCCCTGCTCCACCAGGGCGGCCACCATGGCCTTGGCGCTGCCGGCGTAGAGCTTGTCAATGAGCCGCTGGGTCTGGTAGCGGCCCAGCTTGCTGCGCTCCACCAGGGGGCGGTAGTAATAGACCTCCCGCTTCTCCTGGCCCACGGCCCCCTTCTGGCACAGGCGGCGCAGGAGGGTCTTGGTGGTCTCGCCGTTCTTATCCAGGGCGGCTTTTACTTGGTTCAAGGTCAGGGGCTCCTTGGAAGCCCACAGGACCTGCATCACAGCCAATTCGGCGTCGGTGATCTTGGTTTCTACCTCTGACATGGGTATCCTCTCCTTTGCAGAAAAACCAGGTTACAGTTGTACCCTTGCCTATAGGGTACAACTGTAACCTGGTTTTGTCAAGTGTTTTTTTCAATCCTCCGGCAACTGGGCCCCGCAGTGGGGGCACATCCCCAGAAAGCGGGGGTTCTCGATGCGCACCGGCAGCCGCTCCCCACAGGCGGGACAGCGCCAGAAGCGGGAAAACAGCCCCACCAGGGCCACCGCCACCACCAGCAGCAGCACCACGTCCAGGGGGTAGGGGGGGAATTCCAACAGGAAGTCGATGAGGATCAGGGCTATGAGCAGCAGCCCCAGGGGCACGCCCCCCTCCCGGAGGAATTTCCGGGGGTGGCCGGTCCAGGCGGTGAGATAGCGTTTGATACGGTGTTTGAAGTCCATAGGCATCCCTTTTCTTTGAAATCCCCTCTAGTGTAGCACAGCAGTGCCGGGGCCGTCCACTATTTTTTCCCCCAGAGGGCAAAGCCTATTGACAAGGCGGGTCTATCTGGTATAATGGTCTTAATATCCGATATTTAATATTAGATGCAACGTTTCCCAGGAAAAAGAAAGGACGGTGCCCCATGGAAAAAAAGCTGATCTTGACCGCAGAAACTGGTTCCGACCTCACCCCGGAGCTGGCCCAGGAGTATGGGATCTACCTGGTCCCCATGCACGTGACCATGGGGGAGGACTGCCTGGAGGACGGCGCCTTCCCTGCCCAGGACGTGTGCGCCTATTACGACCGCACCGGCAAGGTCCCCAAGACCAGCGCCTGCAACCCAGAGGACTTTACCAAAACCTTTGACGAGATCCACGCCGCCTACCCTGACGCCCACATCCTCCACCTGGCCTACTCCGCCGCCACCACCTGCTCCTATCAAAACGCCGGCATCGCCGGGGCGGGCCGGGACTACGTCACCCGTCTGGACACCAAACAGGTCTCCACCGCCCAGGGCCTGGTGGCCATCCGCCTGGCCCGGAAGCTCCGGGAGCAGCCAGAGATGTCCGTGGAGGAGGCGGTGAACTACGCCAGCGAGGTGGCCGCCGCCACCCACATGTGCTTCATCCCCAAGAACCTGGACTATCTCCGGGCCGGGGGCCGGGTGAGCAACGTGGTGGCCCTGACGGGGAACCTGCTGGGCCTGCACCCGTGCATTGAGACCATCAACGGGGAGCTGGTGGTGTCGAAAAAGTACCGGGGCTCCTTCCACCGGGTGATCCCCAAGCTCCTGGCGGAGTTTACGGAAAAGCACCGCCTGAGCCGGGAGAGCATCCACTTCATCCGCACCCCCGGCCTCAGCGCCGAGCTGCAAGCCCTGGCAGAGGAGCGGGCCCGCGCCCTGGGCTTCCAAAAGATCGTCTGGATGAACTCCGGCTGCGTCATCACCTGCCACGGCGGCGCCGGTGCCTTCGGCATCGTGGGGCGCACGGCAGGGAAGCTATGAGATAAGACAAAACAGCCCCCTGGTGGACAACGCCGTCCCCAGGGGGCTGCCTGCGTCTCATGTAGCTTTTCTAGCCCTGGCAGACCTTCCCTTCCCCTTGTGTTCCCCCTCCAATCGTGCTATACTAACGCAAACCACACCACACAAGGGAAAGGACGCCCCATGAAACCAACCCAGCCCAAACGCCGTTCCTTCTTCGGTGGGGCCGCCATCCTGGCGGCCAGCATCGCCGTGGCCAAGCTCATCGGCGCCCTCTATAAGATCCCCCTGGGGAACATTTTGGACGACCCCGGCTTCGCCTATTTCAACAACGCCTATGCCATCTACAACCTGCTGCTGATGGTGGCCACCGCCGGCCTGCCGGTGGCCATGTCCAAGACCATCTCCGAGGCCACCACCCTGGGCCGGGGGCGGCAGGTGGAGCGGGTGTTCCGGGTGTCCCTGTACACCTTTTTGATCTTAGGGGTGCTCAGCAGCCTCATCATGCTCCTCTTCGCCCATCCCCTGGCCTGCCTCCAGGGCAACGCCCTCACCGCCCCCTCCATCCGGACCCTGTCTCTGTCCTGCTTCTTTGTCTGCGCCATGGCCTCCTATCGGGGCTACGCCCAGGGCCAGGGGAACATGACCCCCACGGGCATCTCCCAGGTGTTGGAGGCATCCATCAAGCTTCTGGCGGGCTTGGCCCTGGCCTGGTACCTGCTGAAACAGGGCTTTGGCAGCGAGTACGTCTCCGCCGGGGCCATCGGGGGCGTCACCATCAGCGGCTTGGTGGCCCTGGCCTATCTGGTGCTCCAGCACCGCCGGGCCACCGCCGGGCAACGGACAGCCACCCAGGACACCCCGGACTCCGTAAAACGGGTGCTGAAGACCCTGGCGCAGATCGCCATCCCCATTACCATCTGCGCCTCGGTGGTGCCCATCACCACCTGCCTGGACTCCATCCAGGTGCAAAACCTCCTGCAAAGCGCCCTGGGCCATACCCCCCAGAGCTCCTCGGCCCTTTATGGCAGCTTCCAAAAAGCCGTCACCGTCTACAATTTACCCTCCGCCCTCATGGTGGCCCTCACCTCCAGCATCGTCCCGGCAGTGTCCGCCTGCCTGTCCCGAAAGGACGACCGGGGGGCGGGGCAGATCGCGGAATCCGCCCTGCGGGTGGGGACCCTCTTGGCCATGCCCGCCGGGGTGGGCCTGGCTCTGCTGTCGGGGCCCATCATCCAGATGCTCTTCCCCGCCACCAACCAGGACGTGGCCAGCGCCTCCCTGGGGGTGCTGGGGGTGGCCTCCATCTTCGTGTGCATCCAGCTTCTGTGCAGCGCCATTTTGCAGGCCCACGGACAGGTGCTCCTGCCGGTGTTCCAGGTGGCCCTGGGCAGCGCCGCCAAGTTGGGAGTGAACTATGTCCTGGTCCAGCGGCCGGAGCTGGGGGTCAAGGGGGCCCCGGTGGGGACCCTGGTGTGCTTCGCGGTGATCGCCCTGTTGCAGCTGGCCTCCATCCGCCGCCTCACCCAACATCCCCCCAACTACCGCCGGGTGTTTTGGAAGCCCGCCCTGGCGGCGGCGGCGATGGGGCTGGTGGTCTGGCTGCTGTATCCCCTGCTGGGCCGGTTTTTGGGGAACACCCTGGCGGTGTTGGGGACCATCGCGGTGGCGTGCCTGGTGTATGCCATTTTGGTGGTGGTCCTGCGGATCCTGTCCAAGGAGGATATGATGTTGATGCCCAAGGGGGAGAAGTTGGCGAAATGGTTGCGCTTGGAGTGACCACCCCAGACCGCGAACCCCTCATGGGCCGCCGAGGGCGGCGGCCCCTACATCCAACGTGGTCAGCCCACAAGACACGCGGGCGCATATAGAACGCGCCCACACGTCCATTGTGAACCAATGGGTGGTGTGGGCACCGGCGTGTCCTCGTAGGGGCCGGCGCCCTCGCCGGCCCGCCCCGATGGTATCCGGCCACTGGTTTAGAACGGAGGGCCCAAATGAAACGTATCCTATGTCTTTTCCTCCTGGCGGCCCTGTTGCTCACCACCGGCTGTTCTTCCCTGCTGGAGCGCAGCTACGCCTCCATCACCCCCCACCGGCAGTTCTCCGACGAGAAGGAGAACCCCTCCATCCTCCGGGCGGAGACCTACCAGGGCCTGGTCAGCGCCCTGCTCTACCTGGTGGGCAAGGGGGAGGAGGACGGGGTGATCCGCCTGTATCAATATGTGAGCGTCACCGGCTCCGCCGCCAGCGACGTGGACGCCGCCTGCCTGGAGGTCTCCCAGGAGGACCCCCTGGGGGCCTACGCCGTGGACTATATCAAATACGACGTGGACCAGAGCGCCTCCTATTACCAGATTGCCGTCACCCTGGCCTATACCCGCAGCCGGGAGGAGATCCGCTCCGTGATCTCCGTCACCAGCAGCAGCGCCATCCAGCGGGAGCTGCTGACCATCCTGCCCAACCGCCCTGACCAGGCGGTGTTCCGCATCAGCTACTTCACCCAGGAGGACAGCGCCGAGGGCATCCGCCAGGCGGTGGAGAACGCCTGCGCCCAGATCGAGAACCTGCCCCCCCTGTCGGACATCCAGGTCCAGCTCTACCCCGACAGCGGCCAGCAGCGCCTGGCGGAGATCCGCTTCCTCTGGGCCCCACCCACCCCGGCCTGGGCGGGGAACGTAAATTTTTAGGGGTTTTTGAAAAAAGTGCTTGACATTCCCGTGGGGGTGTGATAAGATACATCCTGTTGACGCGAGTGTAGCTCATCTGGTAGAGCGCCACCTTGCCA
>CAJTQP010000036.1 GCA_910578575.1 uncultured Oscillospiraceae bacterium
ATGACCGCCTTTTTGGAGACGGCTCTGGAGGAAGGTATCACAGTCTACCACCTAACCGGCCACTCCGCTTGGGCGCTGGACCCTGAAGGCAAAAAAATCTGTGAGGCCGTGGAAACCGCCGCCCTCTACAATCAGCAGACAGAGCAAACGTTTCTGGAATGGCGGAAGGCAGACGGAAAAAGTTGGGATACTATCCCTCGCCTAAACGGCATCATGTTGGACATCGAGCCTTATACCCTAGACGAATGGGACGAGGACGCAGATGCAGTCATGGACAGCTTCGTCTCCGGGATGAAAAAAGCTTATACCCTGGCCCAAGCACATGATTTGCAGCTCATCCTCTGCATCCCCTGGTATTATGAAAAAAAGGGACAGCAGGAGGGACTGGAAGAACTGATTGCCAACGGTTGTGACAGCATCGCCGTGATGAATTACTATCGGGGTGCGGAAATCAAGAACATTGCCCTAGAGACAACCCTGGTCCAAAAGTATGGGAAGGGAATCATTACCATCTATGAGCTCCAAAAGGCCAATGGCCGGGGGATCAAAGAGATCAACAGCTACCACGACCTGGGGTTGTATGCCGCTAGAGAGAACTTTGCGGCGGTCCAGGCGGCCTACCCAGAGCAGACCATCTCGGTGGCCTTCCACCATTACCGCGTCCTAGAGGAGGTGCTGGACCCGTGAATGAAGTCCTAAGGCAGGAGCGAAAATTCCTCATCGATTTCCCCAGGTACTACCGTTACAGCGGGAATTTGACGAAATTCATGCTGGAAGACCCTCACAACCGAGGGGACGGCTATCCCATCCGCTCCCTCTACTTCGACTCGCTGGAGGACCGGGATTTCCAAGAGAAGATCGACGGGGTAGAAATCCGGCGGAAGATCCGGCTGCGCTGCTACGGTCCCCACAGTGACTTTGCCCTGCTGGAAATCAAACAAAAGGAGGGAAAGCAGCAGAAAAAACGCTCCCTGCGCCTGGACCGTCCAGCAGCGCAGCGGTTGGTCTCAGGGGACTATGGTGTGCTCTTGGACCAGCGGGACCCCTTGGCACAGGAGTGCTACGCCGTGATGCACATACACGGATATCGTCCCCGGTCCGTGGTGGAGTACCGCCGCAGGGCTTTTATCACCAGGGAGAATAAGATCCGCGTAACCTTTGACCATCACATCATAGGGACAGAGAGCTGCTTTGATATCTTTGACCCTACTCTGACCCAATACGCACTCCAGGATCCGTCCCTAGTGGTCTTGGAGGTAAAGTACAACGGCTTCCTGCTCAGCTACATCAAGGATATGCTCCGTGATTGCACTGCCGGTGAAGTATCCGTGAGCAAATACTGCCTCAGCCGTATGGTCAGCAAACACTTTCTTTTTTAAGGAGACAGAGAAAATGAAAGAATACCTTGCACAACTTATTGCGGAGAGCGGGAGCCTTACCACGCAAGAAATCGTATTACATATTGCGGTGGCAACCGTCCTGAGCGCTGCCATCTACCTCTCCTACTGGTACACCCATGCCGGGACCGCTTACAGCAAAAAATTCAACGTATCCCTGGTGTCTCTTACCATCCTCACCGCCACGGTGATGACTGTCATCGGCAACAACATCGCCCTCTCCTTGGGCATGGTGGGCGCGCTGTCTATCGTCCGTTTCCGCACTGCCATCAAGGACTCCAGAGACACCGCCTATATCTTCTGGACCATCATCGTGGGCATCTGCTGCGGTGTGGGAGATTACCTGGTGGCCGCGGTGGGCAGCGCCATGGTTTTCGTGGTGCTGCTGTTTTTGGGCCGGGTTCGCAACGAGAACCGCATCTTGCTGATCATTCGGGGCGCCAAGGATCAGAGCGCTGACATGGAGCGGACTGTGTTTTCCTACTTTGACAAGCGGGCCCTCCTGCGGGTACGCAACACCACGGCAGAGCACGTGGAGCTGATCTATGAAATGCCCCGGCGGGTCTGGCAGAAGAATTACCAACGGGAAGAGGATATCTCCGATGCCCTCTATGCCCTGGGCGGCACGGAGTATGTGAACACTGTGACCCAGAGCGATGAAATCAGTGGGTGATGAGGATGCGCCGCGGAATCATTGTCATGGCAGGACTTGCGGCGGGCGTCCTGCTGCTGGGCATCACCTCCCAGGGGCTAGAGGACCGGACCGGGGTGCTGCGCTACCAGCAGCACCTGGAACAGCCCTCGGAGGAGGCACTGGGCCCCTGCACCGTCTGTGGTGGGGAGGCTGAACTGTGTACCCATCTACCCATCATCCGCATTGAGACGGGAGGCCAGACCATTCCCGGCCGGCCCTATGCAGGGCCGGATGGTGCCACCGCCGGGTATTCCCTAGGGGACAAAGGAGAAGAGGAAATATCCGTCTATTTTTCCACGGTTTCAACGGAAGGTGTCTGGCATCACGGAGAGGATACCGCCACCGAGGAAGGGACCGCCCTTTTCCGTTACCGGGGCAACAGCTCCCGCTGGTTTTCCAAGGGCAGCTTCCGCTTGAAAACCGTAGAAGATAAAGACCCCCAGCAGTCCCGAAATGTGAGACTACTGGGGATGAACGCGGGAAAAGAATGGTCTCTCCATGGCCCGTTCCTGGATAAGACCTTGATGCGGAACTATATGTGCATGAACCTCTCCGCGGAGGTGATGGGCACTTGGACTCCAGATGTGCGTTTTTGCGAGCTGCTGCTAGACGGAGAATACCAGGGGGTCTATGTGCTAATGGAAACCATCGACGTAGACGAGGAACGGCTGGCTTTCACGAAGTATGAACCAGGAAATGCAGTTATGAGTTACCTGGTTCGTATCGAACCCTATACCAAACCGGAAAAGGTTTTAGAGAATTTCAGCTTGTATTCCTATCGCATGGAGCCGGGACGGCATTTGGAGCTTCTATATCCAGGCACCGTCAACCAGACCCAACAGGTAAAGGATTACGTATATGCTGCGTATAGCCAGGTGGAACGGCTTCTCTATTCCGCAGAGATGGAGAATGGCTCTGATACCTGGCAGCAGCTGATCGATCGGGACTCTTTTGTCAACTACTATATCTTAATGGAGTTCTTTGGGATCAACGACGCCTTTGCAGCATCCACCTATTTCTATAAGGATGTGAGAGGCAAGCTGAACATTGGCCCGGTATGGGATTATAACAATGCCTTTAACAACTTCCTGCGGCCCATTTCGGACCAAGGCTTCCTGCTTTCTGAGCGAGGCTGGTACGCTAAATTGATGCAGGACGAGGCCTTTGTGTCACAGGTGATCGACCGCTATCGTTATTTGCGGAAAGGGATCCTATCGGAAGAACGTCTCTTATCCTATGAAAACGAGATAGAAGCCTGGCTGGGCAGCGCCATTTCACGGAATTTCAATGTCTGGGGGTATACCTTTGACCCAGAGCAGCTGAGTACACGGGAGCGTCAGCGCCCTGCCCTTCAAAGCGATGATACTCTGCGGGATGTGAACCCCTCCAGCTATGAAGAAGCGGTAACGTGGATGATGGATTATATCGTAAATCGGGGCCGGTGGATGGATGCGCACATTGACTCCCTGCGGCAGTATTGCCATCCCTCCCGCTTCGCCAACCAGATGCTAGGTTAGGAGGGTAGGCTATGAAACGATTTTTGACTGCTGCCCTCCTTTTGCTGGCCATAGCCCTGGGCGGATATTATGCGGTGTTCTATGGTGGGGCCTACCTTCCCATGGGGGGCGATGCCGCTCTCTCCGTTCCCTTTCGAGCGGAGGGGAAGCAGCTCCAACGTTGGGACGGTCAGGCCTACGTGCCCCTGACTCTGCGGGGCGTGGATGTGTCCGCCAGCCTGCCGGGACATTACGCCACGTCCTATGCGGCTGAAAAAGAGGACTATCTTCGCTGGTTCCAGGCCATGGGAGAGATGGGCGCCAATGCGGTCCGGGTGACCTCCATCATGGACGATGATTTTTATGATGCCCTCTATGACTACAACAGCTCCCATGATACGCCCCTTTACCTGCTCCAAAGCATCGGCGTCACTGACCAGGCCGGCAACGGCACCGAGGACGCCTATAGCGAAGACTTCCTGGGGGCGTTGCTGGCAGATGGAAAAACCGTGGTAGACGTCATCCACGGCCGGAGGAATCGCTCTGCCGACGGGCTTCAAGGCGACGGCATCTACCGTCGGGACATCTCGCCTTGGGTGGTGGGCTTCCAGGTTGGGACAGAATGGTATCCCGACACCATTGTGTATACGGATCATTCCCCCATCCGTTCGGGTGCTTACCAGGGGAACTACTTCCAAACCACGGCGGATGCCACCCCCTTTGAGGCGGCAATGGCCCAGGTCATGGACACGCTCACAGCCTATGAGACACACAAGTACAATACCCAACGCCCGGTTGGTTTTCTCTGTGATCCCTCCTGCGATTTTTTAGAGTATGCGGAAGTCTATGCCCGGCAACTGCAAAAGTATGCGCAGGTAGACCCTGAGCTGGTTACACCGCTGCCTGCGATGAAAGCGGGATGCTTTGCCGCCTACCGCCTCTTTGACTTCTGTGACAGTTTTACAAGCGTACTCTCTGAAGCGCAAAAGGAAGACTTGACCTCACTCCTAGAGGATCTGCCCACAGAGGCGCCCTATGGAGGTTACTTGACCCTTCTGAGCCGATATCACACCATGCCAGTGCTGGCAACGGGTTATGGTTTCTCCTCCAGCCGGGGCGCGGTCGTTCAGGATCGTCCCCCCCTGAACGAGCAGGAGCAGGGGGAGCATCTGGCCAAAGTCAGTCAAGCCCTGGAGGATAGCGGCTGGGCCGGTGGCTTTATCTCTACCTGGCAGGACCACTGGGAGCGCCGGAGCTGGAACACCGCCTTTGCCACAGTCCCCACAAAGAACGATATGTGGCACGATCTGTTGTCAGATGGCCAAGGGTACGGTCTGATGGCCTTCACTCCAGGAGCAGCGCCTAGTTGTGTGCTGGATGGAACCCCTGACGAGTGGGCCCCGGAGGACCGGTTGCTGGAACGGGATGGCCTGCGTCTGTCGGCCCGCTATGACGCGGAGGCTTTGTATTTGCTTTTGGAGGGGGTAAGGGAGGATACGCCGGTCTATCTTCCCTTGGATATCTCCCCGGAGATGGGAAGCAGCACTTCTGATGAACCCAAGCTGCATTTTCCGCGAGATGTGGATTTCCTGCTCTGTTTGAACGGGCGGGACGACAGCCGGCTGCTGGTGCAGGAGCGCTGTGACCCAATGCGAGAGCGTTTTTTATATGAGGTCGAGGGAAAAGACCCCTTCCTATCCTTCCCTAAGAAAGAGAGTGGGACCTTCGTTCCTCTGCGCATGGCGGTACGCAATCCCCTGCTGGTGGACGTCCTGACCCCAGAGACACGAGCCCTTCAGCGACTTGGAACCTGGGAGGCAGGTAAGCTGACCCACGGCAACGGCGACAGTGCCGCAGCAGAATACAACTCCTTGGCGGACTTTTGCTTTGGGGGAGATTGCGTAGAGATTCGCCTGCCATGGCTGTTGTTGAACATAGGGGACCCCTCCAACGGAATGGTCCACCGGGATTATTATGCGCAATACGGCGTGTCTTTCCAGCCAGTCCGGGAACTTTGGATCGGGGCTGCACAAGCTGGAGCGGAAGAGGTCCCTATGGTGTCCCTCCGCCTCGCCGGCTGGAAGAAGCTGGATCATCAGGAGCGTTTGAAGCAGAGCTATGATATCATGCAGCGCTGCTGGAAAGGAGAGGCCAAGGATGGGACTTCTGTCCGTTAAAGGCGTGATATACTTTTACATCTTTATCTGCGTGGCCCTACTGATTTTCAATCTGTTCTATATTAGCCGTTCTGACAGCGTGAAGCGGAGGCAGCGGCGTAAGGAACGTAGATGGGAAAAAGAACTGCGTAGGCTCTCCACAGAGGATGCGCCAAAGTGGGATCAGGATAAACTTTTTCAAAAGCTGCGCCATATCCAGGAGCTAATGGCCTTTCAGCGGGCGATGGAACGGCGATATACAACCGACCCCAAGGTAGTACACAGTTTTTTCCTTCAAAACCGCCGGGTATTTTTGAGGTTAGCCATGGAGTACGGAAACAAGAGCGCAATGGAACAGGCCTTTTTTGCCTATGTAATCGCCGCCTTCCATCCAGTAAGGGAAGGCCAGCAGGACCCCATGGCAGAGCGGCTTCTCGGCTACCTGGAGGACTCCACTGTGTATAGCCGGGAAAACGTTCTCAACGCCCTCTATGCCCTGGGAAACGCCCAGGCAGTGGAACAGGCCTACTCGCTGATGAACCAGCATAGCTGGTACCATGACCCCCGCCTTCTTGCCGATGGACTAAGCCGCTTCCAGGGCCCCAAAGAGGCCCTAGCCCAACGGCTTTGGGCACGCAGAGGGCTGTGGGCAGAATGCTTCCAGGTCGGAATCATTCGTTTTGCCGATGGCCTTCCAGGAGATTCTTTCGGGGAAGTATTCCTAGCTGCGTTAGCGCAGGAACCGCTTCCTCTGGAAACTCGATTTACCCTGGTCCGCTATTTCAACCGCCATCCTATTCCCCAGGCGAAGCCTCTACTTTTGGACCTGCTGAAAGAGGAAACCATCGGAGACAGGGAGTTGGCCATTGCAGCGGCCATGGTGCTTTCTTCCTACGCAGATTCGGAGAGCCGGGAGGCCTTAAAGCAAGCGCTGTGCAGCCCCAACTGGTATGTTCGGCAAAATGCAGCCCGTTCCCTACAAAAGCTAGGGATCACTCAGGCAGAGGCAGCACAAATCCAGACAATGGGGGACCGCTATGCCACAGAAATGCTGGACTATGCTCTTGGACATCAGACCGCTGGGAAGGCGGGAGAAAGAGAGGTGCTTATGACCCAATGAGTGAGATGATTGCCCAAGGCCTGCGGGTAGTAGAGATATTCTTCCTGCTATATCTGCTGGTTTATGCTTCGTATCTGTTCCTATCCGTGTCCACTGGAGCCTGGCGGCTTTACCATTTAGATAGGATGCGTTCTGTAAAAAACGAATTGAAGCATACGTTTTATTTTCCTGTTTCCATCCTGGTACCTGCGTACAATGAGGAAGTAACGATCTTGGACAGCGTAGAGTCTTTGCTGCGTCTGGACTATCGAATTTATGAGATCATTGTTGTGGATGACGGTTCCAGGGACTCCACCAGCCAGGTGCTAATCGACCACTTCCACATGAAGGAGGTCCGCCGGCCCATACGCTTGTCCATCCCCTGTAAGCCCATTGCGTCCGTCTATGAAGCCCCGGACACTCGCGTGCGTCTGACACTGCTGCGCAAACAAAATGGCGGCAAGGGAGATGCTTTGAACGCAGGGATCAACACCGCCCAGTATCCCTTTTTCCTGTGTATCGATGCTGACTCCATGCTCCAACGGGACGCTTTGGAGCGCATCGTCCAGCCTGTGATGGAGGACGATGACGTGGTAGCGGTGGGGGGACTCATCCGCGTAGCCCAATGCATCCGTCTCGACGAAGAAACCCAGGGGCAGGGCCTGAGCTACCACCTGCCCTGGAACTTTTTGACCAGCATGCAGGTCATGGAGTATGACCGCTCCTTCTTGGCCTCTCGTATCCTATTGGACAGCTTCAATGGAAACCTCATCATTTCTGGCGCCTTTGGGCTATTCAAGAAAAGCGTGGTCATTGCCGCTGGCGGTTATGCCACCGACGTACTGGGGGAAGATATGGAGCTGGTGGCAAAGCTCCACGCCTATTGCAGAAATAACTTGGAGCGCTACTCCATCCGATACGAACCCAATGCAGTCTGTTGGAGCCAAGCCCCCTCTGCCCTATCGGACCTGTTCAAGCAACGCCGCCGCTGGCATTTGGGGTTGTTCCAGTGTATCACACGCTACCGGTTCATGTTTCTGAAACCTCGCTTTGGTCTGGTCGGAACCGTCTCCTATCTTTACTATCTGCTCTATGAGCTCTTCTCCCCTATCATCGAGGTGGTGGGGATCACAGCAATGGCGGTTGCCGCTGTAGCAGGATTGCTCAACGTCCGTTTTATGCTCCAGTTTTATTTGCTTTTTGCCATCTACGGCTCCATTTTGACCATTACGGCTTTTTTCCAGAGAATCTATACGCAAAATATTCACATCAGCCGGCAAGATGTGTTCCGAGCCTGCGTCATGTGCCTGATCGAGAACATCTTTTTCCGCGTCGTCTTTGATTTTATTCGCCTCAGTGCCTTTCTCACCTATCAGAAGCATAAAAAGACCTGGGGAGAAATCAAGCGGGTCAGACACAGTGATGCCCGGTAGTTTATGGGACAATCCTTCCAAAGAAATCAAAACCACTAGTGAACTAGTGGTTTTGATTTCTTTGGCGCTTTAGCGTAACAACCCCCAGAGGGATCAGCAAGGACTGACCCCTCTGGAGGTTGTACAATTCACTAGTTTACAAGGGGGTTGGTTCTGCTTTCAGTGTTTCGGGATACGCCCCGCTGTCATGCAACCTTTTCAGCGCGTCCGCCACCACAGGCCGGTCCTCCTGGTAGGTCACCCCAAACCACACCGCATCGGTATCCAACACGGCCACGTCCAGGGCCCCTTCGTGGATCAACTTGTCCACTAGTACCGGCAGCAGACATTCCGCCTTCAGCTCCCCCTCTTTGAGATGTTTGAGAAAATCGATGAAATATGCCTCCATCTCCTCAAAAATCCAAGGGGTAAAGCCCCAGAAGTTCATGGACACCAAGCTCTCCGGGTCCAGCGCCACTTCCCGCGCCTCGTCGGCCACGTCGGTGATCCGGCCGTCGGGGTATTTTTTGATCTTTAGGGTCTCGGTAACGTTGCGCAGGTTCTCCCCTTCCGTCTCACACACGCCGCGGGAGACGGTGCCGTTGTCACTGACGGTATTTTTCAGGCGGTAGCCCACCATAGCCCCCTTGCCCTTCTGGGGGAGCTGCATCAAGCGCTCCAGTATGGTGGCAAAGGCTGCGGCCCCATAGTAGTCGTCGGCATTGATAATGGCGAAGGGCTCCGTCACTGCCTCCCTGGCGCACAGGGCAGCGTGGACGGTGCCGAAGGGCTTTTTCCGCGCCTCCGGTACCTGGTAAAAGCTAGGAACGCTGGAGAAATCCTGGACGGCATAGGCCACCTCCACCGGCTCCCCCTGGGGGGTGGTCATGGTCTGGACCTGGTCCCCGCACAGGGCACGCAAAGTGGGTTCCATCCCCGGCTTGATGATAAACACGATCCGATGGAAGCCAGCCTGCACCGCATCGTACACGGAATACTCCATAATGGCCTCACCGTTGGGGCCGATGCCGTCGGTCTGCTTCTCGCCGCCGTAGCGGGAGCCCATACCGGCGGCCATGATAACCAAAGTTGCTTTCATATCCTTCCCCTTTCCTGCCTTGGCAGTTTTCTTTCATTATACTATGTTTCTCTCTCTTTTTCCATGATTCTAAAAAATTTAACATTTTACCAAAAGAGACTCGTTTTTTCCCGCCTGCTGTGGTTTAATAGAGGGGTAGGAACCCATGGAAAAAAGGAGGCTTTCTTATGCAACAGTTTGAACTTGTATGGCACGGTCACGCCTGCTTCTCCCTCACCTGCCGGGAGTTCACCGTTGTCTTTGACCCCTACAAAGACAACCACGTCCCCGGCTTCGGGCCCTTGGACCTGGAGGCTGACCTGGTCCTGTGCTCCCACCAGCACGACGACCACAACGCCGCCCAGCTGGTCCGTCTCCGCAATGGGCGGGAGAACCCCTTCCACATCACCACCCTGGAAACCTTCCACGACCCGGAAGGTGGTGCCCTGCGGGGAATGAATACCATCCACATCTTAGAGTCCGGCGGCCTGCGACTGGCCCACTTTGGGGACCTGGGCTGTGCCCTGACTCCCCAGCAGCAGGAAGCCCTCACAGGATTGGATGTGGCCCTGGTTCCCGTAGGCGGCTATTACACCATCGGTCCCGAAGAGGCCAAAGCCCTCATGCGGGAGTTGGAACCCAAGATCATGGTACCCATGCACTACCGCCTGGGTGACGTGGGTCTCCCCGCTGTGGCAGACTTGCAGGAATTCCTGGACCTGGTGGGGAACTATACCTACTATCCCAACAACGCCCTCACCATAAACCCAGGGACCCCACCTCAAGTGGCGGTGCTTACGTATCAAGGCTAAAAAGCGACGAGGCAGTCCCCTTTGTGGGGCTGCCTCGTCGTTTTTTTCTTCTCATAGTGCTCTGGAATGCTCGCTGCGAATACGGCTCTTGCCTCCCAAGGCGCTGTCGATCATGTTGAGGAATTTCTCCCGCTCATCTGGCAGGGTTCCCTTTAGGGGGAGATAGTTGGAGGCGTGGTTGCTGGTGAAGTGGAAGGGCCCATAGTTCAGCCCTGCCACCAGGGCGCGGGTCTCCTCCAAAGACTCCCGTGCGCTGATCAACTGGAACTTCCCCTCCTGCACATCCTTGTACATGGGGGAATTGGGTTCTGGCATGTAGGACAAACAGGAGACGTGGTTGGCCTGCATTTTGTTCAGCAGCTTGATGGTCTCCTCCACATGCTTCTTGGAGCCCTCTCCAGGGCCCCCCAGCCCCAGGATCACCGTCACCCACAGGTCAATGCCCGCCCCCTTCAGCAGGGCCGCCGCTTGCAGCATCTTCTCCGTGGGAACCCCCTTGTTCACCTTCAACAATAGCTCATCCCAGCCGCTCTCCACACCAAGGTAGGCCCGTGTCAGGCCAGCCTTGCGCAGTTCGATCAACTGCTCCTGGCTCTTGGTCATGGTGCTGCGGGTCCCGGCATAAACCGTCACCTGCCGCAGGTGGGGGAACGCCGCATACAAAGCCTCTAGGATTTTCAAAAGCTGCTCCTGGCGCATGACGATGGCATCCCCATCGCAGAGAAAGACCTTATCCACGTTGGGGCCATAGTACTCCCGCGCCATGGCGATGTCCTCCATGATCTCCTTCATGGGGCGGATATGGAAGTTCTTCTCCTTGTACATCCCGCAAAAGGTACACTTGTTGTGGGAGCAGCCCACCGTACATTGGAGCAGATAGCTGCGCCACTCCCCCGGTGGACGGTAAATTTTCCCTTCATAACGCATGGGACGTCTCTCCTTTCCCTTCGGCGTTCTCCGCCGGACGAATGATTTTCTTCAAAGCCTTCTCCGCTTTCCTGCGGGGCAGCATCACTTCCCTGCCGCAGCCCTCGCAGTGCAGCCGGAAGTCCATCCCCACCCGGAGGACCTTCCAGCGGCGGCTGCCGCAGGGGTGTTCTTTCTTCATCTCCAACACATCACCTGGGAGAATATCCATCGTTGTCACACCTTCCTCCATCCGCAGGGGCAAGTTTTCCCCTTGGGTTGAATATATATTAAGCAGTTGACCCATAACCCACCGTGACGAAAGGATGGCAAGCTATGTCCAACCTATATCTTCCCGAAGGCCGTCTCCTCCACACGCCGGAAAACCAACGCATCTGCGCCGCCCTCCCCCTCCTGCGCGCCGCCATGGAGCAGGGGACCATTCTGGAGGGCCAGGCCGTTTGGTGTACACCAGAGCACGATCTCTCCGTCTCCCTGGGGGCCTTTCAGGGGACGATTCCACGGGAGGAAGCCGCCCTGGGGATTCGAGAGGGGACGGCCAAGGAAATCGCCATCCTGTCGCGGGTGGGAAAGCCCGTCGCCTTTACTGTAACGGACATTGCCCAGACTGCCGGGGGGCCTATCCTGCGCCTCTCCCGCCGCCGGGCCCAAGTGTTGGCCCTAGAACATCTTTTGACTACGCCTCCAGGCACTGTCCTTCCCGCCATTGTCACCCATTTGGAGGGGTTCGGGGCCTTTGTGGATGTGGGCTGCGGGTTGGTCTCTATGATTCCCATTGAACACTGTTCCGTGTCCCGCATCGCCCACCCCGCCTGCCGCTTTGCCGTGGGACAGGAAATCTTTGCGGTGCTCACCGGCGGGGACCGGGAACGGCAACGCCTTACCCTCTCCCACAAGGAGCTCCTGGGGACCTGGGGAGAAAACGCCCAGCGTTTCTCTCCCGGTATGACGGTGCCCGGCTATGTCCGCGGGATCAAATCCTACGGTTCCTTCATTGAGCTGGCGCCAAACTTCACCGGTCTCACCGACCGCACCGAGGGCCTACAGGAGGGAGGGCGCGTCTCTGTCTGCATCAAGGGTATCTATCCGGAGAAGATGAAGGTGAAGCTGGCCATCATCGAAACCCTGCCTCCCAGCCCTCAGCCGGAGCCCTTTTCCTATTTTATCACAAGGGGGCGTTTGGAGCAATGGACCTATTCTCCACCAGAGTATCTCCGGGAACCTATCCTGCGGGACTTTACTTCTTCCCCTTGATCTCCTCCCAGTAGCGTTTGGCCGCCTGCTCGTTCTTATTCTCCCCATATTGATAGTAGACTTTCCCCAAAAGGGCGTCGGGAAGATACTGTTGGGGAACATAATGATTGGGGTAGTCGTGGGGGTAGAGATACCCCTGCTCCCGCTCCAGTCCATAGGAATCCGCATGGACGTTTTGCAGGTGCCGGGGATAGTCCCCTGTCCGCCCGGCCCGCACGTCAGCCAGGGCCGTATCAATGGCCAAATAGCCGGAATTGGATTTTGGGGCAGTACACAGCAGGATCACCGCGTCCGCCAAAGGCAGCCGCCCTTCCGGAAGCCCCAACTGCACCGCACTGTCGATGCAGGCCTTCACAATGGGGATGGCCTGAGGATATGCCAGGCCGATATCCTCACAGCAGGCGCAGAGGATACGGCGGCAGGCGGAGAGCAGGTCCCCTGCCTCCAGCAGCCGGGCCAGGTAGTGAATGGCAGCGTCCGGGTCCGACCCTCGGATGGATTTATGCAGGGCAGAGAGGATATCAAAGTGATCGTCCCCCGCCCGGTCATAGCGCATGGCGGAGCGTTGGGCCACCATCTGGACCTCCTCCAAGGTGATCGTAACGTCCTGCTCCATGGCGTGGGCGGCAAAGAGGGCCTCCACCGCGTTGAGGGCCTTGCGTACGTCTCCCCCGCAGCTTCGGGCGATGTGCTCTTCCACACCCTCCTCCACCTGCACCTGCGCCCCCTTCTTCTCCCCCAGCCGTTGGATGCCCCGCCGCACCACCGGCAAAACTTCCTGCGCCGTCACCGGCTTGAACTCAAACACCGTGGAGCGGCTGAGGACGGCGTTGTATACGTAAAAATAGGGGTTCTCCGTGGTGGAGGCAATCAGGGTCAGCTTTCCGTTCTCCATAAACTCCAGCAGGGACTGCTGTTGCTTCTTGTTGAAATACTGGATCTCGTCCAGATATAGCACCACCCCGTCTGGTGCCAGAAGCGTCCCCACATCGGCCATAATGGCTTTGATATCTGCCAGGGAGGCGGTGGTGGCGTTGAGCCGGTGGAAGGGACGGTGGATGCGGGCAGCGGCAATCTCCGCCACCGTGGTCTTTCCCGTGCCAGAGGGCCCATAGAAAATCATATTGGGGATTTCTCCCCCCTGGATCACCCGGCGAAGGATTCCCGTCTCCCCCAGTATATGCGTCTGCCCCACCACCTCGTCGATGGTTTTAGGGCGGATTTCGTCTGCCAAAGGCCGGTACATGGTTTGCCTCGCTTTCTCTTGCCGATACACCATACGGAGCATGGCAGCTCTGGTTATCTTCCCTATTTTAACAGCTTTGCGGCTCTTCGTAAAGGAGAAAATCCCAACGGGTTGCGGTTGACGTGTAGGGGAACAAGACAAATCGGACAGTAAAGGAAGAAAAAGGTAGAAGGATGTGACCAAATCGGTTAAAGTCGAGTTGTCACACTTAACAAAACCGAGAGGAGGCCATATCCTTCATGAGTAAAAGTATAACACAGGACATGGCATATAAGCAATCCCTAATGAATACACAGAGAAATACGGTGTGAGCCGGGCAAGCTGGAAGTACAACCGGAGTCGGTCGTACTTCTACTTCTGGAAGTCCCGTTGGGGTGGGAGTATGGAATCCCTGGCCTGTCAGTCCCAGCGGCCTCACAGCCACCCAAACCAGCACACAGAAGCAGAGCTGAAGCTGATCCGGGATATGCGCCACCCGGAAAGCTTATGGCGTGTTATGCGTAAACTAGGGATGATTACACCGAAAGAGAAGAAATAAGCTTATACGCCAAAGCCTTATCAACAAATGACATATCCCGGCCAGCGGGTACAAGTAGACGTGAAAGTAGTCCCCCGCTGCTGTATCACAGACCCAGAGCTGCGCTTGTCCAATATACCTCTATTGACGAGTTCTCCAGGCTTCGCTTCTTGGCAGCTTATTCAGAGCAATCTACCGATTCCTCTGCTGACTTCTTGAAACGTCTGGTGAAGTGGTACTTCCGCAGAGGGATCCAGGTGGAATGTATGCAGGACGATAATGGGTTTGAATTTACCAACCGCTTTTCTAACAGTCAACGGGATATTCAGACCCTTTTTGAAAAGACTGCCGCTGAGTTAGGGATTCGGCATAAGCTGATCCGTCCTTATACACCCAGACATAACGGCAAGGTGGAGCGGAGCCATAGAGAGGACCAGAAACGTTTCTATTCTTGCCACGCTTTCTTCTCTTTGAACGATTTTCAAAAACAGCTCTCTATTCACAATCGCCGCTCCAACAACTTCCCCATGAGGCCCCTCAAGCTCCTTTCTCCTATCGAGTTCCTCCTCCAATTTGTTTGACAAGCCTACAATAAATTCAGGAAAAAGGCTTGACAACAAGTGCTAGAATGAGTATAATATCCTAGCATTCAAGATTTGCGGATGTGCTGGAACTGGTAGACAGGCACGTTTGAGGGGCGTGTGTCTCTGACGTACGGGTTCAAGTCCCGTCATCCGCACCAGATGGAGTGTCCTTATAGGGTTTGAGTACCCTGTTGAGGGCACTCCTCATTTATTACTTGAAACTGTATCAATCGGTATATTGCGGGGAGTAGCTGACAGCTACTCCCCTTCTCGTTCCCATCTAATCTTTGTAGCCAGGATTTTCCGGCGGTCAGGGAGGGAGAAAGCACCGATACAGTTGTAATAGATGGTGATGACGCCATCCTACTTTCATGCGCTGGGTGATTTCCGTTGCATTGGTGTGTACCGCCTTTCAGCTGATAGAGGAATGCGGTCTCAGCGGGTTGTAAAAAGCCTCGATGTAGGCGAAGCTACCGGCCATCGCCTGCCTCCTTGAGGTATAATGGCGTAGATGGACACATTCACATTTCAGACAGCTGAAGAAATTCTCAGCGACAGCGTTGTCGTAGGAATCGCCCTTGCGGGACATGCTCTGGAAGATGCCAAGTTCAGCAGGCACTTAATACAACGGCAAGGTGGAGCGTAGCCATAAAGAAAACCAGAAACGATTCTATTCTTACCACGCCTTCTTCTCCTTGAACGATTTTCAAAAACAGCGCTCTATTCACAATCGCCGCTCCAACAACTTCCCGATGAGGCCCCTCAAGCTCCTTCCTCCTATCGAGTTCCTCCTCCAATTTGTTTGACAAGCCTACAAATTTCTCAGGGGTCACCCCAGGAGCATCCCCGCCCCCACATACATGGCTGCACTGAGGAGAAACGGCACCGCCAGCATAGGAATCACCGTCTTGGCATAGGTGACGTTGTTGATCTGGGCGGCGGAACAGGTCAGGGTCGCCTCGGAGCCAAAGAAGCAGATGTGGGACCCCGCCGCCGTGGCAGAAATGATGGCCCCTGCGGTCAGAAGAAGGTTCCCGTCCAAGGCCTGGGCAATGGGGATGATCACCGGGAAGGCGATGGCGCATATCCCCCAAAAATTCCCTGCCGCCACCGCCAGGGCCGTCACCAGGAAGAAAGCCACCACAGGCAGCAGTTGGGGGCTCACAGCGGCCTTGGCCGCGCCGATGACGTATTCCGGCATCCCCAGCAAGCTGTTGATATCCCGCAGGATGAAGGCGCTGGTGACGATAAAAAGCACCCCCACCATATCCTTGAACCCCGACACCACATGGTCCAAATATACCCCCGGCTTCATCAACCTTTGAGGCAGATACAAGATCGCGCAGAACACCAGACAGGCCAGGGTCCCGTATAGGATCTCCCCGGTGGCAATGGTGATGGCGGTAATCAAGATCACCGGCAGGAGGAAATTCCAGATTCCGGAGAGCTTGGCCTCCTGCGGCTTCTCCTCCCCGCTGTCTGCCCCCTGTTGCTCCCCCCGTTCCCGGAGGTACGCCGCCTTCATGGGGCCGAACACAGGCAGGATACCCGCCGCGTACAGTCCGCCACACAGCAGGGTAATGAGAGGATAGAACAGAAAGGGTATGGTAGCCAGAAAGGTAGCAATCCCCTGTTCCGGCGGGCACAAATCCGTGGCCACCAACTGACTGACCATAAACACCCCCCAGGTAGAGGTGGGAACCACCACACAGATGGACGACGCCGTAGAATTGCACAGATAGGCCAGCATCTCCCTGGGAATCTTTAGCTTGTCCGTGGCCTTGCGCATGGCGTTCCCTGTGGAGAGGATGGAGAGCCAGTCGTCCACAAAGATCACCATACCCAAAATCCAGGTGCCCAAAAGGGTGCTCCGCTCCCCTTTGCACAGCTTTCCCGCCAGGGTGGTAAAGGCCTGGGTGCCCCCGGAGGCCTCAAACAGCGCCACCAGGCTCCCAAAGAAGCCGCACACCAGCACCAACCAAATCCATAAGTCGCTTCCCATCACGCCATATACCACGTCCAGCCAGGGCTTAGGAAACTCCAGACCATAGAGCAGAACCGCCCCCACAATGGTCCCCGCCACCAGAGAGATGGCGGTGCGCCGGGTCAGCAGCACCAGAACGATCACCACCACCACAGGCAATAAGCTCAAAATACCATAGTGTTCCATAGAGACGCCCCTTTCTTCTCGTTCTATTATTTTAACTTTCCTAGGTAACGATGTAAAGTCGAGGGATTTTATAGCAATATGTGAAAATTGGAACGTCTCCTATTCTACGGCACACAGTCAAAAAATGCAAGGGAAAGACTGTGTCCATCCACATTCTTTCCCTTGCTTTCCATCCTATTCTTCGCTTATCTTAGGAGGCCTTTCTTGTGGGTACCTGCTCCAGCCTCTCCCGCAGCTGGGCCTCTGTGACGGCATAGGCCGCAGCCTCCCAGGGGATGGCAGGCCGCCGGGCCGGCAACTTCTTTCCCCGCCTGGCAAGAATGGCCCCTGCCACAGTCTCCAAAAGCCTTGGGTTCTTCCCCAGCAGCGGGCCGGTGAGCTGAGAGGCAAAGATATTGTTCCAATGGAAGCCCTCCGGGCAGTTGAGTCCGTCGTTGCCAAACCCCAAAGCCACCTGGGTCAACAAAGGGGTTTCCACTCCCCTGACCCTGCCGCATTTGTTCATGAAACCCACCACGGCCTCCGGGTACAGGGCGGTATAGCCGTACACGTCTCCTACCATACGCACCCGCCCATGCTCTGTAACAAACTCCCCCAGGCCGATGCCGCGATAGCTGCTGCCGTCGGCTTCTCGGATTTCCGCACCCAGTAGCTCCATGGCCGTTCCGGCAAAAAACATGACCTTGCCATCCTGGGCCGCAGCCTTGATCTCCGGCCCCATCGGGGCAAAGGCCTCCATGGCCGCCCGTTGGCTGCCCTCCGTTCCGGCCCCCATAAAGAGAAAATCCGCCTGGGCCAAATCCGGCCGCTGGCCGGGCTCCACAGTCTCCACCGTCACCTGACAATCCAAGCCCTCTAGGTAGCGCTTGAGAATCAGGACATTGCCGTAGCTTCCATACAGATTCATCAGGTTGGGATAAAAATGAATGAAATGTACCTTCATGGCTTACATCTCCTTTTCCACATGGTCCAATAATTTGTCCCGGTCCGAGAAGCAGGTCACCACATAGAGCTCCTCCTCCCCGCTGTCCTCCAACGCCTGGACGGCGGCAAAGATGCTGGGTTGTACGGACCAGTTCTCCAAATCCGTGAAGGAAAAGCGCTCCGCCAGGTCGTTGGCATAGCGTCCGGAGAGGACGATCCCTTTGATGTGGGGAGCTTTCAGCTGGGCAAAGTCGATATCCCAGAGCCAACTGGTCTCACAGGTAAAGTACTTCCGGCTCACGCTGTCTACGATGATGAGGACCACACAGTCCCGTTTTGTCCCGGCAATGTAGCGCAAATTCGTATCATAGGAAATGCTGTTCTCATGCTTGCTGGTCAGTAAGGTGCCGTGGTGCTTCCCCAAGGTAAAGCTTTGCGTCCGGCCACTTTGGAGGGCGTAGCGGTTCACCGTCTCCGCCGCCTGCTCCGGGCGCACGCCATTTTTCTGGCTGACGGCGTAGGCCGCCAGAACGTTATAGACGTGATAGATGCTGCAAAAGCTCAGAAGGATGCTGACCCAGTGGTCGATCACCAGCTCCCCGGTCTCCAAATCCAGGGCGGTGCCGCTATAGTCGGTTTTGGGTTTATGGTGGCCGCAGCGTTTGCAACGGTAAGCGCCGATGTGATTGTAGTGAACATAGTCGTATTCCATGGGCCCTTTGCAAATGGGGCAGCAGGCCCCGTCATGGTAAACACCGGTGGGGCTGTTGGAGGAGGCCCCACTCCGGTCCAAGCCGAACCAAGTCACCTTCTCATGGTCTCTGGCGAAGCAACTGGAAAGGGGATCGTCGGCGTTTAGGATCAGCTCCGCTTCCGGCGGGATCGCCGGGAGGATCGCGTCATAGATCCACTCAGGATGGCCGTTCCGGGTGAGCTGGTCCCGGAACAGGTTGGTGACCACCAACTGTTTCGGGGGAAAGTAGTGAAAAATCTTCGCCGTGCTGCGCTCGTCACATTCCAGGAGTAAGACATCCGCTGTCACCCGCCCCTGGAAATCCCCCTGGGTCAGCACCAGGGTCGCTATCCCCTCCAACTGATTGGCCCCCATTTCATTGAACACCACCGTCTTCCCCGCCCCACGGAGGATGGCGGCGATGAGCTCCACTGTGGAAGTCTTGCCATTGGAGCCGGTGACGGCGATGATATGTTCCGGGACCTCCACCTGGCCCAGGATATCCGGACACAGCATCAGCGCCAGCTTGCCGGGTAAGCTGCTCCCCTTGCCCATCAATCCCCCTAGAAAGCTCCCCAATTTACACAGGAGAATGGCCAAAATCTTTCGCATAAGGCTACTCCTTTCCGTCGTTTCCTATGGGACAAAACAGTCCGCCCGTCCTTATGGTCTTATGATACCAAGGACGGGCGGAAGAGGGATTCATATTTACTTGTTTTATTCCTAAGGAAATCCTAAGATTGCCTTGATTTTTTCTTTTCTCCTGGCAGCGTAATGGTGAAGCTGGTCACATGGTCCGCACTCTGGGCGGTGATGGTCCCCCCGTGGAGATGGACGATCTCCTTGGCAATGGCAAGCCCCAGGCCAAAGCCGCCGCTGTCACTGGTACGGGCGTCGTCCATGCGGTAAAATTTTTCAAAAATGGTGGACAGTTTCTCTGCCGGGATGGTGGGCCCTTCGTTTTGAATACAAATGGTAATCATCCCCTCCCCTTCCTGGGCGGAAATGTGAATCTCCGTATTGGGATAGCTATAGGCAGCGGCGTTTTTCAAGATGTTGTTGAACACCCGCGCCAGCTTCCCAGGGTCGGCGGAGACGGTCAAGTCTTCCCCGGCCTGGAGGACTGCGGTATTGCCGCGGGCCGAGAGCAGGGGATAAAATTCGTCGGTGATCTGCACCAGCATATAGGAGAGGTCAATCTCCTCCTTCTCCAAAGGAACTTGTTGCAGGTTATAGCGGGCAATCTCGAAGAGCTCGTTTACCAGAGCTTCTAGCCGCTGGGCCTTTTCCAAAGTGATATGGACATATTTCGCCCGCTGCTCCAGGGGCATCTCTGGGACCTCCTCCAGCAGGCTCAGGTAGCCGATCACGGAGGTCAGTGGGGTGCGGATATCGTGGGCCAAATACATCACCAGGTCGTTTTTTCGCTGCTCCGCGATCTGCCCCGCCATGGAGCGCTGGGCCAGAATGTGCTTGATCTGGTTGATCTTTCGCTCGGTGGCCGCCAGTTCTGGGGCCAAAACCACATCGTGGTTGCTCTCCTGGATGATGGCGTCGATACCCTGGTTGATCTGGTTGAAATACTTGGTAAAGCTTCTCATATAAAAGCGCAGGATCAGGAGAAACACCCCGACCGCTGCCAGGAGGAGGAGAAAATCCATGTTATCCCGGAATACGTGCCAATAGAACGCCAAGGCAGCATCACGGTCCCGGTAGACATGGTTTGTCAAAAAGTCCACCACAAAGTTGGCAAAGCGGCCCCGGAGAATAAAACTGTAAACCAAAAAGACCAACACCGCCGATACGCCAACAATCACGGTGGTGCCGAAAAACAGTTTTCTCCGAAGCAGCTTATAGTCCGACTGTTTCCGTTTCCCTTTAAGCATCGATCTTATACCCCACGCCCCAGATGGTCTTGATATACTGGGGATGATCCACCGTATCCCCCATCTTCTCCCGCAGGTGGCGGATGTGAACGGTGATGGTGTTGCTGTTCTTATTGTAATACTCATCCTTCCAAATCTCATAAAACAGCTCTTCGGAGCTCACCGCCTTCCCCTTCCGCTCCAGGAGGATCCGCAGGATGGAGAACTCCGTGGGGGTAAGGCTCAGGGGCTTGCCATTGAGCAGGCATTCGTGGGTGTCGGTGTTCAGCTCTAGGGCTGAATGGACCAGAATGGCATCCCCCGCATCTGGGCGAGCGGTGCCGTAGCGCTTATAGCGCCGGAGCTGGGCCTTCACCCGCGCTACCAGCTCCAGGGGACGGAAGGGTTTCGTCACATAGTCGTCGGCGCCCAAGGTCAGGCCGGTGATCTTGTCCATCTCCGCGTCCTTGGCTGTGAGCATGATGACGGGATAGCTGTGGTGCTCCCGGATCTTTTGGCAGATCTCAAAGCCGTTGGTGTCCGGCAGCATGATGTCTAAAATCGCCAAATCCAGTTCGGTGGACTCGATACAGTCCAAGGCCTCTTTGGCTGTGTAAAACTTAAATACCGTGTAATTCTCGTTTTGCAGATAAAGCTCTACCAAGTCGCAGATTTCTCGCTCATCATCCACCACCAGTATCTTGTCCGGCATCTTGCAAAACCCCTTTCACTCCGTTTTGCCCCAATCCTACCAAATACCACGGCGGTTTACGTTGCCTTTTTGTGAACAAAAGATTAAGAAATTCCTAAGATGGCAGAGGAAAAGGGCCCGCCGTCCGTAAGTGCGGACAGCAGGCCCTTTGCTTGCTTATTTGCCGATATATTATTCCTTCACAGGCTGCCAATTCTTGCTCAGCTGCTCCAGGCGCTGATACTTCTCCTTGGCCTCCACCTCGGCGCGGGCGAAGAGCTCTCTGGCCCGGTCGGGGAAGGTCAGTTGCAGGGAGGAGTAGCGTACCTCGCCGCTGATGAATTCCTGGAAGTCCATGATGGGTTCCGGGGAATCCAGCTGGAAGGGGTTCTTTCCTGCCTCGGCCCGGCGGGGGTCGTAGCGGAACAGGTGCCAGTAGCCGGCCTGGACTGCGGCGCTCATCTCCAGCATGGTGTTCTTCATGCCCACCTTGATGCCGTGGCTGATGCAGGGGGCGTATGCGATGACGATAGAGGTGCCGGGATAGGACTCCGCTTCAATGAGGGCCCGGATGGTCTGGTTGTAGTCGGCGCCCATGGCGATCTGAGCCACGTAGACGGAGCCGTACTGCATGGCGATGGCCGCCAGGTCCTTTTTCTTCACGGACTTACCCGCTGCGGCGAACTGGGCCACAGCGCCGGTGTTGGTGGCCTTGGAGGCCTGGCCGCCGGTGTTGGAATAGACCTCAGTGTCCAGCACCAGGATGTTCACGTTCTCTCCAGAAGCTAGGACATGGTCCACGCCGCCGTAGCCGATATCATAGGCCCAGCCGTCGCCGCCGAAGGCCCAGACGGACTTTTGGGCGAACATATCCCGCATATCGTAGAGGGCCTTCAACTGCTCCACGTTGGCCCCACCGGCGGAAATGGCCTGGTCCAGGGCGGTGGCCAGGGCGTCCCCGGTGGTGCGGGAGCCCTCAGTCTCCTTGCGGTGGTTCAGCCACTTCTGGGCGGAGAGGGTCACGGCAGGGGGCGTCTGCTCGTTCTGGGCAATCTCACGGGCCAGGTCTGCCGCGGCGGTCTGCCGGGCGTTCACAGCCAGGTTCATGCCATAACCGAACTCCGCGCCGTCCTCGAAGAGGGAGTTCTCCCATGCGGGGCCCCGGCCCTCCCGGTTCACGGTGTAGGGGGTGGAGGGGGCGCTGCCGCCCCAGATAGAGGTGCAGCCGGTGGCGTTGGCAATGTACATCCGGTCCCCGAAGAGCTGGGTCACCAGCTTGACATAAGGGGTCTCGCCACAGCCGGCGCAGGCACCGGAGAACTCGAAGAGCGGTTGCTCGAACTGACTGCCCTTGACAGTCTCCTTGGCGAAGGGGATCTGTTTCTTGGTGACAGTCTTGACGCCGTAGTCGAACACTTCCTGCTGTTCCATCTGGCTGGCCAGGGGCTTCATGGTCAGGGCCTTGGTCTTGGCGGGACATGCCTCCACGCAGGAGCCGCAGCCGGTGCAGTCCAGCACAGAGACGGTCATGGAGAAGGCGTAGATCTCGCAGCCCTTCCCCCGCATGTCGTGCATCTTGGCGTGCTTGGGGGCACCCACCACCTCGTTGGCGTCCATGACAATGGGCCGGATGCAGGAGTGGGGGCAGATGTAGGAGCATAGATTACACTGGATGCAGTGGTCCTGATTCCAGGAGGGAACCGCCACAGCGATGCCCCGCTTCTCAAAGGCAGCGGTGCCCTGGGGCAGGGTGCCGTCGGCGGTAGACATGAGCTTGGAAACAGGGATGGCATCCCCACGCATGGCGTTGGCGGGGATCATAACATCCTTCACATACTCCGCCAGCTCCGGGCGGTTGGTGTCGATGACGGGCTCCTCCGCCTCGTCCACAGCGTCCTCCCAGCCGATGGGAATCAGCACTTCCCGCACGCTCTCGATGCCTGCGTCCACGGCGTTGTAGTTCATCATGATGATGTCCATACCCTTGTGGCCGTAGCTCTTGACGATGGCGTCCTTCATGTGCTGGACGGCTTCCTCCACAGGGATCACATTGGCCAGCTTGAAGAAAGCCGCCTGGAGGATGGTGTTGGAGCGGTTGCCCATGCCCAGCTCAATGGCCTTGTGGGTGGCGTCGCAGATAAACATACGGATGTTATTCTGGGCCAGGTAGCGCTTGGCGGCGGCGGGGAGGTGCTCCTCCAGCTCCTGCTCATTCCAGGGGCAGTTGAGTAGGAAGGTACCGCCGGGCTTC
>CAJTQP010000037.1 GCA_910578575.1 uncultured Oscillospiraceae bacterium
CACAGCAGGAGAACACCATGGCCAAGAAAAAAGAAACCGCCTCCGCCGCCTACCGGCAATTCAAAAAAGACCTGGCAGAAGGCACCACCGCCCCCCTGTACATCTTCCACGGGGAGGAGACCTACCTGCGGGACTACTACCTGGAGCGCCTGAAAACCACCCTCATCCCAGAGGGCATGGATGGCTTCAACTACCACCCCCTCCCCGGCAAGGGCCTCACCATCCAGCGCCTGGGGGAGACCATCGACGCCCTGCCCATGATGAGCCCCCACACCATGATCGTGGTCAACGACTACGACATCTTCAAAGCCCCAGAGGGGGAGCGAAACCTGATGGTCCAGCTCTTAGAGGACCTGCCCGACTACTGTTGCCTGGTGTTCCTCTACGATACCCTTCCCTACAAAAGCGACGCCCGGATGAAGAAACTGGCAGGGGCCATCAAGGCCCACGGCCAGGTGGTGGAATTCAGCCGCCAGAGCCAGACGGATTTGATGGACTGGGTCCGCCGCCGCTTCCGGGCCCTGGACCACGACATCGACCCGTCAGACGCCCAGTACCTCATCTTCCTGTGCGGGGACCTGATGAACGGCCTCATCACGGAGATCGAAAAGATCGGCGCCTACGCCAAGGAGCGGCAGGTCCGCCGCAGCGACATCGACGCAGTGGCCATTCCGGTGATCGACGCGGTGGTGTTCCAGATGACCGACGCCCTCACCCAGGGCAACACCGACAAGGCCTTTTCCGTCCTCAACGACCTCCTGCGCCTGCAAAATGCCCCCATTATGATCCTAGCGGTGCTGGGAAAGCACTTCCGGCAGCTGTACACCGCCCGCGTGGTCCTGGAGGCGGGGCGGGGAGCCGGTTATTTGGCGGAGCTGTGGGGGATGCGCTCCAGCTATCCGGCGGAAAAGCTCATGAGCGGGGCCCACCGCCACGGGCTGAACTGGTGCAAACACGCCGTGTCCCGCTGCGCCCAGACGGACCTGGCCATGAAATCCGTCTCCGGCGCGGACAGCCAAGACCTGCTCCTCTCCCTGATGCTGGAGCTGGCGGCGGGGGGCCGGGCATGTTGAGGATCCAAGAGGCCATTGTGGTGGAGGGCCGCTATGACAAAAACACCCTGGCCCAGCTGGTGGACACCGTCATCTTGGAGACCAGCGGCTTTGGGATTTTTCACGACAAGGCCCAGCTGGAGCTGCTCCGGCGGGTGGCGGAGAAGCGGGGCCTCATCATCCTCACCGACAGCGACGGGGCGGGGTTTGTGATCCGCAACTATCTGAAAAGCGCCCTGCCCAAGGAGCAGGTGAAGCACGCCTACATCCCCGACCAAAAGGGCAAGGAGCGCCGGAAGCGCCGCCCCGGCAAGGAGGGGAAACTGGGGGTGGAGGGCATGTCCCAGCCGGTGCTGGAGGCGGCCCTGCGCCGGGGCGGGGCCACCTTTCTGGACCTGGCAGAAGAGACGGTCCAGGGGCCGCCCCTCACCAAGGCGGACCTCTACGCATGGGGGCTGTCCGGAGGCGCGGGGAGCCGGGAGAAGCGGAAAAAGCTCCTGGAAGCCCTGGACCTGCCAGAGCATCTCTCCCCCAACGCCATGCTGCCGGTGCTCTCGGCCCTATGCGACCGGGAGGGATTGGCGGAGCTGATCCGCAGCTTATGAAGAGGCGGAAAGGTTGGTGGAGCCCCTGCCGCCGGCTTGCTGTGACTTCCATCACCAAACAAATGAAAAAAAGCAAAAAAACTAGGGGGCAAAGGGGTTTACAAATGAAACTGTGCCGTGTAGAATATCCCTTGTAAAACCCCAGCGGGACGTTCCGCTGAACAACCACAATAGAAAACCAGCCCCGGAAATCGGGGCAGAGTATGGAGGATATGAATTATGAGCAAGTATGTTTGCAGTGTTTGCGGTTACGTGCATGAGGGCGACTCCGCCCCCGCAGAATGCCCCCAGTGCCACGCAGCTGGCAGCAAGTTTGTGGAGCAGGGCCCTGAAATGGCTTGGGCCGCTGAGCACGTTGTGGGCGTAGCCGAGGGCGTGCCCGAAGATATCCTGGAGGATCTGCGCGCCAACTTCAACGGGGAGTGCACCGAAGTGGGTATGTACCTGGCCATGGCCCGTGTGGCCCACCGTGAGGGCTATCCTGAGATCGGCCTGTACTGGGAGAAGGCAGCCTACGAAGAGGCTGAGCACGCTGCCAAGTTCGCAGAGCTCCTGGGCGAGGTGGTGACCCCCTCCACCAAGAAGAACCTGGAGATGCGCGTGGAGGCCGAGAACGGCGCCACCATGGGCAAGACCGACCTGGCCAAGCGCGCCAAGGCCCTGAACCTGGATGCCATCCATGACACCGTCCATGAGATGGCCCGCGACGAGGCCCGCCACGGTAAGGCCTTCAAGGGTCTGCTGGAGCGGTACTTCAAATAAGAGCGTTACACCGGAGAGGGTGGGCTGAATGGCCCACCCTCTTTTGCTGTCTATTTTACTTTGACTTAAAAACGGGGAAATATGGGAAGCTACTGTTTCCGCTGGCGCTGTATTAGGACACCACGGTCTCCCCCACATCCTCCACCCCCCAAAACCCCAAATCCGCCAAGGTGACACCGGCCTGTTCCAAAAAACTTTCCGCCGCCGCCACCGGCAGGGTCTGGATGGCCTGGAGGTCCCGCCGGCCGTAGGCCTCGGAGAGCTGCCGCTGGGCAAACACCCCCTGCCGGTCCTGCCACTGTGTCACAGGGAAATCCACGCTGCGGTCCCGGACGTAGTTGCACAGGAACAGGGAGGCGCTGCCCTGAAAGAAGGTGGGGGCGCCAAAGCGCTGAAGCCCCAGGAAGCTGGCCTCAGCATAGCTGCTGTCCTCCTCCAGGGTGATGGTATAGACCCAACTCCCCAATTGTTCTGAAGCCCGTCCGCAACCCAGTACCAGCCGCCCCCTCTGGTCCAGGGCGGCGTAGCGGGTGATGCTGCCGCCTTGGGTGAGGGCGTTGTCATAGGTGACCACGGCGCCGCCGTCATCCATGGGGGTGTAGGGGCTGCCATAGCTGGTGATGTAGGAGCGCAGCGCGGCAAAGGCGCAGTGACGGCGCTGGAGGGCGGCGTCCCGGTAATGGCCCAGGCTCCGGAACAGGGGCAGGGCAGAGGCAGGGAACCCCGCCTCCATACGGGCCACCGCCATCTGATACCGCTGTTCCTGCTCCGCCTCCGGGCTGGGCTGGGCGCAGGCGGCAAGGGTGAGGATGAGGCTCAGGGCGGCGATGAGGCATAGGGATCGTTTCATGGTCAGTCCTCCTACTTCGTGAAGTTTGGGGGAAAGCGCCGGGGCCAAGCCGCCACCGTTGCTTTTCCCGCCAAACCTTGTTAGAATAGAGTGCAGAAAAGAATGGGAACCATTCAGGATATGAAAGCAATGAGGAAGTGAGACTATGAAGCTGCTGGTGATTGACGGAAATTCCATCGTCAACCGGGCTTTTTTCGGCATCCGCCCCCTGAGCAACAAGGAGGGCTTTCCCACCCAGGCTATTTTTGGCTTCTTGAACATTTTGCGCCGCATGGTGGACGAGGTGGACCCCGACGGCCTGTGCATCACCTTTGACCGGAAGGAGCCTACCTTCCGCCACCTGGCCTATGCCGGGTATAAGGCCCAGCGAAAGAAGATGCCGGAGGAGCTGGCGGTGCAGATCCCCATGCTCAAGCAGGTGCTGGATGCCATGAACATCCCCTGCTATGAGCTGGCGGGCTGGGAGGCCGACGATCTGATCGGCACCATCTCCCGCAAGTGCGAGGCCGCGGGCTGGGACTGCCGCATCGCCACCGGGGACAAGGATTCCCTCCAGCTCATCACCCCCCACACCTATGTGGAGCTGGTGACCACCCGCAGCGGCAAGACCACCACCAAGGAGATGGACCCGGATACCTTCCGGGAGGAATACGGCTTCGACCCCATCCACATCATCGACTTGAAAGCCCTGATGGGGGACGCCTCCGACAACATTCCCGGCGTGAAAGGGGTGGGGGAAAAGACCGCCATGGGCCTGGTGCAGATGTACGGCTCCATCGACCAGCTCTACGACCATCTCCCTGCTGTGGTCACCGCCCCGGACACCCCCGCCAAGCCCGCCATGGTGAAAAAGCTTACGGAGGGGCGGGAGAGTGCCTTCCAGTCCTACGAGCTGTGTACCATCCGCTGTGACGCCCCCCTGGACTTCCACCCGGAGGATGCCCTGCGCAAGCCGGTGAACGCCGGTCCCCTCCGGGGATTGTTGGAGAAACTGGAGCTGTACAAGCTCATCACCCAACTGGGGCTGGATACCGTCCACGCCCCGGAGACCCAGGAGACCGCCCCCACCACAACAGCAGAGGTGATCCCCCTGTCCACAGCGGAGGCGTTGGCCCAGGCCCTGCCCCGCTGGGAGGCGGCGGAACACGTGACGGTGCTGGCCCAACCGGGCCTCACAGGGGTGGCAGTGTACTTGAGTGCGGAGGGGGAGACCCTCTGGACCGTGGAAGAGGCGGGGTACCAAGGGGACTACCCGGCCCTGCTGGCGGCGCTGTTCTCCGAAGCCGTCAAGAAGGTGGCCTACGGGGTCAAGGAGTTGTGCCGGGCCCTGGCAGAGCGGGACCTGCCATACCAGGGGTTTTGCTTCGACACGGAGCTGGCGGCCTATCTCCTGGACCCCACGGCGGGGAGCTACGAGCTGCGCAAGCTGGTCCAGTCCTACTTTACCGAGGACATGGCAGCAGAGCCCACAACCAGTGAAACCTGGTATGCAGACGCCGCCTGGGTGGAGGCCCTCTGGGGTGTCCTCCGGCCCAAGCTGGAGGAATTGGGCCTGATGGGGGTGCTGGAACAGATCGAGCTGCCCCTGTGCCCGGTGCTGGCGGAGATGGAGAAACAGGGGATGCTGGTGGACCAGGCCGCCCTAGCGCAGTTTGGCGAAAAACTGCGGGCAGAGATCGCTGCCCTGGAGACGGAGATATATGAGCAGGCAGGGGAGACGTTCAACCTGAACTCCACCCAGCAGCTGGGAAAGATCCTCTTTGAAAAGCTAGGCCTGCCCCCTGTCAAGAAGACCAAGACGGGGTACTCCACCAGCGCCGAGGTGCTGGAAAAGCTCCGCCCCGCCCATCCCATGATCGACAAACTTTTGGAGTACCGGCAACTCACCAAGCTGAACTCCACCTATGTGGAGGGCTTAGCCCGTGGCATCGGCCCCGACGGGCGCATCCACACCTCCTTCCAGAATACCGTCACCGCTACCGGGCGGCTGTCCTCCACGGAGCCGAACTTGCAGAACATTCCCGTGCGCACCCCCCTAGGGGCCCAGCTGCGGACCATGTTCATCGCCCCGCCGGACTGGGTGCTGGTGGATGCGGACTATTCCCAGATCGAGCTGCGGCTGCTGGCCTGCATCTCCGGGGACGAGCGGATGATCCAGGGCTTCCTCTCCGGGGAGGACGTCCACACCCACACCGCCGCCCAGGTGTTCGGCCTGTCCCCGGAGGAGGTGACCCCGGAGCTGCGCCGCCGGGCCAAGGCGGTGAACTTCGGCATCGTCTATGGCATCTCCGGCTTCTCCCTGGCCCAGGACATCGGGGTGAGCCAGAAGGAGGCCAAGGCATATATGGAAAAATATCTGGAGACCTTCGCAGGGGTCCGGGCCTATATGTACAACATCAAGGAGCAGGCCAAAAAGGACGGCTACGTGGCCACCCTCATGGGCCGCCGCCGCTGGCTGCCGGAGCTGCGCTCCGCCAACTTTAATATGCGTTCCTTTGGCGAGCGGGTGGCCTTGAACATGCCCATCCAGGGCACGGCGGCGGACGTGATGAAGCTGGCCATGATTCGGGTGGCCCAGGCCCTGAAGGACCAGGGGTTGGAGGCCCGGCTGGTGTTGCAGGTCCACGACGAACTCATCGTGGAGTGCCCCCAGAGAGAGGCGGAGCAGGTAAAACTGCTATTGGAGGAAGAGATGGAACAGGTTGTGAAGCTGGCAGTGCCCCTCACCGCAGACGCCGGGGTAGGCCGGAGTTGGGGGGAGGCCAAGGCATGAAGTATACCTTAGTACCCATGGACCGCTCCCACCTGGCCGGGGTGGCGGAGCTGGAACGCCTGTGCTTTGCCACCCCCTGGAGTGAGAACATGTTGGCCGAGGAGTTGTACAACGACACCGCCTCCTTCATCGTGGCCGAGGGGGAGGACGGAGGCGTGCTGGGCTATGCCGGCCTCCATGTGATTTTAGATGAGGGCTATATCGACAATGTGGCGGTCCGCCCGGACTGCCGCCGCCAGGGCATCGCGGACCGGTTGCTGGATGTGTTCTGCCGCTTTGGAGAGGAAAAGCTGGCCTTCCTGACCCTGGAGGTCCGCCCCTCCAATGGGGCCGCAGTGGCTCTATACCGGAAGCACGGCTTCCAGGAGGCTGGACGCCGGCGGGACTATTATGAGAACCCCCAAGAGGATGCCCTCCTGCTTACCCGGCAGTTTGGGAGAAAGGAAGAAACCCTATGTTGATACTTGCGGTAGAGTCCTCCTGTGACGAGACGGCAGTGGCCTTGGTGAAGGACGGCCGGGAGGTATTGGCGGACTGCATCGCCTCCTCGGTGGAAATGCACAAGCTTTACGGCGGTGTGGTGCCGGAGATCGCCTCCCGGAAGCATATCGAGGTGATCGCGGACCTGGCAGACGCGGCCTTGGAGAAGGCGGGGGTGACGCGGCGGGACATCGACGCCGTGGCTGTGACCTACGCCCCTGGTCTCATTGGGGCGGTGCTGGTGGGGGTGAACTTTGCCAAGTCCGTGGCCTACGCCCTGGGGGTGCCGTTGATCCCGGTCCACCATGTCCGGGGGCACATCGCCGCCAATTATATCGCCCATCGGGAGCTGGAGCCCCCCTTCGTCTGCCTGTGCGTCTCCGGGGGCACCTCCCTGATTGTGGACGTGCGGGGTTACACGGAGATGGAGATTTTGGGGGCCACCCATGACGACGCGGCAGGGGAGTGCTTTGACAAGATCGCGCGGGTGATGGGCTTAGGCTATCCCGGTGGCGGCCCCTTGGACCGGGCTGCCCAGGGGGGGGATGACAAGGCTTTTTCCTTGCCAGCAGTTCACGTCCAGGACGCCCCCCTGGATCTGTCCTTTTCCGGCCTGAAAACCGCCATGCTGAACCAGATCCACAAAATCCAACAGAAGGGGGAACCCCTGCCGGTGGCGGACCTGGCGGCCTCCTTCTCCGCCGCAGTAAGCCGGGAGCTGGTGCCCCGGACCATGGAGGCGGCCCAGGCTTTGGGCTATGGAAAGGTGGCGGTGGTGGGCGGCGTGGCGGCCAACTCCCGCATCCGTGGGGACCTGGAGGCCGCCTGTCAAAAGACTGGGATTTCCCTTTACTTGCCCCCCCTGAAGCTCTGCGGAGACAACGGCGCGATGATTGGAAGCCAGGGCTATTATGAGTATTTGGCGGGGAATTTGGGGGATACCGACTTGAACGCCTATGCCAACCGGGAGATTTCTTTGGGATAGGATTGTGGACAAAGTTGGGGAGAATGGGGAAAACTATAAACAGTTGTGCACAAGTTTTCCACAGGGGTGTGGAAAACTCGGTGGAAAGTGTGGATAACTTTTTGTAGAATCCAGCGGCAGGAATCAGGGGTTTTTCCGGGTGAGCGGTATTCTACGGGATTTCTTTATACGAACCGTATTATGGGAATTTTGGCCTTGACGAACCCCGCCGGCCATGGTATAATAATCCCCGCTGATTCCCCTTGCTACTGTGGCTCAGTTGGTAGAGCAGCTGATTCGTAATCAGCAGGTCGCCGGTTCAAGTCCGGCCAGTAGCTCCAAAACCCCCTTGAACCACAACGGTTCAAGGGGGTTTTGCTTCATCCTACGAATCTTTGTCCGGCCCAGGAACCAAGGGCCGGGAACAGGAGGCGTCTATGAACAAAGAAAGCTATCTCGCTGCCGCTTACCCCTTTTGGGGGCAGCTCTCCCAGGAGGAGAGAACGATCCTTCTCCAAAACTGTGTGGAGATGACATACGAAAAAGGGGTGGGCGTCCACCGCTCGGATGTGGATTGCAAGGGGGCCCTCCTGCTCCTGTCGGGGACGCTGCGGGTCTACATCCTCTCCGAGGAGGGGCGGGAGGTGACGCTGTTTCGCATCCACGCCGGGGAGAGCTGTGTCCTCTCCGCCTCCTGCCTGCTGGACACCATTGCTTTCGACCTGCTCATCGACGCCGCCGAGGCGGCCCAGGCCCTGGTGATCCCCACCAGTGTCCTGCACCCCATCATGGAGCGCAACCCCTATGTGGGTCTGTATATGTACAAACAGGCCACGGAGCGCTTTTCCGACGTGATGTGGACCATGCAGCAAATCCTATTCATGGGGGTGGACCGGCGGGTGGCCATCTTCCTCTGGGACGAGATGACCCGCCAGGGGAAACCGCTCTTGAAAATCACCCACGATGAGTTGGCCCGGAACATCGGCAGTGCCAGGGAAGTGGTCACCAAGGTGATGAAATACTTTGCCGGGGAGGGCATCGTCCAGCTCAAGCGGGGACAGGTGGAGATCCTGGACCGGGAGAAGCTCCGGGCCCTTTTGTGACCGGCTTACATACACCGCCTGTTCTGGCTGCTATACTCAAAGCAGTTTCAGAAAAGGCGGTGTTTGATTTGGAGCGGAAGCGATCCCCAAGATGTGCCGCGGTGGACAGCAGGGTCTGTGTGTCCTGCGGCACCTGTCTCATGGTCTGCCCCCGACAGGCCCTCTCTGTGGTCCATGGCTGCTACGCCCTGGTGGACAGTGAGAAATGTATCGGGTGCAGCAAGTGCGCAAAGGTCTGCCCAGTGGGCTGTATCTCCATTTTCAGAAGGGAGGCTGCGGGATGAAAAAGCACTGGTATGACTATCTGTGGATCTGGTCGATCCTCTACTTTTCCCTAGGCTTCTTCAACATCCTCTTTGCCTGGCTGGGGATGCTGGACTTCTTCCTGCCCCTGCTCTTTGCCATCTTCGGGGGCAACAAGTTTTTCTGCAACCACATGTGTGGCCGGGGACAGCTCTACATGAAGCTGGGCACGAAGCTGAAGTGGTCCCGGAACCGTCCCACCCCCAGGTGGATGTACAGTACCTGGTTCCGCTATGGCTTTTTGGTGTTCTTCATGGCCATGTTCGGCAATATGGTCTTTCAGACCTACCTGGTGGGGGCCGGTGCGGCCTCCCTGCGGCAGGCAGTCCAGCTGTTCTGGTCCTTCCGCCTCCCCTGGCATTGGGCTTACTCCGCCGGGGGCGTGCCCGACTGGGTGGCACAGTATAGCTTTGGCTTTTACAGCCTGATGCTCACCTCCCTGCTTATCGGGCTGGTGCTCATGGCCCTGTTCAAGCCTAGGAGCTGGTGCGCCTTCTGCCCCATGGGTACCATGACCCAGGGGATGTGTAAGGCCCGGCTGCACCTCAAGGAGAAGGTCTCTGGAGCTTCCAGGGCCGCTTCTGGAGAATAAGGGATAAATCAAAGAGACAGACAGCGTGAATGCTTGTCTGTCTCTTTGATTTATCCCTGAAAATTTGGAATTGACACGGGAAAGGGAATATGTTAAAATGCCACATCTTTTTGGAAAGAACGAGAAATGATGGCATTGTGTGGCGGTTTGCACAAGACGCTGGGAGAAAAACATCGATGTGTGAAAGGATTTGACAAATAGCTGTTGAGCTGACGGGTAGGAGGATGAGAACATTGATTCCAAAAGGGATATTGATTGATTGCGGTTGCGTGCTTCTGGGGACCAATCTGGGCAGTGTGTTGAAGAGCCGTGTGCCGGAACGACTGAAACAGCCGATGAATGTGATCTTCGGTGTAGCGGCGATGGCCATTGGTATCGTATCGCTGGTGAAGATGCAGACCCTGCCAGCGGTGATCCTGGCTTTGATTTTGGGTGCTTTGATCGGAGAGCTCGCCTGTTTGGATGATAGGATCAAAGGGCAGATTCAGCGGCTGCTGGCCAAGCTCCAATTCAAGCCCGCAGAGGATCAGGATGCCTACATGCGGTTTTACCTTATTGTCGCGGTGACCTTCTGCGCCAGTGGGACGAATATTTTTGGCGCCATCAGCGAGGGGATTTCCGGGGACTTTACGGTCTTGTTGTCAAAGGCGGTGATGGACATTTTTGCCGCCACCATTTTTGCCACGACCCTTGGCAGGGCGATGAATTTGATCGTTGTAGCACAATTCGCCATTTTGTGCACCTGTTTTTACTGTGCCCAGTTCATCATCCCCCTTACCACAGAGACGATGCTGAATGATTTCATCGGTATCGGTGGCCTGCTCACCTTGGTGCTGGGGCTCAGCATTGCGCAGATCAAACAGATCAGTGCGGTGAACTTGCTGCCAGCTTTGGTGTTGGTCTGGCCGTGTTCCTGGCTATTTGGCTTTCTGTAAGGAGGAAGCGGCGGCATCCCCAAGATACATCCCCAGCTCTACCGGTACCTCCCGCCCCTGCTCCAGTTGGGCCAGCAGCGCCGGGCGCAGGCGGAGCTGGCCTTTTTGCAGGAGGAGAACGATGGTGGAGCCCGCCAGCTCAAAGTGTCCCTTCTCCGCCCCCTTGCGGACGCGGCAGTTCTGACACTCGTTACAAATACCGCCCACGATCAGCGCCCCGATCTCCACCTGCACCACCGGCCCAAAGTGGTCGGTGGTGAGCAGGCTCCAGCAGCGGCGGTTGCGGACGTAGACCGGATAGGTCTCACAGGCGATGGGCTGAACGCTGTGGAGCTGGCCAGGGAGGAAGTGGTGCTCTCCCTGGTAGGCGTCGTCGATGTAGTGGTAATGGTGGTAGTGGGTGGGGCACAGGCGGAAAATCAGGCAGTCGCCTCCGTGGAAGCTCTGGCTCAGGGTGTCATCCTGGAGAAGGTCAGACAGGCGGTAGTGAGAGCCCTTGATGGCAAAGCTGCTGTCTGCCTGGATGGGGTAGACGCTGAGGTAGCCATCGCAGGGGCTGATGAGCCGGCCTGGGGTGAGGTCCACCCCTTGGACCGTGCGAGTGCGGGCGAAGAAGGCCTGGTAGCTGTCAAAGCCCTTGGCCTGTTCCGGGGGGATCCCCAGGCGCTTGGCCTGCCAGCGGGCCAGGGGCCGGGAGAGGGGGGAGGAGAGAAAGGCCACCGCCAAGCGGTCGGCATGGCTGCGGAGGACCAGGGACAGCAGGGCCCGTCCTACCACATTGCCATAGAGGAAGCGGACGGCACCGCTGTTTTCCCTCATAGGTCCACCGCCAGGCACAGCAGGAGAAACTCCGCGCCCCCACACAGGACCATGCCCACCTTCCCCGGTAGGGCGGGCTTTTTCAGCCGGAAGGGGAGGAGGAAGGCCACCCCCATCACCAGCAGCGCCACCGGGCCCAGAAGGGGTAGAGGCCAGTTCCACAGCTTCCCCAAGCCCATGAGGGCGGGGATCACCAGGGCCGCCGTGGTGACGGGCAGGCCCAGATAGACCTCCCGGCTGCCCTGGGTATTGTTCTGCCGCTCCTCCTCATCCACATTGAACCAGGCCAGGCGGATGAGGGCGCACAGAAGGTAGAGGGCGGAGAGGTAGAAGCTCAGGTTGCTGCCATCGGAGACGGTGTAGACGATCACCGCCGGAAAGACGCCGAAACAGATCAGGTCACTGAGGGAGTCGATTTGAATGCCAAAGCGCTTTTCCTGGGCGGTGCGGACCTTGGTGGAGGCGACTTTTCCGTCGAACATGTCGCACACCCCGGAGAGCATCAGGCACAGCAGGGCCCCGTGGAGGTCCCCGTGTAGGGCGCAGGTGATGCCGGTGAAGGAGAGGAGCATCCCGAAATAAGTCAGGATCACAGTGTAGTTATAGACGCCGAGCATGGGTCATACCTCCTAAAAAATGTTTTGCAAGTCCTTGCAAAAGAGCACCGCACCAATGCGGTGCTCTGATACTATGTTCATGTGCTCAAATGATGTAAGCGAAGAAGAGACTATAGGCCAAAATGCACCAGGGCTTTGCCAGCAGGATGATGGAGACGAAGCGCTGGGCGGACATCCCCGTGAGGCCGGAGAAATAGCACAGGAAGTCGTCGGGGGCCAGGGGCAGCAGGATGGCCAGGGACAGCACCAGGGTGTAGCTCTTCTTCGTCTGCACCCAGGCCACGCAGCGGTCATACTTCTCCACCGGCACCAGCTTTCGCACCAGCCCCACCCCAAAGCGCCGGGCCAGGAGAAAGGCCAGGATGGAGCCGGCACTGATGCCGATGTAGTTGCACCAGAAGCCCCCTGCCGCCCCGAACAGTCCCGCCCCCACGATGCAGCCCAGAAAGCCCGGCAGCACCGGCAGCACCACTTGCAGCGCCTGGATCACCGTCAAGATCACCGGGGAGAAGGGGCCGAAGCTGCCCACGTAGGTGCGCAGGGTTTCGGGGGAGTCGAAGTGCCCGTTGAGGTAGCCCCGGATCAGGAAGATGCCCAGCAGCAGGAGAAGGACCATCATCCCGCCGGTGAGGATGTTTTTTACTCTGGTAACGTTCCCCATACACTGCCCCCCTTCCCGCCGTGTCCCCAGGCGGATCGCTTTGATGGGTCCATTATAACAAAAAAGGATAAAATTTTTCTTAAAGAAGTCCTGAAGAAATCTTAATTTTCTATGGTTTCTCTATGAATTCGCCCGCTGGCCCAGTATAATGAGACCAAATCAACAGAGGGGGAAGGTCCATGAAAGGCAAGAAAATTCTCTTTGCAGATGATGACCCGGAGATTCGGGAGGTCTTGCGGCTGCTGCTGTGCAGCGAGGGCTACACCGTGCTGGAGGCCGCCAATGGGACGAAGTTGTTGGAGCTCCTGGACGATTCGGTGGACCTGGTGATTTTGGACGTGATGATGCCAGGACTGGGGGGCTATGCCGCCTGTGCGGAAGTGCGAAAGCGCTCAGCAGTGCCAGTGCTCTTCCTTACGGCCAAGTCCCAGGACTCCGATAAGACCATGGGGTTTTCCGTGGGGGGCGATGACTACCTGGTCAAGCCCTTCTCTTATACGGAGCTGATCTCCAGGGTAAAGGCCATGCTGCGGCGTTACTATGTATACGGCGCCAAGCATGGGGAGAGCGGGGATGTCATCCACTGCTGCGGCTCCATTGAGCTGGACCCCGGCCAAGGGGTGGTGCGCCAGAATGGGCGGGAAGTGGCCTTGACAGACACGGAGTACCGCATCTTCCATCTGCTGGCCACCCACCGTAAGCGGATATTCTCCGTGCAGAACATCTATGAGAGCATCTGGGACGAGCCTTATTTTTACAACTCCAACAACACGGTGATGGTCCACATCCGCAACATCCGCCGCAAATTGGGGGACGACCCCCACAACTGCCAGACCATCCGCACCGTCTGGGAGAAGGGGTATCGCATTGAATAAGCGCGTCTCCCGCAGCCTCAGCGCCCAACTGTTCTGCGGTGTACTGCTGTCCCTGCTGGCGGCGGCGGTGATGTTTGGGCTCTGCGCCAAGGTGGGGAGCTATGTGCTGGAGAAGACCGTCTATGGGAAGCCCATCGTGGACCAGATGGCGGACCAACAGTTCGCCCAACTACAGCGCTATGTGGAGCAGGAGGACATCGGGCGAAGAAATCTCCACCGCCTCAATGCTTGGTGCAGCCGGGGAGAACAGGTCTATCTGACGGTTTATCTGGATGGAGAGATCCTGTACGAATCGCCGCGATCAGGGGCGGAGTTGGAAACGGAGCTGGAAGTAGAGGACTTTGTCATAGAGGCGGAGGACCCCCAGCGCGCCTATACCCTTACCCTAAGCGACGGCAATGTGACCCAGGCGTTTTTGTACTACTATGCCGGAGACGCCTTTTTCTATTGGGTCATGGGCCTCTCCGGCCTGGCGGCCTTTCTGCTATTCTCCCTGTGCTTCATCAGCTTCGTCCACCGCAAGCTGCGCTATGTGCAAAAGCTGAAGGAGGAGCTGGACATTTTGGCGGGAGGCGACCTGTGCCATCCGGTGACGGTGAAGGGGGAAGATGAGCTGGGGGAGCTGGCCGGGGGCATTGACCAGATGCGCCGGTCCATCCTGGCCCATCAGGCGGCGGAATCCCAAATGCGTTGCGCCAACTCTCAGTTGGTCACGGCCATGTCCCACGACCTGCGCACGCCGCTCACCGCCCTGCTGGCCTATCTGGAACTGATGGAGCGGGGGAAGTATGACGGGGCGGAGCAGCTGCGGCACTTCATCCACCGGAGCCTGGACAAGACCATGCAGATCAAGTCCATGGCGGACAAGCTCTTTGAGTACTTTTTGGTCTACTCCTCAGAGTGGGAGGAGCCAGAGCTGGAACGGGTGGACGCCGACGGCTTGATCCAGCAGTTCTGGGGGGAGTATATCTTTTCTCTCAAAAGCAAGGGCTTTTCGGTGCAGGCGGAACTGGGCCCCCTGAAGGGGAGCCTGCTGGCAAACACAGGGCTGTTGCGCCGGGCCTTTGATAATCTCTACGCCAACCTGCTCAAGTACGCCGCCCCCGAACAGCCGGTGGAGATCCTCTGCCGCCGGGAGGGAGCACAGCTCCAGCTGAGCTTGACCAATCACATCTCCGGCCAGCGGGACGAGAAGGAGAGCACCAATATCGGACTGAACACCTGTCAGCGTATTTTACAGCACCACGGGGGCAGCTTTTCTGCCCAAGAGGAGGCAGGTCAATTTTGCGTGTTGCTTACCCTGCCTTTGGTGCAGTGAGCCCGCGACAAAGCAACCGCAGCGGCAGTTTGTTGCCGCTGCGGTTGCTTTGCGTGAGGGTCATCGGTTCCCAGACACTGGTGTTGGGACATTTGGCCTCAATAGCCTGCAAGGCGGCCAGACCCAGGCCACGGCAAAAGCCCCTTGCAGGCGTTTGCAAAAATCCAAAAACTCCGACGCCTGGACAGAGATCAAATGAATGGTTGGGTTCATAGGGGTGTCCTCCTTTTACGCTGTGTCAGGCCGGGTCACGGAAATGAGGCGAATCTTCAGAATGCTTCAGAATTTCAGCGGGGGAATTTTAAGAACTCTCTGGTAGGATAGTAGCATCAGGAAGGATACAACGCCTGAACCACTTAAGTTGAAAGGATGAATGGAACCATGAAAAACATGAAAGTGAAGCGCATCGGTAGTCTGGCCCTGGCCTTGCTCCTCTCCCTCTCCCTGCTGGCCGGCTGCAACAGCAACGGCAACAAGAAGGCCTCCACCAGTAAGCCGGCCCAAAGCCAGAGTCAGATCCAGAAGAACAGGACCACCAAGCCCACCAGCAAGAACAATAAGAGCAAGCAGAACAGCAAGACCCAGCAGGAGGCGCAGACCAAGCAGGACAGTAAGACGGACAAAGACAACAAGAAGGACAGCAAGGACCAGAAGAAGCAGACCACCGGCACGGACAAGGAGAAGAAAGCCGCCACCGGAGGAAAAGATCAGAGCAACAACCAAAAGAAAGCCGCTTGAGTTAGAAAACGCATAGTGGCATGACATAACAAACACGTCCCAGGCGGGGATGAAAACCGGCGCCTGGGACGTGCTTTTTGTTTGGAGGATGGCTGTGCTTGTTAGAATGTCACGGTATACGCCTGCCCCAAGCTCACCACCCCGCCGATGGTGAGCTGTTGCAGTTTGCCGCCCCGGAGGGTGGCGGTGGTGTGGATGGTGCCGCCGGGCTGTTTCAGGGCCAGCTTATAGCTCCCATCCCGCTGGCTGTTCAGGGCCTGGCAGGCGGCCACGGCGGTGCTGCCGGAGGCACAGCTGCGTTCAAAATACAGGGAGCTTGTCCCCTGGACGTACACCGCCGGGGTGAGGGTGGACCGCTGCCGGTCCCAGAACATGACCCCGGCGGCGGGGACGCCATACGCCTGGGCCAGGCCCTCCAGGGCTTCCCTTACCGCCGCCTCTGGCTGGTCCGGTGGAAGGAAGCTGACGGCGTGGACGATGCCGGGGAGCTGGACCGCCTGGGCGTTGGCGCCAAAGAGGGTACAGGTCTGGACCGCCTGGGGCAGGGGCATCTCCGCGGACACCTGGTTGGCCAGGGGGTTGACCTGGACGGAGAGGGCCTGGTCATAGCCGCTGATCTCCACCGGGAAGCGGCCCGCCCGGCGGCGCCCCTGCTGGACGGCGTAGTATAACCCCGCGCAGCGCAGGGCGTTGCCGCAGAACTCTCCACCCATCATCTCCAGGCGGATGACCCCCTCCCCCTGGGGTGGGGCCAGAAAGCCCACCTGTTCGGCGTGGAGCTCCGGGATGGAGAGCAGGCGGGCGGCCAGGGTGGCATAGTCCTCCCTGGGCACAGGGGTGGTCACCAGAAGGGTGACGTTGCCGGCGGGGTCGGCAAGCTGAAAAGACAGTTCCATAAGGGGCACCTCACTTCTGGGGGGAGGACTTGGCCTGCTCCCGGCGTTTCCGCTCCTTCTCCTTCAAATGGTTATAGATGGAATAGGAGAAGATGGGATACATGGTGGGGAAGGCCAACTCCCCCTCTAGGGCATAGCGCAAAAAGTCAAAGAAGAACACATAGGGGCTATCCAGCCGCCCCTGGAGCTTGAAGAGGTCAAAGCCCATCTCCGCCAAAGCCGCCGCCTCCTGAACGGTGGAGGAGATGCTCCGGGTGGGCATCTCCCGCTGCTTGCCCTCCGGCACGTAGGGGCAGCGGTCCAGGAAGTTGGACAGGGGGCCGCAGCCGTCCAGCAGGGCGGTCTGATCCTGGGCGATGGAGATGAAATGCTCCTTCCGCTGGGGGCACTGATAGCCGCAGCGCTCATTTAATATGATCTCCGCATTGTGCTTGGGCAGCTGCCGGAGCAACTCCGGCTGGAACTTGTCATCGGAGTGGAGGACATAGTAGTCATACTCTTGGGAGAGCTGGCGGTAATAGGCGGCGTTGCGCTCCTGGGCATACGTGGTGAGGATGATGGAGGCGTGCATGGTCACGTGGGGGTAGTGGGCGCGGATGTAGTCCCGCAGCAGGGGACTGGCCAGGACCACTCCGCCCCGGACCTCCTCCAAAATCTCCAGAAGTCCGTTGCACACCGGGTCCTTCAAATCCTCCTGCTGGAGCAGGGGGGAGGTGAAGGTGAGCAGGGGGGTGATGCCGTGCTGGACGGCCCCTTTCAACTCCCGCTCCATCTCCTCCAGGCTCTCATGGTGGTTGATGAGCACCAGCCGCCCGCAGTTCCAGCGGATCTGAGGGGAGCCGTAGAGAAAGCGGACGGGGATGTGGTAGGAAAATTTGGCCTCCACCTGCTCAATGCACTGGTAGACCAGTTCGGAGAAGAGGAACAGACCGGGGACGGTAAAGGAGACCTGGGGCAGCAGGGCGGCCGCCTTCCCCTGGGGCAGCAGTTCGTTTGTCATATTGAGATCCCTCCCATTGGCGCAGGGAGGCTGAGGTTTCCTCCCGCGGGTGGTTTTTTCGTGTCAGGAAAAGTATAGCACAAGCCGGGGAATCGCACAAGAACCCAGGGCAGCCCCGCCGGGGCCAGGGGAAAGCGTCAGGTTCCGGCAAAATTTTTTCGTCATTTTCCACAAGAAAACGGCGCAGCAGGCCGGGAAAGGGTCTCCTGCCTTGTATTGTGGTGGAAAATAGTATATAAATAGACAAGAGAAAGTGCCTAAGAGAAGGGACGGAGTTTTCCCAGAAACTTTACAAATTGTGCGTTTTCAGGGGAAGGAAGATATGGTATAATAAACCACATTGCCTCAATTCCCAGGGAAAAACCAGGGAAGAGGCGGCTTTCCGGCCAGAACACGGAGGCCGGAGAGTACCCGATGACTTGACCAAGTCAGGAGGATTGACCATGCGTTACGACGAGTATGATGAATACAATGGCCGTTACCCCCGCGGGAACTCCCGCTCCTCCGGCGACCGAAACGGCTACCGGGGCTACGACCGGGGCCAGGGCCGGGACTATGACCGCGGTTATGGCCGGGACTACGACCGGGGCTATGACCGTTACCGGGACTATGACCGGGGCCGGGAGTACGACAGAGGCTATGATCAGGGCTATGTGAAGCGGGATCGCTTCGGGACCCCCTACCGGGACTTTGAGCAGGAGGAGTGGGAGCGCACCGCCCCCAACTGGGACGACCATGGCAACAGCCGCAGCCGCAGCTCCGGCCGTTCCTCTGGATCACGGGGGGGCAGCTCCAGCGGCGGCAGCCGCCGTAGCAGCGGTGGGTCCGGTGGCGGCAACTGGGACCGGGGCAACCGTCCGCCCCCGCCGCCCCAGGGCAGCGGCAGCCGCCGCCGTTCCCCAGAGCCTCAGCCCACGCGGCGCAGCAGCGCCTCCGGCTCCAGCACAAAACGAAAGAATACCCCGCCCCCTAAGCGCAAGGGCATCTCTCCGGTGCCCATCGTCATCGGGGTGGTGGTCATCATCATGGCCCTGCTGGTGATCAAGTCCTTCACCGGCAGCGGGAAGGCCGACTATAAGATGGAGCTCTCCACCAACACCATCGTCCTGGGCGAGACCGCCGAGGCCACCATCACTGGCATCCCAGAGGGGACGGAGACCGGCACCATCAGTTGGAGCAGCAACGACAACAACGTGGTCACTGTCAGCGGCGAGGGGACCACCGCTACCCTCACAGGCAAAGGGGTGGGACAGGCCACCATCGCCGCCAACATCGACGGCAAGACCGTCAGCAGCAAGGTGGAGGTGGCCCAGACGGCTCCCGGTGTGCTGAACATTGAGCTGGATGATGATGAGATCACCATCCGCTCCGGGGAAACACGTAAGCTCACCGCCAACGTCCAGATGGAGGAGGGCATGACCCCTGCCGCTGTTACCTGGAGCAGCCAGAACAGCGCCATCGTCCGCATTGATGAGGATGGCACCATCACTGGCCGGGATGTGGGCAAGACTGTCATCAAGGCCACCGCGGGGAAGAAGACTAAGGAGATGGTGGTGAACGTGGTGGAGAACCCCGATGCCACCGCTCACGACCCCACCCAGGACACCGGCAATGCGCCGGAGGAGGGCGTGGAACCCCCGGACACCGGCGCCACCGGTAGTGGCACCGGCGGCAGCGGTACCGGGACTGGTACCGGCAGCGGCAGCAGTGGAGGCAGCGGCACAGGAACGGGGAGCGGCAGCTCCGGCTCTGGCAGTTCCGGTACTGGCAGCGGCAGCTCTGGCAGTGGCTCCGGCGGCAGTAGCGGCGGGACCGGAAGCGGAGACAGCGCCGGAGGAACCGGCACAGGCAGTGGCGGGGACACTGGCACAGGCCAGTGACGCGCCTGCCCCGATAGCGGGAAACATCAGGGGCCGTTGCGGAAGTTCTGCAACGGCCCCTTTTCGCGGCCCCGTGGTGGGGCCCAGGCAGGGGAAAGGAGGGGAGCGGAATGGAGAGCAAAAAGCTTGCGGCCCTGGACTTCGCCCGTGTGGCGGCCATGCTGGCGGTGGTGGCCATCCATGTCACCAGCGGCTATGTGTACGCGGAGGGTGCCTATACTCTGTGGGGCATCAGCTTGGGTTTTCTTTGGAACCAGTTGTCCCGCTTCGCCGTGCCCATGTTTGTGGTGATATCGGGCATCTCTCTGGGGCTGAGCAGGGGGACTGGAGGGACGCTGGGCTTTTACAAAAAGCGCCTGGTGAAGCTGGGGCTGCCCTACGCGCTGTGGTTCACCCTGTACTTCTTATATGAGCAGCGAGGTGCCCTGAGGGAATTTTTTGACGGGGGGATGGAGAGCCTTTGGGTCTATCTCCGGGCCTTTGTCCAGGGACAGTCCGCCCCGCACCTCTATTTCGTGGTCATCATCTTCCAGTGCTATCTGGTGTATCCTCTGCTGAAGAAATGGGTGGAGCGGGCACCGGTGGCCAGCGTTGTGGTGGCCCTGGTGGTGACCTGCCTGGTAGAGGAGCTATATTTTTTGCTGGAGCTTGGGGTGGACTTGATCCCCTCCTTGGTCCGGCCCTACCTGTGGCTGCTGCTGCCCACCTGGCTGTTCTACTTTACGGTAGGCTGTGCCCTGGACCGGGTGCGGGCAGAGGGGCTGGTGGCCTTCGCCCAGGCCCACAAGCTGGCCATCCTGGGGGCGACCCTGGCGTTTGCGGGGGTGTATGTGGCGGAGAGCTATGGGATGAACTCCCTGGACTCCATCAAGCTGGCGCTGAACCTGTATACCCTGCTGGTGTTGCTGAGCCTCTTTGCCCTGTGGGGCTGGCTGGGGAAATTCGACGGGGTCCGGGCCGTTGTGAACTTTTTGGCCAAACACTCTATGACGGTGTACTTCTGCCATGTGCTGCTGTTGTACGTCTTCCAAAGGTTCCCCTTCACAGCGGGGACGTGGGGGATGATTTTATTGTATGGTGCGGTGCTTCTGTCCTCGGTGGCCGTGGCGTTCCTCTGGGACAGCGCCAAGGCCCGGCTGGGACGGCAGCTGACCAGGAAAAGGGCATGAGAAATTGCAGAATACGGCACAGGCCGGAGGGAAACAGCGGGTTTCCCTCCGGCCTGTATTACCACCCTTTGAGGTCCAGGACCAGGGTCTCCAGGCCCTGTTGGCGGGCGTAGGCCAAGGTCCCTGCGGTCCCCCCCTTGGGCATGCCGTCGTAGACTGCCAGGAGCAGGGCGGAGCGGTCCACCATGTAGCGGTTGCGCCGGGCCATGCAGGAGGGGCTATAGTGGTGCTGCACCACCGTCTCGTAGTGGCAGCGGTCCAGCAGGGCCGCCCGCCGGGCCTGGTCCGCCTCCGGCCAGCGCAGGGCCTGGTCTGTAAAGGGGACGGCCGCTTCCACGGTGAGGTCCGGCTTCTCCTGGCCCAGGGCCAGGACGGCTTCGCAGAAGTAGAGGTCCGCCCCACGGGCCATGCCGCAGAGGAAGTGGCGAAAGCCCCGGCAGTATGCCTGCTCCACGGCCTGGCGCAGCTGCTCCTTTAGGGCCAGGCAGCGGGGGTCCTCCTCCCGCTCCCCCCAGGGCAAGCGGTTGGGGCGGTGGCCGGTGAAACAACAGGTGGTGGAACGGTCCATGGAAGCCCTCCTTTCTTCGGGGTCGGTAGTTACATAGTAGCGAAGCCGGGCCGGAAAGTCAACGGAGAGTGGCTGGCCCAGGGCCAATTTTGGGTCTTGTATTTCCTGGGAAAGCTGGTATGATGGGAAGCAACGACGCTGGAGAGGAGGAGAAGGGATGCAGAAGGCGGTTTTGCTCTGGTTGCTGGTCTGGAACTTCCTGGCCTTTGCCCTCATGGGGGTGGACAAGGCCAAGGCAAAGGGGGGGCGCTGGCGCATCTCGGAAAAGACCCTGTTCTTCTCCGCCCTCTTCGGTGGCAGCGTGGGGGCCATGCTGGGCATGTCCCTGTTTCGCCACAAGACCCAGCACAGAAGCTTTCGCCTGGGGATGCCCCTGATCCTGGGCTTGCAGCTGTTGGCGCTTTTGGGGCTTTCCTGGCACATGATGACGGGATAAGGGAGGACGGCCCGGCAATATGTCCAAGCTGTCTGGCATTCCAAGGAAATCTTCACACAGTCTCACCACTTGACGTTGTGTGGCAAGTGTGCTAAAATTTCAAATTGCGGTGAAATGTTTCACGGGTACAAATCCCATGAAACCCAAGGATTTTCCAGGAATCCAACCGGGAAAGGAAGGGAAATCCCCTATGCTGGCCGACTTGAAATCTGCAAAAAAAGTGACGGGGGCCAAGCAGGTGACCCGCGCCCTGAAAAACGGCGGCGTCCAGCGGGTATTTTTGGCCCAGGATGCCGACCCTCGTATCACAGAGCCCGTGGCGGCCCTGTGCCGGGAACAGGGGGTGGAGACGGAAAGCGTCCCCACCATGGCCCAGTTGGGCAGCGCCTGCGGCATCGCCGTGGGCAGCGCCGTAGCCGCCACCATCCTGTGAAAAGTTTTTTCGATATTCTCCGCATAGGCACGGCCTAGGGCGGTTAGAATATACACATCATCACCATTTTTTAGGAAAGGAGGAAATACTATGCCTACTTTTAATCAGCTGGTTCGCAAGGGAAGAGAGAAGGTGACCTACAAGTCCAATTCTCCCGCCATGCAGAAGGGCCTCAACACCCTGAAGAACAGAGAGACCGACCTGCCCTCCCCCCAGAAGCGCGGCGTGTGCACTGCCGTTCGTACTTCCACCCCGAAGAAGCCGAACTCCGCTCTGCGTAAGATCGCCCGTGTGCGCCTGACCAACGGCTATGAGGTCACCGCCTATATCCCCGGTGTGGGCCACAACCTGCAGGAGCACTCTGTGGTCATGATCCGCGGCGGCCGTGTCAAGGACCTGCCTGGTGTGCGTTATCACATCATCCGTGGCAGCCTGGATACCCAGGGCGTCCAGGGCCGTATGCAGGCCCGCTCTAAGTACGGTGCCAAGAGACCCAAGGCCGGCAAGAAGTGATCGGCAAAACACCGCTATTTTTTATTTCGCATTTTTGCGCGCAGGCGCAAAGCAAAGGCTTTGCCGCGAGGCGCTTTCATATAAAACAGTACGCAGTACAGTTTTTGGGGAAGTTCTCAAGGCAGGCACTGGAGAGAGGGCACTCTCTCCCACACGGAGCGCGTGAGCGTTTCGAGTACCTATGAAATCATTCTGTTATGAAGGAGGGAAGCAAAGTGCCCA
>CAJTQP010000038.1 GCA_910578575.1 uncultured Oscillospiraceae bacterium
GGAGGCAATCCTCACCCGGCTTCGCCGGGAGCTCCTTTCAAAAGGAGCCTTTTGGTGGGAATCTGTTTCGTTGTACACAAACAAAAACACGCCGCAAACAAACCCGTTTGCGGCGTGAAAAAGTTTAAGGAAAAACCCTACTTCATTATCGAGCGACCAGTGCAGATTCCCACCAGCGCCCGTAACGAAATGAAAGTTCTTTTTGCTTCTTTTTCTTTCAAGAAAAAGAAGAGAAAAAGAAGTTAGTCGGTGACGTAAGGCAGGAGCGCGATTTGACGGGCGCGCTTGATGGCCTCGGTCAGCTGGCGCTGGTGCATTGCGCAGGTACCGGTGGTTCTGCGGGGCAGGATCTTGGAGCGCTCGGAGAGGAACCGGCGCAGCTTAGCGGAATCCTTGTAATCGATGTGCTCGACCTTATCCACGCAGAACGTGCAGACCTTGCGGCGCTTGCGGCCGCGGGGACGTTCTCTATCCATAGCCATGGTGGCAAACCTCCTTGTATAATATGTGCTGCCGCCTTAGAAGGGCAGCTCGCCGTCGTCGTCGGTGAGATCCGCGAACTGGTCAACGGCGGGGGGCGCGGCGTTGTAGCCGCCGCCGGATGGGGGGCCTCCCTGGGGAGCATTGTAGCCGCCGTGGTTCTGGGGGGCGTAGTTTCCACCGCCCTGGGGAGCATAACTCCCACTGCCCTGAGGAGCATAGCTCCCACCACCGTCCCCATCCCTGCGGGAATCCCCAAAGTAGACGTTGCTGGCCACGACCTCGGTGGCGTAGCGGCGGTTCCCATCCCGGTCGGTGTAGTCCCTGGTCTGGAGCTCCCCCTCCACAATGGCCATGCGGCCCTTGGAGAAGAAGCGGGAGACGAACTCCCCCGTCTGCCGCCAGGCAACGACATTGATGAAATCCGCCTTGCGCTCGCCGGTCTCCCGGTCCTTATAGTTCCGGTCCACGGCGATGCGGAAGGAGGCCACGGCCACGCCGCTGGGGGTGTGGCGCAGTTCCGGGTCGGCCACTAACCGGCCCTGGAGGAAAATCTTGTTTAACAAAGCAAGTCCCCCTTATTTCTCGTCCTTGCAGACGATCATGGAGCGCATAACGCCTTCGGTGATCTTCATCACGCGGTCCATCTCAGCGGGAAGGTCGGGCGTGGACGTGAAGGTCATGAGGACGTAGTGGCCCTCGTTCAGGTCATTGATGGGATATGCCAGACGACGCTTGCCCCAATCATCGACTTCAGCCACAGTACCCTGCTGGCTCTCCACCAGAGCCTTGAACTTCTCGATCATTGCGGCGATGGCCTCATCCCCCAGAGCGGGGTCCATGATGTAGACCACTTCGTAGTTTGCAGTTACCTTTGCCATGGTTCTTTGCACCTCCTTATGGACTTAGATGTCCGCCGCCCGCAGCGGCGGAAAGGATGGCTTATCAAAACGTATTCACATGGATAAGCTATCCTATTATACCGAAATCCCACGGAAAGTCAAGCTTTTTTTCAAAAGGCAACATAGCGCCGCCGTTGCGGGACATACTGGAAGGGAGGTGATCGTTTTGGATTTGGAAAAACTCAGCCAGAAGGAGTACCAGCAGTATGTGGCCAGCAAGGCGAAGCCCTCCCCCATGGGGAAGGATATGCTGTGGGCCTTCCTGGTGGGGGGGCTGATCTGTGTCATCGGCCAGCTCCTGCTGGACGGCTACCAGCGCGCGGGCTTGGGCCAGGAGGCGGCGGGGACCGCCACCTCCGTCACCCTCATCTTCGTCACCGCCCTGCTCACCGGCATTGGGGTCTTTGACAACCTCGCCAAGCACGCCGGGGCGGGGACCTTGGTGCCCATCACCGGCTTTGCCAACGCGGTGGTGTCCCCGGCCATGGAGTTCAAACAGGAGGGCTTCGTCACAGGGACCTCGGCGAAACTCTTCACCGTGGCGGGGCCGGTGCTGGTCTATGGCATCTCCGCCAGCGTGATCTATGGCATCATTCTGTGGCTGTCGCGCCTGGGATGAAACAAGGCTTCCGGGGAAGGGGAACCCTTCTTCGGAAGCCTTTTTGCGGACTGGACAAAATGGTGCTGGTCGAGTATACTAATGATAGGATAAGTGATCGGCCTTTTTGAGAAAGGGGAAGCACAATGGCAGGAAAAATTCCAGCGGATGATGTTTTGGTCCGTAACGCGCGGATGGCAGTGAAGGCAGAGTTAAAAAAGAAGCAGATTCTTCAGCAACCCATTGCCAGATTTGACATAAAGACAGGCAGCGTGTATTTGGAACAGAGCGATGGGACAAGGATTCCTATGGGAGAGGCGATGAAGCGGGGTCGATATAGTGACCGGCTCAGGTAAAAAGCCAGAGGTCATCGTGTTTGCGGGACCGAATGGTTCCGGGAAAAGCACGATTACTGCGCTGTTGCGCCCAGCCGCCATGGTGTATATCAATGCGGATGAAATACAGCGGGTGCTAGGCTGCGATAATTTGCAAGCGGCACAGATGGCCGAGCGCCGCAGGGAGGACCAGCTGCAGAAAAAGGAAAGTTTTTGCTTTGAGACCGTTATGTCTACAGGGCGGAACTTAAACTTGCTAAAACGGGCGCGAGAGGCAGGCTTTTTTATACGCTGCTACTATATCCTGACGGCAGACCCACAAATCAATGTTGCACGGGTCATCTCCCGCGTTTCCGCCGGGGGACATGACGTGCCAGTGGACAAAATCATCTCTCGTTATGACAAGGCGTTGGGACTGGTTCGTGAGTTGGTTCCCGTGTGCGATGTGTGCCACATCTATGACAACTCGTTGCGTGAGCCCTACCGTATTTTTAAGAAACGGAAGGATGAATTTTTTTACTGTGTGCAGCGGGACCTCTGGAGGAAAAAGGATATCGTTGCGTTGACTGGAATCAAAACGCCCAAACAGGCATCGCTGAACCCTCGCACATGAAGAAAACCGCCGGAACCTATGAGTAAGGCTCCGGCGGTTCCATTTGTTCGACGTTTGCAAAGAGGAAGCCACTCAGCGGAACTTTACCGCCGTCCCATAGGCGATCACCTCTGCGGCCCCCTGCATCACAGCGGAGGAGGCGTAGCGGATGTTCACCACAGCGTCCGCCCCCAGGGCCTCCGCTTCGGCGGTCATGCGTTTGGTGGCCAGGGCACGGGCCTCGTTCATCATGTCGGTGTAAGCCTTCAGCTCGCCGCCCACCAGGGTTTTGAAGCTCTGGCTGATGTCCCGGCCGATGTTTTTGGATTGGATGGTGCTGCCCTTCACCAGGCCCAGCATCTCCAAGTCCTTCCCCGTGATGTAATCAGTATTGACTAAGATCATCTTCTTCGCCTCCATTGATTTCTTTGATCCGATACCACGCTGCGATCAGCACCCCCAGGCCGGCGGCAAACACCAGGCCTTCCAGCAGGAGGAACATAGGCAGGGGCATGGGCAGGGTGAACATAACGGCGTAGATCCCGCCGTAAACTGCCAGCACCAGAAGCACTCCGGCCACAGACAGCCATACCCCCAGTTTCTTTTTGGTACGGGGTTCCATAGGACAACGCCTCCTTTTTCCCTGATGCTTTATGATACCTTCCCGCCGGGGACTTGTCAAGTCTGTAAAAATTTTCCAATCAGGCAAAATTGCCTCCTTGTCAATTCAAGCCAGCTATGGTATAATATCGTAATACCGAAAATAAGGCGTGTATACGCTGCTTGAAATTGAGGGGCAATGATCTTGAAAACAGCGATTGTAGCCGACACCAACAGCAACCTCACCCCCCAGATGGCGGAGGAACTGGATGTACAACTCATCCCCATGCCCTTTTTCATCGGCGGGGAGACCTATTTAGAGGGCTCTACCTGCACCCACAGCATGTTCTTTGAAAAACTCCGGGAGGGGGCGGAGGTGTTCACCTCCCAGCCGCCGCCGGAGCAGATCACCCACCTGTGGGACCTGCTTCTAAAAGACCACGACAACATCCTCCACTTCCCCATGTCCTCCGGCCTCAGCGGCTCCTGCCAGACCGCCAAGGCCCTGGCCAAGGATTATGGCGGGCGGGTGCTGGTGGTGGACGACCGGCGCATCTCCCTGACCCTGATGCAGTCCATCCGCAACGCCCGGACCATGCTGGAACAGGGCATGGACCCGGCCCAGATCCAGCGGATCCTGGAGGGGGAGGCGGCCCAGTCCAGCATCTACCTGGCGGTGAACACCCTGGAGTATCTGCGCAAAAGCGGCCGGGTGACGGCGGCAGCGGCGGCCATGGCGGCGGTGCTGCACATCAAGCCTGTGCTGCAAATCCAGGGGGGGAAGCTGGACGCCTATAAAAAGGTCCGGGGCATGGGCCAGGCCAAGAAGGTCCTCATCCAGGCCCTCAAGGACGACCTGCAAACCCGCTTTGCAGGCCTGAACATGGCGGTCTATTCCGGCTACACCGGCGGGGACCCCGCTTATGGCGAGGCCTGGCAGAAGGAAGTCCAGGCGGCATTCCCGGCGTATCAAGTGGGCCTCACCAGCCTGCCCCTGAGCGTGTGCTGTCACACCGGTGAGGGTGTGCTGGGCGTGGGCTGCGCGAAGGTTTGGTAAATGGAACAAGAGGAGGAATGGCCAACGCCTTCCTCCTCTTGTTTGTTGTATAGGGGCAGTGATGCCAGTCCTGGTGGGTTTGGAATGGTTACTGTGCCTTTTGGTAAAGCTCGGTCAAGGCTTCGGTGAGCAGTTGGGAAAAATTCACCTTTTGCTGTTCCGCAAAGGTGTTCAGCCAAGCGGGGATGGTCAGATTTTTGCGCACGGCTTTTTTTCCATACTTCTCCGCATAAGCATCCATATCCAGGGTCAGTAGGCTGACAAAACCCTCCTCATCGGGATGGATCGCATGAATGGGGCTGGCTACGGGGACGGCCCGGCCCTCCTCTAGCTCGCTTAGGACCCATCCGCTGGCGGCGTCCTCCCCCATCAGGATGGCATCGGCTAGGGTATCGCCTTCCGTCACGCAACCGGGAAGGTCTGGGACTTCGACAGTATAGCCGCATTCCTCACAAGGATAAAATACGGCAGGATAAACCAATCTCATGACAAAAACCTCCTATTTCAATCCTGCTTGCTTCAAGATCGTATGAGCAGTTTTGACTTTTACATCACCTTTATGTTGTGGTATGGTGATCTTTCCCGCCTTCTTCTTGTGCTTGAATTGTTTGTGTGATCCACTGCTTTCAAAATGATACCAACCGTCAGCAAGAAGTATTTTTTCCAGCTCGCGTGCAGTCATCCCGTACCACCGCCTTCATCCTATAGTGTATACGCATGATGTGTATTTGTCAACGGTGAAATGAAGTGCTCTTTCCTGTGGTAGGCTTCCCTTCGTCGGGTTTCTCTTGTTCCCTGCTATATACTGTGATGCAGGAAAAGATTTGACTTTGCGGACGTTTGTGGGTATATTATTTATATAGGGTTTCCCCCTTCACGAATCCTTCTCCCTTTTTAATGAAAACTTAAGAGAAGTTGTATTTTTTCTTCAGGACTTGCGTGCTATACTCAAAGCAAGCAACGCGCAGGCGTCGATTGCATATCACTGGGAAAAGGAGGAATCCCAATGAAAAAACGAAAACTGACGGTCTGCCTTTTGGCAGGGGTGTTGGTCCTGGCGGTGTCCGCCGGGGCGGCCTACGGCAGTGTGAATGGTTACGCCGCCTATAAGGACGGGGTGAAGGGTTTGCTGCTGGGATGCAACAACGTGAGCTTGGCCGGCTACGCGAGCATCTGTGTAGACGGCAAGGAAGTGGTGAAGGACGGCGGAGAATGGACCGTCAACGGCAACGACTCCGCCCAACATAGCTGGAGCGAGGACCCAGGAGAGCCCCGCTACGAATCCCACAGCGTCACCCTCAACGGCGTGAACATCAGCTACAACTCCGGCATGGAGCCCCAGACCTACCGCAGCAGAGAGGTGCCCCAGGCGGACACCAACGACCTGACGGATATGGTGAGCATCAACAACGACGACGAGCTGGAGCGCCGGGTGACCAACTTCCTGGAGTTGGCCGCCGACACCGTGGTGGGGGACTTGAAGAACAACTTCGTCTCCACCGGCAAGGAGGACGGCGTGAGCCGCTACCAGGTGAGCATCTCCCAAAACCAGGTGCCCGCCCTCATCAACGCCGGTCTATCCCTGATGGCCTATTCCGAGGCCAGAAGCACCAACGACCAGGTGATCTATGAGGACTACCACCGGAGCCTGGCCGCCTTTTATGAGAGCGAGACCGGCAGCGCCGTCTCCCAGGAGCTGTGGAACAACTACCTGGACGGTTACAACGGCGACTGGGTGGAGGCAAACCAGGAGACCGTGGAGGCCTTTGACCAAGTCCAGCAGAAGTATGCCAATGCCCGCTTCGATTTTCTGAACGGCCAGGGGGGCATCCTCTACGTCAGCAAGGACAACCAACAGACCCGCTACGACAACAAGTACGACTTCTATGAGGCCCACCCGGAGGAGTATGCCGACAACTGGGAGGCCTTCATCGGGGAGGACCTGAGCCTGGAGACGGTGGATTGCAGCTTCGGCGTGGATGACCAGGGCCGCTTAGTAGAGAACACCATCCAGGTCAACTTCGCCACTGTGGACGTCAGAGGCCAGAGCCATACCCTGGGCTTTACCGTCCACTACACCGCCAAAGACTATGGCAACGCCACCGTGGCGCCCCTGGACGTCACCGGCTGGCGGGACATCTCCCAGGAAGAGGAAACCATGGACCCCGTGGCAGCGGACACAGAAGCATAAGGATCCCAAGGAACAGGGAACGAGGAAAAGGAGGAACCTAAGATGATGAAACGGAAAGTGACAGTCTGCCTGGTGGCAGGCGTACTGGTCCTGGCGGTGTCCGCCGGGGCGGCCTTCAGCAGCGTCAACGGCTACGCCGCCTACAAGAACGGCGCGAAAAAGCTGCTGTTGGAGACGGACAACGTCACCCTCAAAGGCAGCTACAGCATCTCCGTAGATGGCACGCAGCTGGACAAGGTGGATGTGTCCTATGCCAAGGAAGGCAAGAATTGGGACAGCCGCAGCAGCAAGAATGTCCGGGGAGAGGCCTATGAAGACGTGGATGTGATGTGCGATGGCGTCAACACCTGGTATAGCAGCAGCATGGAGCCCAACACCTATTATAGCTACAAAAACGACGGCCCTGGTTACACCAGCCTCCTGGGCATCGACCAGGACAGCGAGCTGGAAAAGCGCATGATCACCTTCTTTGAGCTGGCCGCCGACACTGTGGTGGGCGACTTGAAGAACAACTTCGTGGCCGTGGGCAAAGAGGACGGCGTGAGCAAGTACCAGGTGGACATCGCCCAGAGCCAGGTGCCCGCCGTGGTGAACGCCGGGCTGTCCCTGATGGCCTACTCTACCGCCACCGCCAGCTACAACAGCGGCGGCTATGTTAGCTGGGAGGACCAGGATAAGACCACCATGGCTCGCTACCAGGAAAAGACCGGGGAGGCGCTCTCCCAGGAGTTGATCGACAACTATATCAACGACTACGACGAAGCGTGGGTCGAGGCCAACATGGAGCTTGTGAATGAGTATATCGAGTTCCAGGACGATTTTTTCGACGAGTATTATAACATGGTGGAGGAGAAGGGCAACAAGGGCGTGCTCTATGTGGCTGCCGATGGCAGCACCACCTATTACGAAAAAGAGAGCGACTACTATGCTGCTTGCCATGGGGAAGATGCGACGCTCCGCCTGTACAGCATCATGGGCGAGGACATGGCCCTGGAGACCGTGAGCTGCACCTTCGCCGTGGACGACCAAGGCCGCCTGACGGAGAATAGCATCACCGCTACCTTCTCCACCAAGGACCTGGAAGGCAAGGCCCACAGCCTGACCCTTACCGCCAACCTCACCGCCAGCGACTACGGCACCACCAAGGTCCAGCCCCTGAACCTGGAGGGTTGGACGAACCTCAGCCAGGACGACGACTGATGCAAAGTGTCACGTCCCTGAGATCTAACATCTGAAACATCTGGGAACACCCTGGGGGTACACTGCCCCCAGGGGCTTCCTGTGCGAAAGGAGCTTGCAGCGTGGAGACGATCCTGTCACTGGAGCATTTCTCCAAAATCTACCGCAACGGCCGGGGGGCCAAAAACATCAGCTTCCCCGTGGAGCGGGGCCAGGTGGTGGGCCTGCTGGGCCCCAACGGCTCTGGCAAAACCACCATCATGAAGGCCATCACTGGCCTCACCACCCCCACCGAGGGGAAGGTGGAGGTGTTCGGCGCGGACATCACCCACGACCGGGAGGGAGCCCTGGGCAAGGTGGGGGCCCTCATCGAGCAGCCCGCCCTGTATGAGAGTCTCACCGCCTGGGAACACCTGGCCATGGCGGCCCGGTACTACCCCCAGGTGGACAAGGCACGGATGGAGCATGTGCTGCAAATGGTGGGCCTGGGGCCCTACGCCAAAGAACGCTGCGGCCGTTTCTCCCTGGGCATGAAGCAGCGCATGGGCCTCGCCCTGGCCCTGCTGTCGGAGCCGGAGCTGCTGGTGCTGGATGAGCCCACCAACGGCCTGGACATCGAGGCCACCATCGAGGTCCGGGAGATCATCATCGCCCTGGCCAAGGAGAAGGGGGTCACCTTCCTGGTGGCCAGCCACCTGGCCTCGGAGATCGAAAAGATGTGCTCCCACGTGCTGGTTCTGTATGAGGGGGAGATGATCTCCTTTGACACCAAGGAGGAGGCCCTGCGGCTGCACCCCTCCCTGGAGGATTACTTCCTGGACAAGGTCCGGGAGAAAAAGGGCCCTGTGGTGCTGTGAGGAGGGAAACGGGATGCAACAGTTTATTGCCAATTTGAAAAACGAGGGGTTCAAACTCAAGAAACGCAAGAAATATTGGGTGTTCCTCATCCTGGGCTGCGTCATCTCCATGGCCAGCGCCCTGCGGTTGCTGATCGCCAACTTTATCACCGGCGGCGTGGTCTCGCGGGAGGCCATCCTAGGGGGGCTCATGAACTCCAACCTCTTCTTTGTAATCGTCCTCTTCCTGCCCCTGATGGCCATCATGGCCTCCTGCGACCTCTTCGTGGCGGAGGAGTCGGACCACACCATCCGCTTTTCCCTCATGCGTCCGGTGCGCCGGGAGAAGCTGTTTTTCTCCAAAGCCCTGGCGGTGTTCCTTCTGTGCGCCATTGACCTGGCGGTGATCTTCGTGGTCACCACCCTCACCCAGCTGATCCTGGGGGAGGGCACCAGGGGCATCGCTTCCAGTCTGGGCGCCTGCCTGCTGGACCTGATCCCCCTGGCGGTGCTGGTGTTGTTCTTCGCCCTGGTGAACCAGTTGGCCAAGAGCGCCAGCCTGACGGTGCTGCTGTGCGTGGTGCTGTACTTGGGGCTGGTGGCCCTGGGGACCTATCTGCCCTCTGTGGGGGGCCTGGTGTTTGTGGGCTACCTGCGCTGGCACAACCTGTGGATCGGTACCACCCTGCCCTTCCTGCCCATGCTGTCTCGCATCGGGCTGCTGGCGGGATATGGCCTGGTGTTTGCCTGCGGGGGCTACTTACTCTTCGAGCGGAAGGAAGCATAAAGTTTTCGTCCACCTTTTTCAGCCGAAGCGCGGAGCCGTCGTGAGCAGCGGGCTAAGACCCGGAGCGCAGGCGAAGCCCAAGGAGGGGCCGTAGGCCCCGGATGGGTTCGCCGGAGTCGGAGGGGCTTAGAGCCGCGTCGCGAACAGGCGTAGCGTGACACCACAAAGGTGGCGGAGTCCAGAGGCAGAGCCTCTGGCCAGGTTTGGGCGGGAGCCCAACCGAACGACCGTTCTCTCTTAAGGTACGCGGCGGCGTGAACTCGAAAACAAAAGGAGGCCGCACCATGTATAAAAAAATCACCCTCCGCCAGCGCTTCCTTCAAACCGGGCTGCTGATGCTCCTGCTGTCCCTGATCATCGGCGTGGGCCTGAGCGTCACGCTGCTGGTGCTCTTTTCCGCCAACAACCCCCAGGGGGAGGAGTTCCTCTATACCCTTTTGCAGCTACTGGCAGGCCAGTTGGAGGGCCCCGGCGGGATGTTGCCCTATATCATCCTGGGGGTGATCCTGCTGTGCCTGGCGGTGGCCATCGTGTGTGTGGCCCTCACCTCCCGGCTCACCGGGCGCCTGGCGGCCACCTTGAAAACCCTGCGCCAGGCGGCGGACAACCTGCGGATGGGGGACTTGAATTTTGAGATTTTGAGCTGTCCCGAACGGGAGCTGGATGCCCTGTGCCAGTCCCTGGAGAGCGTCCGGCGGCAGATGAAGGAGGCCGCAGCCAAGCAGGCCCGCGCCCAGCAGGAGCGGGGCCTGTTGATGGCCAACCTCTCCCACGATCTGCGCACCCCCATCACCGTCATCAAGGGCTATGTGGAGGGAATCAAGGACGGCATCGCCTCCACCGAGGAGAAGCGGGACCACTATTTGGAGACCATTTACAACAAGACCCTGGCCCTGGAACAGCTGGTGGGGGACATGCGGGACTTTTCCGAATATGAATTGGGGCGGATGCAGTACCAATTCGAGCCGGTGGACCTCACCGCCTTCTTGCAGGACCTCTCCGAGGAGTACCACTTGGAGTTGGAGGGGGCGGGCATGGGCTTCCGGGTCCAGCTCCCGGACCAGCGGGTGCCGGTGCTGGCGGATCCCCGAAAGCTGAAGCGGGTGCTGGACAATTTGATTTCCAACGCGGTGAAGTACGGCCGCCCAGAGGGGGACGTGTCCCTCTCCGCCCAGCACTACCAGGGTGGGGTCATCGTCCAGGTGTCGGACAACGGCAAGGGCATCAGCCCCCAGGCCATGGAGCATATTTTCGACAGCTTTTACCGGGAGGATACCGCCCGGAGCAGTAAGGTCCCCGGCAGCGGCCTGGGCCTTGCCATTTGCAAAAGTATCCTGGAGAGCCACCGGGGGAAAATTTGGCTCACCAGCCGGGAGGGGGAGGGCACCGACGCCTTCCTCTACCTACCATTGACAAAGGAGGCCGCAGGATGAATATTCTCATCATTGAAGACGACCAGAGCGTGGGCGAGCTGGAGCGGGATTATCTGGAGATGAGCGGGGGCTTCCACTGCACCCTGTGTACCGACGGCACCGTGGGCCTCCAGGAGGCCCTGGCAGGGGATTGGGCCATGGTCATTGTGGACGTGATGCTCCCCGGCCTCAGCGGCTTTGAGATCTGCCGCCGCCTCCGGGAGGAGAAGGACGTGCCGGTGATGATTATCTCCGCCCTGGCGGACGACATCGACAAGGTCCGTGGCCTGGGCCTGGGGGCGGATGACTACATCACAAAGCCCTTCAGCCCCAGTGAGCTGGTGGCGCGGGTGAAAGGCCATATCCAGCGCTACCAGCGCCTGGTGGGGGGCCGGGAGAAGCCCAAAGAGGAGGTCCTGCGCATCCGGGGCCTGGAGATCGACCGGGCCGCCCGGCGGGTGTGGGTGAACGGCCGGGAGCAGACCATGACCGGCAAGGAGTATGACTTGCTGCTGTTCCTGGCGGAAAACCCCGACACCGTGTTCTCCAAGGACCGCCTGTTCAGCCGGGTCTGGGGCACCGACGCCTGTGGGGACCCCTCTACCGTGACGGTGCATATCAAACACATCCGAGACAAGATCGAGACCAACCCCGACCATATCCAGTATATTGAGACTGTCTGGGGGGTGGGGTATCGGTTCCGGGGGTGAGGCTGGACAGAAATATTCCGAAATGGGAATCTTTTCTTGCGGTTCAGCGCCCATGTTCTGTATTGGGAATACTTTTGGAGGGGATCACAGCATGCACATCGAACAATTCGTCATGGCCTACCAGGTGGAACAGGACCGCCTCCGGGCGATGCTGCCGGAGGACTTCAGCTCCCTGCGCCCCGTCCTGCGCATCAACGCCGAGCTTCGCGGCAGGGCCGGGGAGGAGACGGTATACCTGGAACTGAACACCCCTGTGGAGGGCCGGGGCAAGCGGGGATGGCTGAACGTGGCCAACTGGCAGAGCCCCGTGTTCTCCTATAAACGCCAGGGGAAGGCCACCACCTTCCGCAGCGAGTTTTTGGAAATCACCTACACCGCCGTAGGCATCACCGGCGGCTGCCCGGCAGAGGGGGACAACGCCGGCTGCTTCTTCCTCCCTGACGGCTTCGTCCCCGCGGAGACGATCGGGGAGAACAAGGAGTTCTGCGACTGTACCTTTGCCTGGCACTTCGCCCCAGGGGATGCCCAGGGGGAGATGGTAGGGGGCAAGACCCTCCCTGCGATCCCCACAGAATCGAAGCACCAGTACCCCAGGGAGCCCCTCACCCCCCAGGGGGCGGCGCGGATTCCCTGTGAACAGATCTTGGGGTCTTACGTGGTGCGATTTCAGCGGCCATAAGAACAGAAAAGCCCCGCGGTCCATTCCATCGAAATGGACTGCGGGGCTTTGTGCTGCAAGGCGTCAATAGTTTTGCGCCCGGAGTTCAAAGAAGCTCTGGGGATGGTTGCAGACTGGGCAGCGTTCCGGGGCCTTGGTGCCCACCACGATGTGGCCGCAGTTGCGGCACTCCCAGACCTGGATGTCGCTTTTGGCAAAGACGGCTGCGGTCTCCACATTTTTCAACAGGGCCCGGTAGCGCTCCTCATGGTGCTTTTCGATCTCCCCCACCATGCGGAACTTCTTGGCCAGTTCTGGGAAACCCTCCGCCTCGGCAGTCCTGGCAAAGCCGGCGTACATGTCCGTCCACTCATAGTTCTCCCCTTGGGCGGCGGAGAGGAGGTTGGCGGCGGTGTCGCCAATGCCGTTCAATTCCTGGAACCACAGCTTGGCGTGGGCCCGTTCATTCTCGGCGGTCTCCAAAAACAGGGCGGCAATTTGCTCAAAGCCCTCCCGCTTGGCCACAGAGGCAAAAAAGGTGTACTTGTTCCGGGCCTCGGATTCGCCGGAAAAGGCGGTGCGGAGGTTTTTCTCCGTCTGGGTGCCGGCGTAGTTGGCGTTTGACATGGTCAATCTCCTCCTTTGGTGTTTGGATTCATTGTACCCAAAGGGGGGAGAGAAAAACCGTGAAGGGTGGAACGCCTCAGGTATTTTGGGCCTGATAGGCGGTGCCCCAGTTCTCCATCACGTCCAGGACAGGCTTCAGGCTCCGGCCCAGCTCCGTGAGGCTGTACTCCACCCGCGGGGGCACTTCGGGGTAGACGGTCCGCTGCAACAGGCCGTTGGCCTCCATCTGCCGCAGTTGGGCGGTGAGCACCTTTTGGCTTACCCCGTGGATGGACTTTTTCAGCTCCCCGAAGCGCTTGGTGCCGGGCATCAGGTCCCGGAGGATCAGCACCTTCCACTTGTCGCTGATGAGGGTCAGGGTGGTCTCCACCGGACAGGCCGGTAAGGTTTTTTCTGTCATGTTTGCCGCCTCCCATGGTTTTTCGTTGCGTTCATTGTACCGGATGGACCAAAGGGGCGTCAAGGCAGAACTGGTTAAAAAATTTTTTCTTGGGGCCCCAGGGCCGGAAAAGCCCTGATATTACACATTTGTTTCCTCTGAGTAACCACCCAATGGTTACGTCCCGGTGCCTATCCCACAATATTGTGCGTACTTCACAGCCACTGGCAACTCTGCTATGATACAGACAACAAAGGGGGACACCCCGAAGAGAAAAATAAAACTGATTTTATGGAGGAATTTCTGATGAAGATCGCTGTTGTTTGTGCAAATGGTAAGGCTGGCCAACTGATCGTGAAAGAGGCCATGGACCGAGGGCTGGACGTCACCGCCGTGGTGCGGGGGGAGAACCGCTCCTCCGCCAAGCAGGCTATCGTAAAGGACCTGTTCCAGCTCACCGCCGCAGATTTGGCTGGCTTCGACGTGGTGGTGGATGCCTTCGGCGCCTGGACCCCGGAGACCATCGGGGGGATCCCCCAGGCAGTGGAGCACCTCTGCGGCCTGCTGTCCGGGACAGACACCCGGCTGCTCATCGTGGGCGGGGCGGGGAGCCTGTACGTGGACCAGGCCCACACCGTCACCGTGGCCGACGGCCCCGACTTCCCCGACGCCTTCAAGCCCCTGGCCGCAGCCCACGACGAAGCCCTCCGGCAGCTGCGCCAGCGCCAAGACGTGAAGTGGACCTACCTCAGCCCCGCCGGGGACTTCCAGGCGGAGGGCCCGCGCACCGGGGCATACACCCTGGGCGGGGAAGCGCTGGTGTTGAACAGCAAGGGGGAGAGCGTCATCAGCTACGCCGACTACGCCATCGCGCTGGTGGATGAGGCGGTCAGTGGAGCCCATGTCCGGGAACGCATCTCTGTGGTGAGTCAGTAAGATGACCCAAGAAGAACGGCGGCGCTGGCTCATCGGCGCATTGCTGGAGGAGGACCCCCAATATCAGGGGGTCTCCCTCCCGGCAGACCCCCTGGGACAGGTAGAGCTGCTCCGGGCCCTGATGAACCTGCGCCCGCCCAGGCCCATCGGCCAGGCGTTTTTACGGGTCCAGGATGCCTACCTCTCGGAGGAGCGGGCGCGGCGGGGGGTGGTGGACGGCAACCGCCTCCCGCCCCTTCAGGGGGACAGCCGCCTGGTGCTGTGGCAGGGGGATATCACCCGCTTGCAGGTGGACGCCATCGTCAACGCGGCCAACAGCGGGCTGCTTGGTTGCTTCCACCCCCTCCACGGCTGCATCGACAATGTCATCCACTCCCGCAGCGGCGTCCAGCTCCGGCTGCTCTGCCACAAGCTGATGCAGCGCCAGGGCCATGAGGAGCCCACAGGGCAGGCCAAATGTACCCCGGCCTTCAACCTGCCCAGCCGCTATGTGCTCCATACTGTGGGGCCCATCGTCCAGGGGACTGTGACCCGGCGGGACAGGGCGCAACTGGCCGCCTGCTACCGGGCCTGCCTGGACCTGGCGGCGGAAAAGGGGCTGGAGAGCGTGGCCTTTTGCTGCATCTCCACCGGGGTATTCTGCTTTCCCAACCGGGAGGCCGCGGAAATCGCGGTACAAACGGTGCAGGATTTTCTGCAACAACCATCCTCGATCCAAAAGGTGATTTTCAATGTTTACAAGGACATCGACGCACAGATCTATCGGGACCTCTTGGGACCAGACGGCAGCTCTCCGGCAGGCCCTTGACCGAGCGGAAGCCGTGGTCATCGGGGCGGGGGCGGGGCTGTCCGCCTCGGCGGGCTTCACCTACGGCGGGGCCCGCTTCCGGCAGCATTTTGGCGACTTCGCCGCCCGCTACGGCTTTGGGGATATGTACAGCGGTGGCTTCTACCCCTTCCCTGACCCAGAGGCGTACTGGGCCTATTGGAGTCGCTTCATTGCCCTGAACCGCTACCAGGCCCCACCCAAGCCTGTGTATGAGACGCTGTTGAAGCTGGTGGAGGGGAAGGATTATTTCGTCCTCACCACCAACGTGGACCACTGCTTCCAAAAGGCGGGCTTTGACAAGAAACGGCTCTTTTATACCCAGGGGGATTACGGCCTCTTCCAGTGCTCCGGCCCCTGCTGCCAGGAGACCTGGGACAACGAGGCCCTGGTCCGGGAGATGGTGGCCCGGCAGAGGGACCTGCGGGTTCCCACCCAGTTGGTCCCCCATTGTCCCCACTGCGGCAGGCCCCTGACCATGAACCTGCGGGCAGATGAAACCTTCGTCCAGGATGCGGGTTGGTACAGGGCCGCCGGGCAGTATCAGGACTTCCTGGGCCGCCACCGCCACTGCGCCACCCTCTACCTGGAACTGGGGGTAGGCGGCAATACGCCGGGTATCATCAAATATCCCTTCTGGCGCAGGACGGCGGAGAATCCGAAGGCGGTGTATGCCTGCGTCAACGAAGGGGAGGCGTTCTGCCCGGCGGAGATTGCAAAGCGCTCCATCTGCATAGATGGGGATATTGGGGCAGTTTTGCAGCGATTGGGATAGCGATACCCAGGGGGTGGCGTGGACATATTTCCGCGCCACCCCCTGGGTTAAAGGTTTTGTAATATAGAGTCAAATACTTGGAGCAGTGTATCCTGGATACCACTGGCCGCATGGATGGTGGCAATCATCATCAAGTCACTGTCCACAGCGGAAAAGTCCAAGCGATGCCCTGCGCCAGCGGCTAACTGGCGGAAATAAAGACGCTGGGTCCTGCCGTTTCCCTCGCGGAAGGGGTGGAGCGCATTTAGGTCGGTATAAAACTCGCTGAGCTCCCGAATGAAATGATTTCGTGGCAGACCACAGAAGTAGTGCATAGATTCCAACCGCGAGAACATTGCAGTGGCGAGAGCCTCGATCTCTCCTGCTGGACAAAATTTCGTATGCTGCTTACGCAAGTCGACGGTGCGCACTGTGCCGGCCCAGTCGTAAAGCGGGGAAAAAAGAAACTGGTGGAGGCGTTTGTAGTAAACGAAGTCCAAGGGACCTGGAAATGGGTCCAGCTCAAATTGAAGGATTCGAGCGCCGACAAGCAATTCCTCTGTTTCGTCCAACTGCGCTTGATTCCGGATGTTGCGCTTGTTGACCAAGACAGAAGTGCCGGGATAGCAGTGGTCGTTGCTGGGATCAAGGCTGTAGGGCATATACTTATCCTCCGTATTTGGCGTTGACCTGGGCCAAACACTCGTCTAGCGTGCGCTCTCCCCGCAGGACAGATAACAGCATCTCCTGCATGGCTTCGCTGACTGTCATCCCCTCCATCTGAAAGGACGTCACCATATTGCGCAGGGAATCGGATAGTTGGGTTTCCCGTGGGTCTTTCATAAGAATCACCTACTTGTGTATGGACAAACCAAAGAAATAAAAAAGAGAAAGACTACTCTAGAGGTAGTCTTTCTCTTTTGGTGGACGATACAGGACTTGAACCTGTGACCTCCCGCACGTCAAGCGGATGCTCATACCAGCTGAGCTAATCGTCCCTCTCTTGTGGAGCGAATCCTATTCTAGCTGATTTGCGCGGGTTTGTCAAGACATTTTTTTAGAAATTTCGGTTTATTTTGCAGCCCTTTCCTGGGCCGCCTGGCGGAGCAGTTCCGCCGTGGTCTGGCCTCCCAACTGGCACAGCCGCCGGAGCTGAGGCCGCAGGTCCTCCCGCATCCCCTCGCTGAGCCAGGCGATGATCTGGCCAAAGCAGGCGTTCTGGTAAAAGCGCAGCAGGATTTCCCGGTCCTCCGCCTCCAGGGCCACCGGGGCGAAGGCCGCCGCGGCGTAGTCCTCCACCACCTGGCGGCAGAGCTTTAATAAGTGCTGGGCGAAGAGGGGCCAGTGGGTGGACTGGCTGATGTGCAGCACCTTCTGCCGGTTGGCCAGGGCCAGGGAGACCAGGCCGTCCAGGAAATCCGGCAGGGAGGGCCGGGGCCCCTGGGCGGCCAGGAGGGCGGCGGCTCGTTCCGCCACGATCTCCTCCAGGAGGGTGGGGATATCCTTGAAATGGTAGTAAAAGGAGTTGCGGTTGAGGCCGCAGTCCTGGACGATGTCCTTCACGGTGATCTCCCCAATGGGGTGTTCCTCCAGGCGCTGGAGGAAGGCCGCCTGGATGGCGGCGCGGGTGGTGGATTTCATCGCAGCTTCCTCCTTTCTCTCATACCCTGGGGAACAGCCCCGCCGTGGCCCCGTCGGCCAGGCTTTGGGCGGCGGTGATGAGTTTCTCGCGGGGCAGGGCCATGTCCTGGGCGAACCACTCCTTCAAAAGGCCGATGAAGCCCCAGGCCAGGAAGGTCAGCAGGTAGTCCCCCAGGGCGGAGGCGTGGGGATGGAACCAGGTCTCCACCACCCCCGCCCCCTTTTTCCGAATCAACTGTTGGAGGGCCTGGCTAAAGCCGCTGGCGGTGTCCCCGGCGAAGAGGACAGCCCAGGTCTCCTGGCGTTCCACCACGAAATCCAATAGGGGCTCCAGCAGGGGGCGGACGGTGCCGTCGTCCATGGTCTCCTGGAGGTGGGCGTCGATGAGGGCCTCCAGCTCCTCCAACAGGTCTGCCTCCAGGCTTTGCAGCAGTTGGGCAGTGCCGGAGTAGTGGAGGTAAAAGGTCCCCCGGTTCATGTCCGCCTCATCGGTGACATCCCGCACGGAGATCTCGGAAAACTCCTTGCGTTTCATCAGGGCCAGTAGGCTCTCTTTCAACAGCCTGCGGGAGCGGCGGGCCCGGCGGTCATCAAAATTTTTTGCCATGGCAGTGATCCTCTTTTCTTTTGGGCAGATCCCCGGATTTGTCTATTGACCGGATGCTCTGCCTTTATTATAATCAACACAGCTCAATAAATCAACAAAAACTTTTTAATCAACTGATGTTGATGATTTGGAGGTATGCGGTCATGAAGATGAATCCCCACACAAAGTTCCTGTCTCTCACCCTGGCCCTGGCCATAGGGGCATCCTGCGTCCCCTGGGCCGCTGCCGTGGGGGACGGTGTGACCCCCACCTATGACGAGGCCTATTACGCCACCCTGGACTACTACGGCAACCTCCAGGAGGGCAGCGTGGTGAAGAGCTACGCCCTCAACGGGGTGGAGGCCATCACCGATTACGGCGCCTACGACGAGGTGGTGAACCTCACCGACAGCACCCCCGCCGATACCAGGGACTATGGCACCACCTTCCAATTTGAGGAAGGTGCCCCGGAGCACTTCTATTTCCAGGGCCGCACCACGCAGCCCTTTTCCCAGCTCCCCTGGAGCATCACCCTTCACTATACCCTCAACGGCGTCCCCACCCGCGCCGAGGATCTGGCGGGGCAGCAGGGGGTGGTGGAGCTCCAGGTGGATATCCTCCCCAACCCCTCCGCCCCGGACTATGCCCGGAACAACTATACCCTGGAGGCCATGGCCATGTTCAACCAGGACGACATCCTCTCCCTGGAGGCCCCTGGGGCCCAGGTGCAGCTGGTGGGCAACCTGCGCACCGTCCTCTTCGTGGTCCTGCCGGGGGAGGAGCGGCACTACACCATCCGGGTGGGCAGCAACGACTTCTCCTTTGGGGGCATGACCTTCCTGATGGTCCCCGCTACCCTGGCCCAGTTGGAGGATATCGCGGAGATCGGCCAGCGCAAGGACGACATCGAGGAGGATTATAAGAGCCTCTCAGGCAGCTTGGACGGTCTCCTGGACGCCATGGGCAACATGCAGGGGGGCCTGAACGCCTCTGCCCAGGGCCTGGACCAGCTCAACCAGGCCCGCCAGACCTTCTCTGATGGCAAGGGGACCCTCTATGAGGGGACGGATACCCTTCGGGGAGATTTGACCGCTGTGGCCGAAGCCCTGACACCGGTGGAGGAGCGGATCAAGATCCTCAGCCAGACAGTGACCGACGCCAGCGGGGTGCTCAATGAGATGACCGACACCACCGTCTCCCTGAAACAGCAGCTCCAGGACATGGAAAAGACCCTGAAAAGTCTGGAGAATGGGGCTGGGGATGTGAAGGACCTGCTGCGCAACGCGGCGGATATGCAGGACAGCCTGGAGCGCCTGGAAAAGGCATTAAAGGATATCCCCTCGGTGAATATCACCACCCCGCCCCGCCCCAGCCTGCCCAGCTTGCCGGACACCATCCCCCCGGAGATCCAGCAAGCCATTGGGGCGATCCTGGGGCAGATCAACGGACAGCTGGATAAACTGGACCGGCTCCAGCAGCAGATCTCGGACGTGCTGAAAGCAGTGAGGAACGCCAGCACCGCCGCTGGAGACGTGGTGGGAGACTTGGCGGGGCTATGCGCCCAGTTAGACGATCTGGTGAAGCTGGTGGAGGACGCCACGGACCTCTCCGCCACCCTGCGCCAGGCGTCGGGGAAGATACAAAAACTCCTGGACAATGCCGACGATCTGCGTAACGTGCTCAACGCCTACGAGCCGGTGCTCCAGGAGGGCCTGCGGAACATGGGCAGCCTCAGCACCACCGCCGCCACTACAGTGACGGATACCGAGTCCCTCATCGGAAACGCCGAGGAGTTGTTGAAAACCACCGGGGTCCAGTTGGACGCCGGCACCCAGCAGAGCTTGTCCGGCATCGCCGCTACCCTCCGCCAGGCAGCCAAGGCCATGGGGGCCACCACTGACGTGAAGCGGGGCAAGACCGCCCTCACTGGCATCATCGAGGACACTTGGCAGGAGTACACCGGGGACAAAAACAACCTCCTGCTCATGGACGCCAACGCCCAGCCCGTCTCCCTCACCGACCCCCGCAACCCCGCCCCCTCCAGCATTCAAGTGCTCATCCGCACCCAGGAGATCCAGGTGGAGGAGCCGGAGGAGCGCGAGGCGGAGACGGAACAAAAGAGCAGCAGCTTCTTCGGCCGCATCGGCCAGATGTTCCGGGATTTCGGCAACGCCATTGCCGGGATCTTCCGCTGACCCCTTTGATAGATTAGGAAGGAAGGCCGTGTTTCATGGTAGAAAAAATCGCCCATAAACTTACCCGCAAGCCCAAGCTGGTGCTGCTCATCGCCCTGCTGATGTTGATCCCCTCTGTGCTGGGCTTTCTGGCCACCCGCATCAACTACGATATCCTCTCCTACCTGCCCCAGGACCTGCCCTCCTCCCAGGGGGAGCAGCTTTTGGAGGAGCCCTTCCACATGGCGGCCACCAGTATGCTCATTGTGGAGGATATGCCCGCAGGCTATACCAACCGCCTCTTGCAGGACATCAAGGACGTTCCAGGGGTGTCCAACGCCGTGTGGATCAGCAACCTGGTGGGCATCCAGATCCCTGTGGATATGATCCCCGCGGATTTCCGAGAGCTGTTCTTCTCCGGAGAGGCCACCATGATGCTGATCCAATACGACCACGCCGGGGCCTCCGACGAGACCATGGAGGCCATTGCACAGGTACGCAGCGTGTGCAACGAAAATTGCTTTCTGGCGGGCTTCTCCGTGGTCATCAAGGACACCCGCGACGTGATGGACAGCGAGCTGCCCATCTTCGTGGGCCTGGCCATCCTCCTGGCCCTGGTAGCCATGTCCGTGACCTTGGAGTCCACGGTGCTGCCCCTGGTGTTCCTGGCCAGCATCGGCCTGGCGGTGGTGTACAACTTCGGCAGCAACATTTTCTTGGGAGAGATCTCCTACATCACCAAAGCCATCGCGGCGGTGCTCCAACTGGGGGTCACCATGGACTATTCCATCTTCCTCTACCGCCGCTATGAGGAGGAGCGCCACCACTACGACGACAAGCGGGATGCCATGGCCCAGGCCATCGAGGCGGCCTTCCGCTCCCTCTCTGGCAGCAGCCTCACCACCATTGCGGGCTTTCTGGCCCTGTGCTTCATGCGCCTGACCCTGGGCCGGGACATCGGCATCGTCATGGCCAAAGGCGTGGTGCTGGGGGTGGCCACCGTCATTTTGGTGTTGCCCTCCCTGGTGCTGGTGTTTGACAAACGCATCGACAAGCACAAGCACAGGACCCTCATCCTTGAGTTTCTCATTGCTGACGATGGAGGGCAGGTCACGGGGGAGGGATTCGTCCAGCTTGTAATAGATGTCCGCGTGGTTCTGTGCGTACACCGACGGCAAAAACAGCAGCAGCGTCAGCACCAC
>CAJTQP010000039.1 GCA_910578575.1 uncultured Oscillospiraceae bacterium
ACTGGAGTTCAGACGTGTGCTCTTCCGATCTTGGCCGGTCCTTGGCAGTTGTGGCGGATGGCGATCATCCCGGAGGCCATGTTGGCGATCATCATAGGGATGAAGAGGGAGGACACCCGGCGGGGGCCCCGTTCCATGAGCTTGGTGTGCTCCAGCTCAAAGGTGCCGATGCCGCCGATGCCGGTGCCGAAATAGACGGCAAAGCGGGTGGGGTCCACAGCCCCTTCAATGGCGCTCTCGTCCACCGCCTGCTGGGCGGCGGCCAGGGCGAACTGGGCGTAGCGGTCGGTGCGCAGGGTGTCGTTGACATCCATGTATTGCAGGGGGTCGAAGCCCCGGACCTCACCGGCCAGCTTGGCCTTGAATTTTTCTGTATCAAAAAGGGAGATGGGGGCGATGCCGTTTTTCCCGGCTTTGAGGTTCGCCCAGGTCTCCTTGGCGTCGTTGCCCACAGGGGTGACGGCCCCTAGGCCGGTGACGACCACACGTCTTAGTTCAGTCATAGCTTGCTTCCTTTCACATGGCGATGCCGCCGTCTACCCGGAGCACCGCGCCGGTGACGTATTGGGCGGTGAGCAGATAGGCCACCGCATCGGCGATGTCCTCCGGCCGCCCCATCTGTCCCAGGGGGATCATGGAGAGCAGGGGACTATCGGCCTGGGCCTCGGTCATATCGGTTTGGATGAAGCCAGGGGCCACGGCGTTGCAGCGGATGCCCTTGGGGGCCAGCTCCTTGGCCACGGACTTGGTGAGTCCCACCAGGCCGGCTTTGGAGGCGGCGTAGTTGCACTGGCCCGCGTTGCCCATCAGCCCCGCCACCGAGGTGACGTTGACGATGCTGCCCTCCTTGGAGCGGAGGAAGAGGGGGACGATATGGCGGATCATGTGAAAGGCGCCTTTCAGGTTGGTGTCCAGGACAGCGTCATAGTCCTCTTCCTTCATCATGGCCACCAGGCCGTCCCGAAGAATGCCCGCGTTGTTCACCAAAAGCTGGGCACCGCCGAAGTCGGCCTTGATCTTTGCCACCGTCTCTTTGACGGCGGCGAAGTCGGCCACGTCGCAGCGGTAGCTGACCGCCCGCCGCCCATACATGTCCGCGATCTCCTGGCAGACCCCTTCGGCGGCCTGCTGGTTCCCGGCGTACAGGATGGCCACGTCGGCCCCCAGGGCCGCCAGCTTTTTGGCAATGGCGGCCCCGATGCCCCGGCTTCCCCCGGTGACCACAGCGGTTTTTCCACTTAGCATGACGCCACCTCCTCCAGGATCACAGGGAGCTCTGCCACGCAATAGGTCCTTACCCCGGCGTCGATTTTCCGAATCATGTTGGTGAGAGTCTTGCCGGGGCCAATTTCAATAAAGGTATCCACTCCGCTGTCGATGAGGTTGCGCACCAAGCGCTCCCACTGTACCGGGTTGCAGATTTGGCTGGAGAGCAGCCCGGCGGCGTCCTGGGTGTAGGGCTGGGCGGTGCGGTCGGAGTACAGGGGGATGGTGCCCGGCTGGAAGGGGACCTCTGATAAAGCCGCCCCAAAGGCCTCGGCCGCCTCCGCCATGAAGGGGGAGTGGAAGGCCCCTTTTACTTTCAGGGGCAGGGCCCGGCCCCCCGCCTGTTTCACTGCGGCGGAGAAGTCTGGCATCTGGCTGCTGAGGCCGGAGACGGAAATCTGTCCGGGACAGTTGAAGTTTACGGGGTATACCTGGTCAAAGCCTGCGCACAGCGCCATGACCTGTTCCGGGGTCAGCTTGACCACCGCCGCCATGGCGGTGTCCTGCTGCTCTGCCGCCGCCTGCATCAGCTCCCCCCGGCGGCACACCAGGCGGAAGCCGGTCTCCCGGTCAAACAGCCCTGCCACGGTGGCGGCCACCACTTCCCCCAGGGAGAAGCCGGCCACGGCATCGGGGCGGATGCCCGCTTCCAGCAGGACTTCTGCCGCCGCCAGCTCCATGGCAAAGAGGCAGGGCTGGGTGTTTTTCGTCTCCCGCAGTTCCTCCTCGCTGCCGTAAAAGCACTGCTGGGAGGTCCCACTGCGCAGGGTGTCGCACATCTGAAAGACCTCTGCGGCGCAGCGGTAGTTCTTGCACAATTCCTTCCCCATGCCGGGGTACTGGTCCCCCTGGCCGGAGAAAACAAACGCTATCTTACCCATGTTGCTGCTTCCTTGAGGATGGGTTCCGCCCCATCCACGACCTCCTTGATAATTTCTGCGGAAGGCTGCTCCTTCTTCACCAGGGCGGCGATCTGCCCGGAGAGGAAACAGCCCTTTTCCAGGTCGCCCTCCTGGACGGCCAACTGTAGGGCCCCGGTGCCCATGGCCTCTAGTTCATCATCGGCCACGCCGCCGTATTCCGCCTTGGAATAGTTCCGGGCGAAGGGGGTGCGCAGGCTGCGGACAGGATGTCCCAACCGCTTGCCGGTGACCATGGTGCACAGGTCGTTGGCTTTGAGGATCTTTTCCTTGTAGTTGGGGTGGATGGAGCACTCGGTGGCGCTCAGAAAACGGGTGCCCATCTGGACACCGCAGGCCCCTAGCATGAAGGCGGCGGCCAGTCCCCGGCCATCGGCAATGCCCCCGGCGGCGATCACCGGGAGGGGGGTGGCGTCGCAGACCTGGGGCACCAACACCATGGTGGTCAGCTCCCCCACATGTCCGCCGCTCTCGCCGCCCTCGGCGATCAGGGCGGAGGCCCCCAGGCGGGTCATCAGCTTGGCCATGGCCACGGAGGCCACCACGGGGATGACCTTGATGCCTGCATTGCGCCATTCCTTGATGTACTTGGAGGGGTTCCCCGCCCCGGTGGTGACCACCTCCACCTGCTCCTCGATCACCACCTGGGCGACTTCATCGGCGTAGGGGCTCAGGAGCATGATGTTCACGCCGATGGGCTGCTTGGTGCGGGCCTTGGCGATGCGGATCTGCTCCCGGACGTAGTCCTGGGGGGCGTTCCCGGCGGCGATGATGCCAAGGCCGCCGCCATTGGACACGGCAGCGGCCAGGACCCCGTCTGCGATCCAGGCCATCCCACCCTGGAGGACAGGGTAGGTGATGCCCAGAAGCTGGCAAAGTTCAGAGCGGAGCATGGCTCACCCCTGGACCTTGCTCTGGATGAAGGCGTCCAGGTCGGCCACGGTCTCCACCTTCCGGTCCAGCTCGATCTCGATGCCCAGTTTATCCTCCAGGTTCATCAGCAACTCCACGGTGTCCAGGGAGTCGATGCCCAGTTGGGCAAAGGTGTTTTCCGGCTTCACGGTGGATGCGTCGCAGCCTGTTCTCTCAGCGATGATCTCAGCGATTGCTTCTAAGTACATAGGTGTACCCTCCATTAATATCAAAAATTTTATATCCGTTGTGGTTTGCAAAAATGCTCCTTCATTATAGCCGTAGGACTGTTCCCAATCTATTCCACCAGAGTTCCAGATACGTTCCATTTCTGTGAAAAGTTTATGAATTTCGGAAGGGGCGGGGGCGTTCGCCGCTGTTTGACAGGGAAAAACACCGGCCACGGGGGTACCGTAGCCGGTGCTTGTGTTATTGTGGAGGTGGCTGCCGGCGCAAATCCCCGGTGGCGGGGTTGTCCAAGAGCTTCCCCGCTTGGGAAAAGCGGGAGCCGTGGCAGGGGCAATCCCAGGAGTGCTCCTGGGGGTTGTATTTCAGAGCGCAGCCCATGTGGGGGCAGCGGGGGACGGTGGGGGTGAGTAGGTTGGCGGAGGCCTCCAGGGCGTTGCAGGCCAACTGGGGATGGAGCATGGAGCGGGAGGGGGAGAACAGGGCCGCGTAGGGGTTGTCCTTTCCCTGGACCAAATCGGTCAACACACGGGCGGCCACCATGGAGGAGGTCATGCCCCACTTTTGAAAGCCTGTGGCCACAAAGAGCGCCGGGGTATGCCGGGAATAGGGGCCGATATAGGGCAGGTGGTCCAGGGGCATACAGTCCTGGGTTGCCCAGCGGTAGACCTCCTTGGCCTGGGGAAAGTGCCGTTGGGCAACGCTGGTAAGTTGGGCCCAGCCGCCCCCCTGTTTTCCGCTGCGGTGCCCGCCGCCTCCCAGGAGGAGGAGATTGCCCCAGTGGCGGAAGGAGAGGCCGTCTTGGGCCTCGTCCACATACATCCCCGGAAAGGATGGGGCCCCCTGGAGGGCCAGGACATAGGAGCGGTGTTGATATAGCTTCAAAAAATAGCTGCCGTGCTTGTTCAAAAAGGGGAAGTGGGTGGTGACGATGATCTTTTTCGCCCGGACCACCCCTCGCTGGGTGGTGGCGGCACCAGGTCGCAGCTCCAGCACCTTGCTGTGTTCCAGGATGTGTAGGTCCTTGGATAGGGCGGCCAGAAATTTCAGGGGGTGGAACTGGGCCTGGTGGGGGAAGCGTACCGCGCCGGCTACGGGAAAGGGTAGGGGGAGCTGGAGGGCCAGTTCCGCCGGGAAGTCCAGGGCCCGGAGGGTATCCAGCTCCTGTTCCAGCTTGTCCCGGCGGTCCAGGCTGTAGACATAAGCGTCCTGCTCCTGGAAGTCGCAGTCCATCTCCTGGCACAGGTGGCGGTACTGGGCCAAGGCGGCCTGGTTGGCTTCCAAGTACGATCGAGCGGCCTCCAGCCCGTGGACGCGCTTGAGCTGGTGGTAGAGGAGCCCGTGCTGAGACGTGAGCTTGGCGGTGGTGTTTTGGGTGATGCCGCTGCCCACAGTCTCCGCCTCCAGGAGCAGATAGTCCACCCCAGCTTGGTGGAGGAAATAGGCGCACAGGACACCGGCCATCCCGCCGCCGATGATGAGCACCTCGGTCTCTTTGTCCTGATCCAGGGCGGGGAAACGGGGGAGTTTGGGGGAAGTCTCCAACCATAACGAACGCATACGATCACCTCAGGGGACAGTATGCGCAAAAAGAGAAGGATTTATGAAAGGGGAGCTGTGTAAAAGGGGCGCAGGCGGGTACACTAAGGGGAAAGGAACCGCCCAAGGGACACAGGAGGAGAGGAAATGGAACCACGGGACAGCTATTTCAAAGGTTGGTATTGCAAACTGCAAACGAAGGACGGCGACGCCCTGGCCCTGATCCCCGCTCTGCACATAGACAGCCGGGGCCGCCGCAGCGCCTCCCTCCAGGTGATTTCCAAGGAGCGCTCCTGGTGGCTGGACTATCCGGGGACAGCGTTTTGGCAAAAGGGGACGCAACTGCGCCTGGGGGCGAATCTCTTCCAGCCGGAGGGGATCCTGCTCCAGGTGGAGGAGGGGGGCTTGTCCCTCCGGGGCAAGCTGCGCTTTGGCCCTGCCGTGGGCCTGCATTCCCACATCATGGGGCCTTTCCGTTTCCTCCCCAATATGGAGTGTGTCCACGGGGTCCACAGCATGGGCCACGCAGTGGAGGGGAGTCTGTGGCTGAATGGCCGGAGGCTGGACTTCACCGGGGGCCTGGGCTATGTGGAGAGTGACCGGGGGCGCTCCTTTCCGGAACGCTACCTCTGGGCCCAGAGCAGTTGGCAGGGGGCGGGGAGCTTGATGCTGGCGGTGGCCACCATCCCCCTGGCGGGGCAGAGCTTCACCGGCTGCATCTGCGCGGTGCTCCACGGTGGGCGGGAATACCGCCTGGCCACCTACCGGGGGGTGAAGGTCTTGGCCTGGTGGGAGCGGGGAGCGGTGATCCGTCAGGGACGCTACCGCCTGGCGGTGGAGGTGCTGGAGCGGCAAATGCAGCCCCTGCGGGCCCCGGTGGAGGGGCAGATGGGCCGCACCATCCATGAGAGCTTGTGTGCCCGTATGCGCTGCCGCTTTTGGGTGGGGGACCGGCTCCTCTTTGACCGGGAGGATCACTGCGCGGGCTTTGAGTACGCCGATGGTGCTTGAAGGAGAAAGAAAACCGCACAAGTCCCCAAACTCCAGGGACTTGTGCGTCTCTTATGAAATCCTTCTTGTTTTATAGATAGAACTTGTGCCCGCCAATGGTGCAGACATATTCCCGGCTCTGGTCCGCCCAGGAATACATGGTGGTGGTGTTGAAATAGAGGCTATCGCCGGCCTCCCGGACCCCGTCCAGACAGAGCTTGGCGGCGATGATGCTGTCCTGATCCGGTTCTCGGTAGATGGTGCCCATGGACACAGGAGAGAACTGGTTGGGGGCGAAGACCACTTCCCGCACCGTGTTGGGGAAGGCGTCGTTGGCCACCCGGTTGAGGATCACGGTGCCTACGGCGATGCGCCCGTTCATGGGCTGGTTGCCGGACTCGGAGAAGATCGCCCGCGAGAGCCAGTAGAGGGCCTCCTCCTCATAGACTTTGGCGCTGGCGGGAGGGGCCACCTGCTTCATGACGATGTCCTCCTCCAGGCCCTGTCCCGTGATGGAACAGCCCAGGGATTGGGCCAACTGGACGGCGGGGAGCATCACTTGGCCGTCCTGCTGGATGACGCCATTGGGGGCATAGAGGTAGTGGTCATTGACCATAAAGTAGGCCTTGCCCACTGTGGCGGAAAAGCTGAGGGTAGGGGCCGAGGCGGTGAGACAGCCGTCGGCATAATGTACTTGGACAGAGGGGCAGAATGCTTGCAGGACGGGGATGACGGAGAGATAGGTCTCCTCATTTACCATGGTCCTGGTGGCGGTCAGGCCAATGGAGGTGCCATTGACCCGTATGTCCGGGGAGGCTTGTAAGCCGGCCGCTGCCATCTCTAAGGTCACGGGGGAGAGTACGTCGGTGTATACCGGGTCGAGCTCGTCCCCTACATCGGTGAAGAGATATCCAGCGTTGCTGGAGAGCAGCGTTTGCGTTCCGGAATCATTGCCGTTCTCTGCCGCGAATGCGTGTAAACACAGCACCAGCAGAAGCGCAAGCAGGATCACTGCGCTGGGCAGGCGATTCTTCATAATTCCACACGTCTCCTGTTTTTCAAAGTTTACAGAGATGATGTTACCATATTGTAACTCATTTGTAAGAAGAAATCAAGATAAATTTGAAAAAAAGAAGAACGAATTGTGGACAAATTGTGACGAGATTTCGGCTTGAGATACAAAATGTGCGAAAAAATCTGCACTCCACCGCCATATTTGGTCACAAACGGTCTGGAAGGGTGGAAAATGGACGAAAAAAATGGTTACAAAAACAGCAGGGGAAAGCGGCTGTGATTTCCCGAAAAAACTGGTTTTTACGGGGTCAGTTTCTTCTGGGCCTTGGCCAGGAAGCGTTCCGTTTGGATGATGGCCCGCTCGTGGATGCCCTGGCCCACGATGCCCTGGGCGTCCTGGGCAGTGACCTGAAAGACCAGCCGGCGGCCGTCCACCTCCACCAGCTCCGCCCGGCAGGTGACGGACATGCCCAGGGGGGTGGGGCTCAGGTGCTTGACGTTCATCAGCGTTCCCACCGTCCCGCTGTCTGCCTCCAGGGCGGGGGCCACGGCCATCCAGGCGGCCTGCTCCATGCGGGCGATCATGACGGGGGTGGCCAGCACCTCCAAGGTGCCGCTGCCCACGGCCTTGGCGCTGAGCTGCGCTGTGACGGGGAAAGTGATCTCGTGGGAAAGTCCGGTTTGCAGCATGATATATGCCTCCTTGTTTTGATTTCCTGGCATTTTACCATGAATTGACGGCCAGTGCAAGATGCAGAGAAAATCAAGCCAAGGCTGTAGTTTTTATCCCTGCTATCAACGCTTTTCAGCGATTCTGGCTTGACATTCCTGCCCCATCCCCCTACTATTATATATAGAGAGGGGACTGCCTCCTTTCATCTTCACCGCCAGGAGGTGCGCCGCTATGACAGTACAACATTGTGAAGATATCCGCATCCAACGCACCCGAAAGCTGTTGATCCAGGCGCTCACGGAGTTGCTCAACGAAAAGACCTTCGACGAGATCCGGGTAAAGGATATCTGCCAGCGGGCTGGCGTCCACCGCTCTACCTTTTACGACCATTTTGAGGACAAGCTCCATCTGCTCACCTATGGCATCCAGGACCTGATGGATATCCTCATCTCACCTTCTACGGATAACCTGAACAAAATGCAGCACGCCATCTACCGGATCTTCAAGTTTTTCAAGCTGAACCAGCAGGAGTACACCCTGCTTTTCCTGGACCCCCGCAACGCTGCCGCCAAGCATTTATTTCAGACAGAGTTTTGCCGCTCGCTGCGCAGTGCCATTCAGGAACGCGGGCCGCAGGCCTCCCTGGAAGAGGTAAGGCAGCACTGTATTTTCTTCACCGGCGGCTTGTTTTCGGTGTTGACCTGGTGGCTGGAGCACGACGCCCAGCCTCCGGCGCGGCAAATGGCGGCGGGATTCATGAAAATGGTCTGGCCCTGCTTCCAGTTTTGGCCCGATGCCTGGGGATGACAGCGGTGGCCGCGTTTCAGACAGAATCAAGAAACTGTCGGTTAACCGACGGCTTCGCCCCTTCTGTTCGTTGCGGGAGCTTCCATTCTATGGTACGCTAAACCACGGAAAGAAAGGTGCAAGGCGGCAAAAGACAAAATCACAAAAACAAACCCCAAAATAAAGCAGTTCTTGTGCAATTCAGTCATCTTGACTTATCAAATGAGATAAGTTAAAATGGACACGTAAAGTTGTGCACGGCACAGACTATTGTACCAAGAAAGAAAAGACAGGAGGACACCATCTTATGTATGAGCATTACGAAAATTATGAGCGCTATATCCCCGACGCCATGCTCAAAAAACACAAGAAGCATGAGGAGTACCTGAACAATGCCACCGGCGACATGACCCATGAGGAAATCTACAAGAGCAGACTGGGCACTGTCGATGACGCCATCAACATCATCGAGAGCGGCGACTGCATCGTGTGGTCCATCCACGGCAGTGAGCCCCGCCTGTTCCTGCGCAACCTGCACCGGATCGCTGACCGCATCGACCCTGAGCATCCCGTAGAGCTGTGGTCCTGCGTGGACCGCTGGGGCTCCGAGTATGAGATCCACAGCAACCCCGAATACAAAGACAAGTTCCATCATCAGACCTTCTTCTATGACGGCAACTTCCGCAAGATCCATCCCTCCGGCATGTGCACCTACTTCCCTGTCCACCTGCACAACTATGGCCAGGAGCTGCACCGTGCCCTGCGCCCCAACGTTGTCGTAGTTGGCGTGTCCCCCATGGACGAGCACGGCTACTGCTGCATCTCCTGCGACCTGCAGTGGGAGATGGAGTCCTTCTACTCCGCCGACAAGATCATCTTCGAGGTCAACCCCAAGATCCCCCACCTGTCCGGCGACTGCGCCGTGCCTGTGGCCATGGCCGACGTGATCATTGAGTCCGACCTGTCCCTGTATGAGCTGCAGGATCCCCCCATCGGTGAGAACGAGAGAACCATCGCTCAGTATGCCGCCTCCATGATCCACGACGGCGACTGCATCCAGCTGGGCTTCGGCGGCATCCCCAACGCTATCGGCTTCGAGCTGATGGACCGCCACGACCTGGGCATCCACACCGAGCAGATCGGCGCCTCCATGGCCCGCATGATCAAGAACGGTGTCGTCACCAACCGTTATAAGAACCTGGACAAGGGTTGGTCCGTGGGCGCTTTCATCATCGCCGACAACTTCACTTATGAGTATCTGAACAACCATCCCCGTGTCATGATGCGCCGTGGCCGTTACACCAACGACCCCGACATCATCCGTCAGCAGGACAACATGGTGTCCGTGAACGCCGCCCTGCAGATCGACCTGACCGGCCAGGTGGCTGCTGAGGCCATTGCCCACATCCAGTGGTCCGGTACCGGCGGCGCTACCGACTATGCCTATGGTGCCTATCACTCCCGCGGCGGCCGCGCCATGCTGTGCCAGATTTCCACCGCCAAGAAGGGTACCGTCTCCCGTATCGCCCCCATCTTGGATCCCGGCTCCATCGTGTCCGTGTCCCGTAACCTCACCGACATGGTCATCACCGAGTATGGTATCGCCAAGCTGCGTCAGCGTACTGTGAAGCAGCGCGTGGAGAACCTCATCGCTGTTGCTCACCCCGACTTCCGCGCTGAGCTGCGTAAGGAAGCCAACAAGTATATGTATTTCTAATCCGTTCCAAGGATTGCAAAAACGGCGTGGCTTCGGCCACGCCGTTTTTTGAAAGAAGGAAGGCGCATAAAAAGTGAAAAAATTTGCCTATTATCTATGTATTGCAGCGTTGGCTTTTGGCTTGTGCGCATGTGGTGGAGATACCAAAAATGTAGAGACACATGAAGTAGCATCTGAGCTATATACCCAAGACGATATCAATTCCGCGATTGCGGTGATAGAAAAGGAATTTAACAACAGTTGGAAGGGCTGCACATTAAAAGAACTCTACTATGCTGGGGATGAAACGTCTCAGGTTCACCAAGATTGGGCGGAAAGAAACAACGCGGATGCGGTAATTGTTCTGCTGTCCTCCTTTGATGTTGATGCATCAGGTGGAGATGGCTCGTTAAATCCCGATAGCACCTATGATAACTGGATGTGGATTTTAGTCCGCTCGTCCGGCGGCCAGTGGAAGCATGTCGATCATGGATATGGATAATTGATGCAGACGGCTATGGGGCGCTGGCAAACTAAAACAGGAAAGCAAAAAACCGCTGTGCAAAGCGAACTGCACAGCGGTTTTTGCTGTTCAAAAGACTTTTCGCATGATCTCCGGATGGCAGCTCACTTGAAAGTCCTCACAGTGCAGGCACTTGGAGATGGGTGGGGCATCCTGCCTGGGGACGCTTTGCCAGCCCAGCTTTCGGTAAAAGTCCGGGACCTTCCCGGTGAGCCATATCTCCGGCGCGCCCATAGCAGCTGCCGTTTCCTCCGCCAGCGTCACCAGAGCCACACCGTAGTGGGACCCGCGATAAGCGGGGTCCACAGCGACGTCCGCCAGGACCAGGAAGCCGTTGCGCCGCTCCAAGGCTGCGGCGGCCACCAGGGTGCCATCCTGATCGGTCATAGACCAGGCGTGGAGAAGGCTGTCCGGCGGGGTGTCGCTAACTTGGACTTCCAACCCGTGGGTTCGCCAAAAACGGCTCAGCTTTCGATAGTCCGTATCTGGCACGATTTTCATAGACGATCACCCCTCGACTTCGATCCGAAACACATTGATCACATCGCTGTCCGGGCAGCAGAACTTGATGGTCCCGTCGGAGGCGGTGGGAGGTGTGCCGCCGTAGCGGAGGATATCAATGTAAGGAAAGGCCACGTGCATGGCCATGGGGCAGAGCTTGTCCCGCTGGGTGTCAAAGGAAAATACATCTCCAACTTGGTGACCATGGTGGCAGCCGTGGTCTCCTTTTTGTTCCACCAGGGTGAGTTTGATCTTCGGCTTCATGGGTGTCATCTCCTATTTCAAATAGAGTTAAGTGGTTTCTTCTTCCCTAAAGTATAGCATAAGACGGAAGGGGAGAGGGGTGCAGCTGCAACAAGGGGGAAAACTCCCGCAAAATTTTTCCCCTGGCTTGGGGCGCATATTTGGGGGACAGCCCCTCATAGAATGGGGCAGAGGTGATACCATGGAGGACTTATTGCGTACCCTGCCCCGTTTCCTGCGGGAGGCGGTGGCCCAACTGCCTAAGGGGCGGCGGATCGAGGAACTGCGCCTGCGGGAGGGCTTCCCCCTCTCTGCCGTGGAAGGGGGAGAGGAGTACACCCATCCCCCCTGGCGGGACAGGCTGTTGACCGAGGAGGACTTGCGCCGGGTACTGGAGACGGCGGGGCAGGGTTCCGTCCACACCGTCCTGGACCAGCTGCGCAGCGGCTATGTCACCGCCGCTGGGGGCCTACGCATCGGGATTTGTGGGGAGGGGGCCATGAAGGACGGCAGCTTGTTGTCCTTCCGCCGCATTACCTCCCTGGCCCTGCGGCTGCCCCACGCCATGCCAGGGGTGTCCGCCCCCTTGCTGCCCAAGCTGTTGGAGGAGGGGCGGCTGTGCAGCACCCTTCTGCTCTCCCCGCCGGGGCTGGGAAAGACCACCCTCCTCCGGGATCTCATTGGACGGGTTTCCAGCGGGGAGGGGATACAGCCCCTGCGGGTGGGGGTGGCGGACGAGCGGGGGGAGCTGGGGGCAGGCCCTCTGCGCCGGAGCCTGGGCCCCCGCACCGACGTGCTGGAAAACTGCCCCAAGGCCATGGGGACCATGATGCTCCTGCGGGGGATGGCCCCCCAAGTGTTGGCCGTGGACGAGATCACCGCCCCGGAGGACGTCCGGGCCATCCAGGAGGCCGCAGGCTGCGGCGTGACCCTGCTGGCCACTGCCCACGGGGGGAGCTTTCAGGAGTTACGGCTACGCCCCCTCTACCGGGACTTGCTGGACCAGGGCATCTTTCGCCGCTTCGTGTGCATCTCCCTAGAGGAAGGCAGGCGGCGCTACCAGGTCACCGACGGGAGGGAGACCCTATGACGGCGGCGCTGGGCAAGCTGCTCCTGCTCCTGGGCTGCACTGCCCTGGGGCTGGGACGAGGCTTTGGCTTAAAACGGCGCACTGCCTGCCTCTTTGAACTGCGGCGGGCCCTGGAGACCATGGGCCGGGAGCTGACTTTCTCCCTGCGTCCCCTGGGGAGCCTGATGGACCAGGCCCGGCGGGAGAGCCGTGGGGAGGCCTGCGCCCTGTTTGCCGCCTGTCAGGAAAAATTTTCCCACACCGGCGGGGAGAGCTGGGCGGAGAGCTGGCGCACGGCCCTGGAAACCATCCCCCTGCCCCTGAAAGAGGAGGACCGGCGCATCCTCTCGGAGGCGGGCCAGATTTTGGGCCGCTACGACGGGGAGGACCAGCGCAGGGCCCTGGGGGGGCTGCTGGCCCGCCTGGAGGAACAGGCCCAGGAGGCCCGCAGCGAGGAGAAACGCCTGTTTCGGGTCTACACAGCCCTGGGGATCACGGCGGGCCTATTTTGTGTCATCCTTCTGTGAAAGCTTGGCATATCCGGGGCTGGAGGCGCATAGAGTGAGGGGAACGGAAGACAGGGGACGAGCGTTCCCCAAAGGAAAGGAAGGGTCACGGGAATGGACGTAGATCTGATCTTCAAAATAGCGGCGGTGGGGATCCTGGTGTCGGTGTTGAACCAGGTGCTCACCCGCTCCGGTCGGGAGGAACAGGCCACCATGACCACCTTGGCCGGCTTGATCGTGGTGCTGATGATGGTGGTGCAGAAGATCAGTGATCTCTTCGACCTGGTCAAGACCCTGTTTGGACTGTGATGAAGTATGGATATGATCGCATTCGCCGCGGCGGGGGTGGCGGCGGCCCTGTGCGCGGTGGTGGTGCGGCAGAAGTCGCCGGAGATCGCCGCCGTTTTGGCCCTGGCGGCCTGCGTACTCTTACTTTGGAACACCCTCCCGCTGCTGGAGACGATATGGGACGTGGTCCAGGAGCTGGCCCAGCTGGCGGACATCTCCCCCACGGTCCTGCGCCCCCTGCTGCAAACGGTAGGGCTGGCGGTGGTGACCCGTTTGGCGGGGAGCCTGTGCCGGGACGCAGGGGAGGGGAGCATTGCCGCCTTCCTGGAGGTGGCCGGCAGCGCGGCGGCGGTGCTGGTGGCCCTGCCCCTGTTGAAAATGGTCCTGCAACTCATCCTCCAACTGCTGTAGGACGGGCCCTGGTCTTGCTTCTGCTGGCGCTACTGTTTCTGACGCCCGTGGGACGGGCCCTGGATGAGGCGGCGTTGACCCAGCAGCAGGCCCAGTCCTACGGGATGGACCAGCTGGAGCGGGTGGGGGAGGACTTCACCGGCCAGGCGGAGATCGGCCAGGACCTGGACGTCCAGGGTATTTTGAAAACCATCGGCCAGCGGGGGCTGAATGCCCTGAAAGAGGTGGGCAAGAGCACCGTGCGAAGCTGTGTGTTGCTGTTGGTGGTCACCCTCCTGTGCGGCCTGGCGGAGGGCATGGCCACGGGCAGCGGCGGCGACCCCATGAAGCTCACCACCCTGGTGGCAATCCTGTGTATCACCACCATTGCGGTGGGGGATGTCCACTCCCTGTTGACCATGGGGGAGGAGGCCATCAGCAGCATGGAGGGCCTGGGGGACGTGCTGTTCCCGGCGGTGTCCATGGCCACGGCGGCCAGCGGCACCCCGGCGGCGGCGGGGGTGAAGTATGGCATCACCATCCTCTTCTCCGACTTCCTCATCCGGCTGATCCGGCGGCTGCTGATCCCCCTGTGCTATGCCTACGTGGCGGCGGGGGTGGCTTGGGCGGCCCTGGGCAACGAGGGCTTGAAGCGGGTGGGGGGCCTGTTGAAGTGGCTCATCACCGTGATCCTCTCGGCAGTGCTGCTGGTGTTCATCGCCTATCTGAACCTCTCCGGGGTGATCTCCGGGGGGGCAGACGCGGCCACGGTGAAGGCGGCCAAGTTTACCATCTCCAACATGGTCCCTGTGGTGGGCGGGGTGATCTCCGACACGGCGGAGACCCTGCTGGCCGGGGCCTCCATCCTGCGCAACGCGGCGGGGGTGTTTGGGATGCTGGCGGTGTTGGGGATCTGCATGGCCCCCTTCCTGAACCTGGGGCTGCACTACTTACTTTATAAGTGTACCGCCGCCCTGGCGGCCACCGCCTCCGGGGATGGACGGGTGACGGGGCTCATCGACCAGCTCAGCACAGCCTTTGGCCTGATCTTAGCCATGACGGGGTCCTGTGCGGTGCTGCTCATTGTGGCGATGATCTCCGCTGTGTCCACGGTGGCGGGATAGGAGGGATCACCATTGACCATCATACGGACCTGGCTGCTCAGCGTCACCGTTTCCGCCATGGTCATTGCCGTGGCGGAGGCGCTGATGCCGGAGGGCAGCGTGAAAAAGGTGGGGCGGCTCACCGGGGGCCTGATCCTCATCCTGGGTCTGGTCCAGCCCCTGGTGCGGCTGGACTATGACGACCTCTACGACCTGGTCAGCAGTCTGCCGGCGGGGAGCATCCGCCAGGAGGAACTGGTGGAGGAAAGCGCCCAGGCCCTAAAAACCGGCATAGAACAGGAGCTTGCCTCATATATTGTGGACAAAGCGGCCCAGTTGGGGGCCACCTGCGGGGCCGCTGTGAAGTGCCGCCTGGGGGAGGACGGCATCCCGGTGCCAGAACGGGTGACGGTGTCCGGCGCCCTCACGGGGGCGCAGAAGGAGGCGCTGTCGGCCTATCTGGAAGAGGAGCTGGGCCTGCCACGGGAAGCGCAGCTTTACAGCAATGAGGGATCGCCATGAACGGGAGAGAACGTCTGAGCCAATGGGCCAAAGTCAAAGCATCCATGGGAAGGTACCGGCTGGTATGGCTGGTGATCCTGGCGGGGGTGTTCCTCCTGCTCCTTCCCACCGGAGGAGAGGAGGGAGAGCGGCAGGACATCCAAGCGGAGAGCTGGGCCTTCGACCTGGCGGCCACAGAGGCGCGCCTGTCCCAGGTCCTGTCCCGCATCGACGGCGCGGGGGAGGTGAGCGTGATGCTCACCGTCCAAAACGGCCCCCAGAAGCGCCTGGCCGAGGACAGGGACACGGGGGAGGACAGCAGCCGCACCGAGACTGTGGTGCTCTCCAAGGGGAGCAGCCAACAGGAGACGGTGACGGTCCAGGAGATGTTCCCCCAATTCCAGGGCGCAGTCCTGGTCTGCCCTGGAGGGGACGACCCGGAGGTCCGCCTGAAGCTCACCGAAGCCACGGCGGCGCTCACCGGTCTGGGGAGCGATAAAATCTCGATCAGTAAAGGAAAGTGAGGAAATTTCTATGAAACTCTGGAAACGCAATGCCATCGCGGCGGCCATCGTCCTATTCGTCTGCGGCGCCGTCTATCTCAACTGGAGCTACGCCCAGGACACCCAGGCGGGGAAGAACCTGGGAGAGGCCACCTTGGTGGGCAGTGATTCCCTCCTGAATAATCAGGACGGCCAGGGGGCCAAGGACAACGCCGGCGGGGAGGACGCCACCGCCACCCAGGACGGCTCCACCTCCTCCGGTACTTACTTCTCCACCGCCCGCCTCAACCGCCAGCAGGCCAGGGACAACGCCCTCTCCCTGCTCCAGGAGGCGGCAGGGGATGAGAAGGCGGACCAGTCCTCCATCGACGAGGCCAACGCCGCCATTCAGACCATGGCGGGCTATACCGTCACCGAGGCCCAGATCGAGAACCTCATCACCGCCAAGGGCTATGCCGACTGCGTGGCCTTCCTGGGGGAGGACAGCATCAGCGTGGTGGTCTCCGCCTTGGCCAACGGCATGACCGACACCGATGCCGCCCGCATCGGGGAGATCGTCATGGAGCAGACCGGCCTGAAGGCCGACCAGATCAAGATCATCGAGGCGGAGTAACGCCTACCGGTGGAATAAAAGCGCAGCCCTTCTCTACAGAAGATATCCGTAGGGAAGGGCTGCGCTGTTCCGCTTCCCTTTTTCGCCGCCATGGGGTATAATCAAAGAAAACACCAGGGAGGCGAGAGCATGGGAAACAAAGGGAAAGGGATGTGGCTCCTGGGGAGCGGCATCCTTCTAGGGGGTGGCTTCCTTCTGGGGCGCGCATGGGCCAGGGAGCAGAGCCCTGCCCCCGACGGCCGCCCCTCCACAGCGGAGCGGCTGGGGGAGCTGCGCATCCAGCGGGAGAAGGAGCGGCTGCGCCGGGCCTATGAGCATCAGGACCGGGTGCGCCGGGACTTTACCGCCAACGTGTCCCATGAGCTGAAAACGCCCCTGACCTCCATCTCCGGCTATGCGGAGATCATCCGGGAGGGTTTAGTCAAGAGCGAGGATGTGGGCCCCTTTGCGGGAAAGATCTATGAGGAGGCCCAACGGCTCATCACCCTGGTGGAGGACATCCTGAACCTCTCCCGCCTGGATGAGGGGGCCCCGCCCAGGGAGGAGATGGTGCGGGTGGATCTGTACCACCTGTGCGAGGAGGCCATCGCCGCCCTGTCCGAGCCGGCCCGGCAGCGGGGCATCCGCATGACCCTCTCCGGCCAGAGCCAGTTTGTGGAGGGCTCGGAGAAGATCTTGCGGGAGATCGTCTACAATCTCTGCGACAACGCGGTGAAGTACAACAAGGAACAGGGCAGGGTGGATGTCACCGTGACCCAGGAGGGAAAGCGGGTGGCCCTCTATGTGGAGGACACCGGCATCGGCATTGCCCCAGAGGAGACCGAGCGGGTGTTCGAGCGCTTTTACCGGGTAGATAAGAGCCACTCCAAGGAGATCGGCGGCACAGGGTTAGGCCTGTCCATCGTCAAGCACGCCGCTGCCTGCCATGACGCCAAGGTCCTCCTGGACAGCCAGCTGGGCAAGGGGACCTGCGTGGGGGTCTACTTCCACCCGGCCGGGGAGGTGCGGTCATGAGGCTGCCCTTGGCCCCCCAGGCGGAAGCGGCCCTGGAGCGCCTCCAAGGGGCGGGCTATGAGGCATGGATCGTGGGGGGCTGCGTCCGGGACCTGCTCCTGGGCCGCACGCCAGAGGACTTTGACCTGTGTACTGCCGCCCGGCCAGAGGAGATCGAGGCCGTGTTTGCGGGCTATCGTATCATAGAAACGGGCCTCCGGCACGGCACTGCGACGGTGTTGCTGGAGGGGATGCCCTTGGAAATCACCACCTACCGGGTGGAAAGTGGCTCCTCCGATGCCCGGCACCCGGACCAGCTCCGCTTCACCCAAAACCTGCGGGAGGACACGGCCCGGCGGGATTTCACCGTCAACGCCATGGCCTACGCCCCTGGGCGGGGCTTGCAGGACTTTTATGGCGGGCAGGAAGACCTGAAAAAGGGGATACTGCGCTGCGTGGGGGAGCCGGACCGGCGCTTCCAAGAGGACGCCCTGCGCATCCTCCGGGCCCTGCGCTTTTCCGCCACCCTGGGCTTTGCCATCGAGGGGGAGACCGTAGCGGCGGCCCGGCGGCAAAAGGGGCTGCTGACAGGCCTGTCCGCTGAGAGAGTGGCAGGGGAGTTGGGAAAACTGTTGGTGGGCCAGGGGGCCAAAGAGGTCCTGCTGGACTACCCGGATTTGTTGGGGGTGGTGCTGCCGGAGCTGCTGCCAATGATTGGCTTTGACCAGCGCAACGTCCACCACTGTTATGACTTGCTCACCCACACTGCGGTGGCGGTGGACCAGGTCCCGCCCCGGCTTCCCCTGCGCCTGGCGGCACTGTTCCACGACTGCGGGAAACCCGCCTGCTTCTCCCTGGGAGAGGACGGCCAAGGGCATTTCTACGGCCACGCCAGGGAGAGTGCGGCCCTGGCAGACGCCGCTCTGCTGCGTCTGCGCTTTCCCAACAAGCTGCGGGAGCAGGTGGTGAAGCTGATCCGCTACCACGACAGCCAGGTGGAGGAGCGGTTTTTGCGCCGCTGGCTGAACCGGCTGGGGGAGGAGGACTTTTTTGCCCTCCTGGACCTCCAGCGTGGGGACAGCTTGGCCCTGGCTCCGGCCTATCGGGACAGGGTGGCAGCACTGGACCACTTGGAATCCCAAGCCCGCCAGATACTCCGGGAGGCCCCCTGCCTGTCCTTAAAGGACCTGGCGGTGAATGGCCGGGACCTGATGGCGCTGGGGCTGGAGGGAAGGGCCATTGGCGCAGCGCTGAACCGGCTTTTGGAGGCGGTGTTGGAGGGCAGGGTGACCAATGAGAAGGCGTCCCTTGTGCAATTTTTGACAGATTTCCAGGCAGAGAATCCGGCCAAAAAAGAGAAAAAATGAAGGAAAAGGGGGCAAAAACTGGAGAAAAAAGCGTTCGTCTGATAATTTTGCTAAAAAATCAAATTTTCCCTTTATTTTTTCTATACAGTGTGATATACTGTAGCCACTCAAAACGGTCGCTTTGTTTACAAAACAACCAAAAGCGGATCGGGAGTGTTGGCTCAAACATGGTTTGGAAGGGAGAGATGCAGTGACCCCCAAGGGTAGAGAAAAACGTACATTGCGCCGCTGGGCGCAACCCGGTTTTCAGCGCGCCGTCTGTGAAGGAAGACACGGAAGGGCACGTTGGGAATGTAAAGATGATTCCAGCTGGTTGGAAAGTGAGCCGTCCGCCGGTTTGGAAGCCGCGTGTTATGCTTGTGGTCTCTGACGAGCATATAGCTTTAAGAAACGAGGTATTTTTTTATGAGTAATCAGGGAGAGAAAAAAGGCGTAAGCGCTATTGACTTTTTCTGCATTGGCTTTGGCGCTATCGTCGGTGTCGGCTGGGCCGTGGCAATCAACGGCTGGATGACCAACTGCGGCGGCCCTGTGCCCGCCGGTATCGGTTACCTGCTGTGCCTGATCATCATGGTCCCCGTGGCACTGTGCTACTGCGAACTTGTTCCTATGATGCCTGTTGCCGGTGGCGGTATGGCATTCGCCTTTAAGGCGTTTAATGAGAAAGTCGCCCTTATTTCTGGCTGGGCTGCATTCGGCGCCTTTGTGGCGATTATTCCTTGGGAAGCCATCCAGATCACTGACGTGCTGGGCTATCTGTTCCCGCAGCTGATTGCTGGGGATCCCCTTTATGTCGTGCGGGGCTCTGGCATTTACCTGACCCATATCATCATTGGCGTGATTTGCTCTCTGGCAATTTTCGCCATCAACATGCGTGGCTTGGCTTCTGCCGCCCTGCTGCAGAAGGTGCTGTGTATCTTCTTGATCGGCTGCGCCATCGTGGGCGCGATTGCTGCTCTGATCGGCGGCAATCCCGACAACCTGAAGCCCATCTATGATGTGAGCAATCCTGCCATTTATGGTCCCGAAGCTGAGGGCCTGAAGGAAGTGAGCCACAGCTCTTTCTTTGGCGGCTGCTTTGCTATCGTGTCTCAGGCTGCCTTCTTCCTGGCTGGTTTTGAAACCATTCCCCAGGGTGTTGAGGAAGCCGGCGGCGACCTGAAGGGCGTCGGTAAGACCGTCGTTCTGTCCGTGTCCATGGCTTGTATCTTCTATGCCGTTCTGCTGTTCTGCTTCGGTTACGGCTGGAAGTGGCAAGAGTTTGCTGGCATGGCTCGTCCTGCTGCCTCTACCATGTTCACCTTCCTGTATCCGGGAACCGCAGGTACTGTCCTGTTCTGGGTGCTGACCATCGGTGCTATCGCCGGTCTGTTCACTACATGGAACGGCTTCTTCACCGCTTCCGCCAACCTGCTCATGGCTATGGCCCGTGGCCGTCTGATCCCCAAGATCTTTGCCAAGCAGAATGCCAACGGTGTTGCTGTGAATGGTCAGATCGTCTGCCTGGTGCTGTCCCTGTGCGGCCCCTTCCTGGGTGCCAACCTCATCGACTCCATCACCTGCTTCTCCGCTGCGGCATTCATGCTGTCTTGGACCCTCACTGCATGGTCCCTGGTCATGCTGCGGAAGAACCATCCCGAAATGGAGCGTCCCTACAAGATCCCCGGCGGCATGGCCATGGGTCTGTTCGCAGCCATCCTGATGACTGTCGTTCTGATTTGCGCCTTCATCCCCGCCAGCCCCTTCTTTGTCGGCAAGCTGTCCGTGCAGATGTTCGTCATCTGGATCATCATCGGCATCGTGTTCTTCCTGGTCTCCGGTGGCCAGCGCAAGGGCCTGTCCGAGACTGAGCTGGAAGAGGGCGTGTTTGGCGAGCACAAGGCTTGATTGTAGGGCTCGATCGAACCACTATCATTCATTCTCACGCATAAAAGGAGTTTACCATGCAAGAAGAAAGCGATATCCTGTTGGAAGTTGCATCCTCGGATGTTATCATGGTTGAGTTGTTGATTTACTGCGCTGCCAGTATTGTCATCCTCATGCT
>CAJTQP010000040.1 GCA_910578575.1 uncultured Oscillospiraceae bacterium
CTCAGGTCAGCATAAAAGATATCTCCACGCTTTACGCTATTATCCACAAAACTCACACTCCGCCGGAAGGATAGATCCTACGTCACTGAGAGGCAAAGCTCCTATGTAACGCGGTCTCTATGATTCTCCCACGGAGGGGCGGTCTTTATACCCGCAGGCGGGAAAAAACTGCCCTGGCCGGCACGGCGTGCCGTGCCTCTCCCCTCGCACTATCCTATGCCGGAGGGGCTTTTTCGGGAACCCTGTCGCCCAGGGCCTGTTTTACAGATAAACCCTGGGAATGCGCTTGGTGATGGTCACCAGCAATTCATAGGAAATCGTGGCCGGGGGCAGGTTGGCCGCCATCTCTACCGACTGCTCTCCCTTCCCGTCGCTGCCATAGAGGATGGCCACGCTGCCCTCCTCCACGCTCGGAATATCCGTCACATCTACCATACACATGTCCATGCAAACCCGCCCCACAATGGGGGCCTTTTGGCCGTCAAAGAGGACGGTAAGCTCGTTGGAGAAGGCCCGGCGGTAGCCATCCCCATAGCCCGCGGGGATCACCGCCAAGCGGGAGTCCCGCTCCAAGGTGAAGGTCCCCCCATAGCTCACCTGGGCCCCGGCCGGGACCTGGCGGACGGTGCCCACCCGGCTCTTCAATTCCAGCACCGGCTGCAAATCACACAGGCCGGGGTCCATGGACACGTCGGGCAGGTGGCCGTAGAGGACGATGCCCGGCCGCACCATATCCAGATAGGTGGCGGGATAGAGCAGGGTGGCAGCACTGTTGGCGCAGTGGCGCAGGGCGAAGGTGTAGCCCAGAGCCTTTACCTTCTCAATGATGGCCAGGAAGCGGTCGAACTGGACCATGGTGGCCTCCTCGCTGGTGTCGCTCTTGGCAAAGTGGGTGAAGATGCCCTCCGCCTTTAAGCCGGGGAGCCTCACCGCCTCCAGGATCTCCTGGGCACTGCGGTCCTGGCAGGCCTCCTGGCACAGGAAGCCCAGGCGGGTCATCCCGGTATCGCACTGGATATGGATGCACAGCTCTCCCCCGCACTTCTGCACTTCAGCAGAGAGGGCTTTTGCGTAGTCCAGGTCATAGCAGGCCTGGGTGATGTTGTACTGTACTAACTCCCCGGCGTACAGGGCGGGGGTACAGCCCAGAATCAGAATGGGCAGCTGGATGCCTGCCTCCCGCAGCTCGATGGCCTCGTCCAGGCAGGCCACCCCCAGGTAGTCCGCCCCCAGCTCCTCCAGCTTCTTGGCCATGGGGACCGCCCCGTGGCCGTAGCCGTCCGCCTTCACCAGGCCCATGAACTTGGTGCCGTAGGGGGTCAAGTCCCGCAGGGCGTGATAATTGTGGGCCAGCTTCTCCATGGACACCTCGGCCCAGGTCCGTCTCATTTGTGTATTCATAGCTACTCTTCGGTTCCTTTCTCTAAAGTAGGTTGTATCAAAGCAAAGGAGGTAAAGTCACAGCGCACCACGGTGTAGCCGTCGCTGCGCAGTTCGCCTTTTCGCAGGCTGTTTCCCTCCTTGTCAAACCAGAGCACCGTCTCCAGTCCCTGGCCGGGGCTGCGGTCCGGCTCCCGGAACACCAGGCGGAGCATCTCCGTCTCCCCCATGGGCTCGCTGCCGGATTCCGCCAGATAGCCGGTCTGCATGGCGGCGACAAAGGCCGGCAGGGCATCCAGAGGGGAAAGGCCGTCCTGGTTCAGGGGGCCGGTCTCCAGGGCCACGCCGTCAAACTCCAGGGCGGTCTGCCCTTGGGCGATGTGGGCGGTGATGCCCGCCACCTCCTCCGGGGCAGTGAGCACCAGGTTCATGCCGCCGTTGCCGTCGCCGGAAAATTCCACGGTGTATTCATACACCCGCTCTCCATAATCCGCCGTCACCCCCATGGAGCCGGAACAGCTCTCCATGGAGAGAAAGGCCTCCCGCAGGGCCAGGGTCTGCTGGTTGTCCCCGCTCTCTCCGCCGCAGCCGCACAGGAGTGCGGCGAGAAGCAGGGCTGTCATTGGTATGCACGTCCATGGTTTCAAAGGACTCCCCTCCTGTTTCCAGTGGGGCCGTCAGTCCATGCACAGCTTGATCGCAGCGGGGATACGCGCCAGCAAGTCCCCAGGGGTCATGCCGTACTCCCCCAGCTCTGCCGCCGCCAGATCCCCTGCCCGTCCGTGGAGCCACACCGCCGCTGGGACGGCCTGCTTGGCCGGGAGGCCCTGGCCCAGCAGGGACAGGAGCATCCCCGCCAGCACGTCGCCGCTGCCTCCCTTGGCCATGCCGGGGTTGCCGGTGGTGTTGACAAAACTGTCCCCATCGGGGAAGGCCGTGATGGTCCGATGGCCTTTCAGCACCAAAACGCAGCCGTACTGGCGGGCAAATGCCACCGCGGCACCCTCCCGGTCGGGGCCAATGCCCTTCCCCTGCGTCAGCCGGAGAAACTCCCCGTCGTGAGGGGTCAGCACCGTCAGCCGGCCGCGTCTGGCGTCCAGAACATCTATATGTTCACTGACGGCGTTTATGCCGTCGGCATCCAGCACCAGAGGGGGCTGGACCTTTTCCACCAGGCGGAGGGTCCGCACATCGCTCTTGCGGCTGCGGCCCAGGCCGGGGCCGATGAGCACCGCGTCACAGCCGTTCATTTACTCCAACAACGCCGGAAAGGGCGGAACGGGGGCGGGCATGGCCTCCAGGCACTTCCCCGCCAACACCGGCCAGATTTTCTCCGGCACCGACAGAGACACCAGGCCGGAACCGGTGCGCACCGCCGCCTGGGACGCCAGAGCCGGGGCGCCGGTAAAGCCCACAGCCCCCGCCAGGATGTGGACCTTGCCAAAGGTCCCCTTGTGGCCGTCGGGGTCCCGTTTGGGCAGGCTTGCGCGGACAAACGCCGCCGTTACCTCTGTCATGGGCCCTCCCCCCTTTCCAGTCTCCTCAATCATACAGAAACATTATACTGTTTTCCGTCTTGCTTTTCAAGTCTTTCTATGGTATAGTAAAAAAATACAAGAACTGGCCTTCGGGCCGTGTTGATGCAAGTGCGATGAAGGGGAAAATAACGCAGTGAGGACCTCAGAGAGGGACGGTCAGAGGCTGGAAGCCGTCCTGGACAACTCCGCGTTTGGTTCGCCCTGGAGCCCCGGCGGGGAAAGACGCCGGCGGTGGGTCCGCCGTTATCGGGCAAAAATGAAGTGCGCGCAGCCTCTGCGCGAAATTCGGGTGGTACCGCGGAAGTTTTGCCTTTCGTCCCGTGTTGGGAGGAAAGGCTTTTTTGCGCACAAAAATGGGAGGATACAGGATGAAGGAACAACTGGAAAAAATCAAACAGGAGGCTTTGGCCGCGCTGACCGCCACCAAGGAGAGCGCCGAGCTGGAGGCCCTGCGGGTGAAATATCTGGGTAAAAAGGGCGAACTCACCGCGGTTTTGAAACAGATGGGCAAGCTCTCCGCCGAGGAGCGCCCGGTGATCGGCCAGCTGGCCAACGACGTGCGGGAGCGCCTGGCCGCCGAGATCGAGGCCCAGAAGAAAAAGCTGGAGGAGATCCGCCTGGAGGCCCGGCTGAAGGCGGAGGCCCTGGACGTCACCATCCCCGGAAAGCGGCAGAAGCTAGGCCACCGGCACCCCATGTATATCGCCCTGGATGAGATCAAGGACATCTTCGTGGGTATGGGCTTCACCATTCTGGACGGCCCGGAGGTGGAGCTGGCCTATTACAACTTCGACCGCCTCAACGCCGAGGAGGGCCACCCCTCGCGGGATTGGTCCGACACCTTTTACTTTGACCAGGACAGCCGGGTGATGCTCCGCAGCCAGACCTCCCCCATGCAGGTCCACGCCATGGAGACGAAGCCCCTGCCCATCCGCATCCTGGCCCCTGGCCGGGTGTACCGGAAGGACGAGGTGGACGCCACCCACTCCCCCATGTTCCACCAGGTGGAGGGGATGGTCATCGACAAGGGCGTCACCATGGCCGACTTGAAGGGCACCCTCAACGCCGTGATGGAACAGCTCTACGGCACGGGCACCAAGACCCGCTTCCGTCCCCACCACTTCCCCTTCACCGAGCCCTCCTGCGAGATGGACGTCCAGTGCCACAAGTGCGGCGGCGTGGGCTGCCCCACCTGCAAGGGCGAGGGTTGGATCGAGGTGTTAGGCGCCGGGATGATCCACCCCAAGGTGTTGGAGATGTCCGGCATCGACCCGGAGGAGTATTCCGGCTGGGCCTTTGGTATGGGGCTGGAACGTATGGCCATGCGGCGCTTTAAGATCTCCGACCTGCGGCTGATCTTCGAGAACGACGTGCGCTTCCTGGAACAATTTTAAGAGAGGAGAGAGAGTATGCTGCTATCCAGAAAATGGCTGAATGAATTTGTGCCCGTGGACATCAATGACCACGACTTTGCCGAGGCGATGACCCTCTCCGGCTCTAAGGTAGAGATCACGGAAGTGGAGGGTGCGGAGGTCTCCAACGTGGTGGTAGGCCGGGTCACGGAAATCAAGCGCCATGAAAACTCCGACCACATGTGGATCTGCCAGGTGGACGTAGGCGATGAGACGGTGCAGATCGTCACTGGCGCCCAGAATGTCTCCCAGGGGGACCTGGTCCCCGTGGCCAAGCACAACAGTACCCTTCCCGGCGACGTCCACATAAAAAAGGGCAAGCTCCGGGGAGAGCCCTCCAACGGGATGCTCTGTTCCTATAAGGAGCTGGGCATGACGGACAACGACTGGCCCCATAGCATCGTAGACGGGATCTTCCTCCTGGAATCCGACCCGGACCTGAAGGCCCGCGGCTTGAAGCCGGGGGACGATATCACCACCGCCATTGGCCTGGACGACCACGTGGTGGAGTTTGAGATCACCCCCAACCGCCCAGACTGCCTCAGCGTCATTGGGCTGGCCCGCGAGGCCGCCGCCACCTTCCAAAAGCCCCTCACCCTCCAGGAACCCCAGGTGAAGGGGGGCGGGAACGGCAATCTGACGGAGCTGCTGGATGTGGAGACCCCCGCCCCGGACCTCTGCCCCCGGTATACCGCCCGGATGGTGCGCAACGTGAAGATTGGCCCCTCCCCCCTGTGGCTGCGGGAGCGGCTGCGGGCCTCCGGGGTGCGTCCCATCAACAACATCGTGGACATCACCAACTATGTGATGCTGGAATACGGCCAGCCCATGCACGCCTTTGACTACCGCTATGTGAAGGGCGGCAAGATCATCGTCCGCCGGGCGGAGAACGGCGAGAGCCTCACCACCCTGGACGGCAACGTGCGCCAGTTGAACGACACCATGCTGGTGATTGCCGACGAGACCCGCGCCGTGGGCCTGGCCGGCATCATGGGCGGCGAGAACAGTGAGATCGTGGAGGACACCGTGGATGTGGTGTTTGAATCCGCCAACTTCAACGGCACCTGCATCCGCCGCACCGCCCTGGCCCTGGGGATGCGCACTGAGGCCTCCGCTAAGTTTGAAAAGGGCCTGGACATTTTGAATACCCTTCCCGCCGTCAACCGCGCCTGCGAGTTGGTGGAGCTGTTGGGGGCCGGTGAGGTCCTGGATGGGGTCATCGACATTTTGAACTTCGTCCCCCAGCCCAAGCAGTTGGCCCTGCGCCCGGAGAAGATCAACGCCCTGCTGGGAACCCAGGTGGAGGCGGAAGAAATGCGCCGCATCCTGAAAACCCTGGACTTTGGCGTGGAGGGCGACACGGTCACCGTCCCCTCCTGGCGTGGAGATGTGGAGCACTACTCCGACCTGGCAGAGGAAGTGGCCCGCTTCTACGGCTACAATCAGATCCCCACCACCGCCATGCGGGGGCTCACCACCCAGGGAGGCTACAGCCGGGAACAGCGCCTGGAACAGGCCTTGGGGACCGCCTGCCGCAGTATGGGCTATGACGAGATCATTACCTACTCCTTCATCAGTCCAAGCTATTATGACAAGATCCGCCTGCCGGAGGACGCCCCCCAGCGCCAGTCCATGCGCATCTGCAACCCCCTGGGGGAGGACACCTCTATCCTGCGCACCACCGTCCTGCCCTCCATGCTGGAAATCCTCTCCCGGAACTACAACTACCGCAACAAGGCCGCCCGCCTCTACGAGCTGGGCCGCACCTATTGGGAGCGGGAGGACGGCATGGCCGACGAGCCCAAAATCCTCTCCTTGGGGCAGTACGGCCCGGAGGAAAGCTTCTTCACCCTGAAGGGCACCGTGGAAGCCCTGCTGGAGAGTATCCGGGGGGCGGACATCTCCTTCGTGGCGGAGCATGACAACCCCTCCTATCACCCTGGCCGCTGCGCCAAGGTCTATGTGGGGGAGACGAAAATCGGTGTGCTGGGTCAGATCCATCCCCTGGCCGCTGCCAACTACGACGTAGACGCAGAGCTCTACTGCGCAGAGCTGCGCTTTGACGCCCTCATGTCCGCCCAGGGAGCTGATCCGGAATACGTCCCTCTGCCCAAGTTCCCCGCTGTGACACGGGATATCGCCGTGCTGGTGGACAGCGACATCACCGTCAGCGCCCTGGAGGGCTGCATCCGCACTGCCGCCCAGGGACTGTTGAAAGAGGTCGCCCTCTTCGACATTTATACGGGTGCCAACCTCCCCGACGGCAAGAAATCCGTGGCGTTCAACCTGGTGCTCCGTTCGGACGAGCGCAGCCTCACCGCCCAGGAGGCCGACGATGAAGTGGCCCTGATTTTGCAGGTCTTGGAAAAGGACCTTGGCGCTACGCTACGCTAATTTTTTCCCGGCTTTTCGTCCTTTTCCCCTTTACTTTCTTGGGTTGGCGTAGTATGATATGCTTGTTGCAAGTTTTATTTCATCATAGGGGGGATCACAATGGATTCTGAATTTACCCGAAAGTTTCAGGTGCCTTTGGAGCGGGACAATGAGATGAAGACTATTTTAATGGCTGTCTATGACGCCCTGCAAAAGAAGGGGTACAATCCCATCAACCAGATCGTCGGGTATATCCTCTCCGAGGACCCCACCTATATCACCAACTACAACAACGCCAGAACACTGATTCGGAAGCTGGACCGGGATGAACTGCTCCAGGAGTTGGTCCGGCAGTATCTGTCCAGTTGAGGACGCAAAAAAGCAGCGTTGCCCCTTTGGCGGGGAAGCCCTGCTGCATCCTGTAACCTATAAATTACGGGCCGGCGCATCGTCATGTTGCGTCGGCCCTATGTTCTGTCTTGTCTCATACTCCCACCAAGGGAAACGTCACGCCTGGATATCTACCCCGGCGGCGGCAGGGGCGGCATCCACCATCTCTGCATGGGCCGCGTATTCCTGGGACACCTGCTCCATAGACGGGCCATACTGCTCCGCCAAAGCCTGGCTCTGGGCCCGCAGCTCCATTCGAGTGGCGGCCATCTGGGCCTGCTGGCGGTTGTCGATCTCCGTCTCCCGCAGATAGCCGGACTCCCGGATCAGGCGCATGGTTTTCCGCCGGGTGAGCTCCTGTTGTAGACTGGCGGACTTTCGGTTCTGTTTCTCCAGCTTGGCCTTACGCTGCCGTGCTTTGATCAAATCCTCCCGCTGGAGCTCCCGCTTCTTCTTCCCTGCCCGGCCCACGGCCTTTTGCAGTTGGCGAATGGCGGCTTTGATGCGCTCAGCGTTCTCACTGTCACTGCGCAGGGCCGCCTGGAAGCGGACGATCTGCCGCTGGGCATAGCTGGCCGCGGCGTTGACCTGGCCTTGGTTCCTGGCGCGGGCCAGGCGGGCGTATGCCATCATGGCGGTGTCCCCGTATTGGGCGCTGTTTTGCTTGAGTTTTAAGCTGTCCCGCCGCTCCTCAGCCTTTTCCTTGGCCTGCTGCAACATGTCCTTGAGGTTTTTGATTTCATCCTCTCCCTGCTTGGCAACCGAGGTCACAGTCTGCTCTTGGGTGCTGTTTCCCTCCTGGGTGGAAGGGGGCGGCTTCTGTTCACTTTTGCTGTGCTGGACCACACCGGTCATGGGCACAGCGGAAACCATTATATCGCTCATACGCTGTCCCTCCTATCTTAACTATCGGCAGCTTCTGGCTGGGACAAAAGCGTCAGAGGAAAATTTTAGGGCGCTGGGTTGTTTTTTTCTCAGATTAGGGCATTTTCGGCAAAATAATTCTAAAATCTGGTTGACAAGTTGGGACGGAAGTGTTATGATGAGAAAGTCTTCTAAAGACAGCGATATGCGCGAGTGGTGGAATTGGCAGACTCGCTAGATTCAGGTTCTAGTGTGCAATACGCACGTGCGGGTTCAAGTCCCGCCTCGCGCACCAACCTGTGTTGACAAAAAAGATACAGGAGAAAATGCCACACTTTTGTGTGGTATTTTTTTATCCTTCAGCAAAACAGCCCGAAATCACGAAGAAGAGTCAAGTTGTCCAGAAACAGAGGACGTGATTCAAACAATAACACATCCAGAAATGCAAGTAAGCATCAAATATCTAAATGACACGCATTTATTATAGAGTATTACAGAGGTGCACAGCAAAAGGGCTGCGCACCTCTGTAATACATCAAGCAGAATCAACAGCGTAGTTTCAACGATGGAATAGACCGCGATACCGGCATCATCGCTCTTTAGCGCGTTGGGAAATGGCCAATTCTTCCGTCCCAAAGTAAAAGGACGCACAGCATGCTCGGCCCGATTATTGGACAGCTCCAACCGTCCACCCAGGAATACGTTCATCAGCCAGCACTCCTTGGCGGAGGGCATAGGTCAATGCCACACCAAATATACTCTTTTGCACGGGACTTCCTCTCATTTTCTTTTTTCGCCCAAGGGAAAACTCCTTAGCGCCAGGCACAAACTGTTCCGTCCGTGCGGCCTACCTCGTTCAAAGGAAGGTCTTTGGCTTTCTTCCGGGTTAAACAACGTATTGCAGAGATCCAAGCCCACTTGGGCGGGAGATATTCTCCGCGTATCCGTAGGCAGACTTCTCAATGTGTCGGTAAACTCCCGACGTATATACGCCCAACAGCCCACGACGGTAATCGCTTAAGGAAGCTTGTAGTGATATGACGTATAGCCGTCCGTGTGCAGCATCCCGGAAAATCCATTTTATCATCTGGGGATAGGTACCTAGCTATTTGACGCCTATAGTTGAATCACGCCCCCTGTTTCTGGAAAATTTGATCCTTCTTCGTGAAATCAGTCTGTTTTGTTGTGAATATGCGAAAAAGCCACACAAAAGTGTGGCTTTTTCTCCTGCGTCTTTTTTCCAACACAGGTGGCGGAGAAGGAGGGATTCGAACCCTCGAGACCCTTTTGAGGCCTACACGATTTCCAATCGTGCGCGCTCGACCAAACTACGCGACTTCTCCGTGTTTGCTCAGCTCTCTGCTGTCTGATTTTCTTGCCCTCTCGAAAGGCAACAACGATATTATAGCAAGTTTTTCTGGGAAGTCAAGAGGAAAATGAAAAAAATTCAAGTTTTTTCTGTGCCCCTGGGACAGCATCCGACACCTGTGCATAGCCTGGAGGGAGGAGTGAGAGAAATGAAGCGTTTTTTGTGTAGTTTTGCCATCCTACTGGCCGTCCTGCTCAGCGTCCCCTTCCTCCCCACCGCCGGTGCCCAGGGTCCGCTCTATGAGGGCATCGACGTCAGCGTCTGGCAGGGGAACATCGACTTCTCCCAGGTCAAGGCCGCCGGGAAGAAGTTCGTCTATATCCGGGCCGGGTATGGCCTATACCAAGACCGTTATTTTTCGCAGAATGCCCGAAACGCCCATGACGCAGGGCTGCAAACCGGGTTTTATTTTTATGTCACCGCCAGAAATGAGATCCAAGCCCGTCAGCAGGCGGAATTTTTCGCTGCCCTCATCCGGGACCAGCCTTACACCTGCCGCCCAGCTGTGGACTTTGAGAGCTTCGGGAATCTGTCCGACCCCGCCCTCAACCGCATCGCCCTGGCCTTCGCCCAGACCTTGGAGGCGGAAACCGGCCAACTCCCCCTCTTTTACACCAACACCTCCAGCGCTGCCTACCGTTGGGACGTGGCCCTGACCCGTTATCCCCTGTGGGTGGCGGAATACGGCGTGTCTGAGCCCAGCACCACCGGCCACTGGCCTGGGTGGGTGGGCTTCCAGTACGGGGCAGGCTATGTGGCGGGCATCCGGGGCCAGGTGGACCTGGACCTGTTCTCCCCAGAGGTCCTGTTATCCGCCCTCCCCTTTGTGGATATCCTCCCAGACAGTTGGTATTATGACGCCCTGGTGGACCTCCACCGGCGGGGCATCGTTCTGGGCTCCGGCGGGTATTTCCATCCGGACCGGGCAACCACGCGGGCAGAGGCGGTGGCCTTCCTCTATCGTCTGGCGGGTTCCCCTAGCACCGCCGGGGGGCTCCACTTCACCGATGTGTCCCCCAACGCCTGGTACGCCCACGCCGTCCACTGGGCCCAGGTCCGCAACATCGCCCAAGGCGTGGCCCCTGGCCGCTTCGCCCCGGAAGAGGCGGTGAGCCGGGAGGACTTCGCCCTTTTCCTCTACCGGGACCGGGCCATTAAAGGCCACGACGTCAGCGCCAGGGCCGATCTGGCCGCCTTCTCCGACGGCGACACCGTCGCCCCCTGGGCCAGAGAGGCCGTCTCCTGGGCTGTGGCAGAGGGCATCCTCCAGGGTGGCGGCCACCGTCAGCTCTCCCCCAACGCCCCCGCCCTGCGGGATCAGTGCGTGGTGATGCTCCAGCGTTATACGCAAATATAAACCCGCCCCTTCCCTCGAAAAAAGAGCTGTAAAAAACAGTCCTGAACGCAATCGCGGTCACGCGATGCAGTGTGGCCGCGGTTTTTCCAAGATAGCAACGGTGGTCTCTTGTTTGTGACCACCGTTGCCTTTTCGGGGCTTTTTGGGTAGCCTCCATATCTGCGGGCAAATTGCGTGCAGGTACGGGACAATATGCCTTGACATTATGGTAAAAATGTACTATTGTTATTCTTGCAAAACTTCGCGCTCTTTTTCCCCAGTAGGGAACGCGGAACGCGAACAGGTGAGAGTGAAATGGTAAACTTTGTCATCCTGCTGGAATGCTTTGGCATGCTCCTGACTTTTGTGGCGCTGCTCCTGCTGCTCAACGGAGATGGCGCCAGGGAGCAAAAGCTGCTGATTTTCATTATGTGCAGCTCCCTGGTGCAGAACGTAGGCTATCTGCTAGAGCTGACCGCCCCCTGCGTGGAGGCCGCCGTGACGGCGGTGAAGGTGGAGAACGTAGGCTCGGCCTTTGCCCCCCTGTGCTACTGTTGGTTTATCTACATCTATTGCTACGCGACCCCACCAAAAACCCTTTTGCGCATCCTCACTGCCATCAGCTTTTGTGTCCTGCCCATAGTATTTTTCAATTGGAACAACCTTTTTTACCAGGACATCCAGTGGCTGACGGCAGCGGACAACTTCCACTATATCGGCATTACTTACGGCCCGCTTTATTTCGTCTCCATGCTGAGCCGTATCATGATTCCCTACGTCCTGTGCATTTTTACCCTTGTGCGGGCAATATATCTGCGTGCGGACCATGAGGTCAACCGCCAGTACTGGACCATCCTGGGCATCTCCACCCTGCCGGTGGTGATGTTGATCGCTTACGTGTGCAAGCTCACCCAGGTGTTTGACCTCACCCCGGTGACCATGGCCATCTCCATGTCTATGGTGGTCATCGTGGTGTGGAGCCGGCGCAACTACGACTTCCGCCACTTGGCGGCGGAGAAGGTGCTGGAAAGCCTGGGAGATGGCGTGATCGCCCTGGACGACCACGACAGGCTGATCAGCTATAACCGGGCGGCCGCCCTCATCTTTACCAGCCTGCCCGCCCATAAGCTGGGGGAGAACATCCGAGTGGTGGAGGACTTCCGGGAGGAGATGCTCAACGAGAACATCCCCTGGAGCTTCTCCATCAACGGCCAGCACTATGAGTCCCACAGCAAGCAGATCATGGATGAAACCGGCCGGAAACAGGGCTGCGTCATCCTGATCCTGGATATGACCGATATCAAGGCCTACATCAACGAGATCAAGCGCGTGCGGCAGCAGGCGGAAAAGGCCAATATCGCCAAAAGTGAGTTTTTGGCCAATATGTCCCACGAGATCCGCACCCCCATGAACGCCATCATCGGGCTCAATGAGATCATCATGGAGGAATGCAGGGATACCCCCATCTACACCCATGCCAAGGACGTACAGTCCGCAGCCAGGAACCTGCTGGCCATCATCAACGACATTTTGGATCTGTCCAAGGTGGAGGCAGGTAAGATGGAGCTGGTGTATAGCGACTACCATCTGAAAACTGTTGTAGACGAGGTGGTGGGCATGATGGACATGGCCGCCTCCAAACGCGGGCTGATCTTAAAATATGAGTGCGACAGCGCACTCCCCTGCCGGTATCACGGCGATGAGGGGCGGATCAAGCAGATCCTCATCAACATCCTCAACAATGCCATCAAATTTACCAAGGAGGGCTATGTGCGGGCCAGCGTCACCGGTGCCCCCGGCGCCAACGAGGAGGAGCTGCTGCTCACCTTCCAGGTGGAGGACACCGGCTGCGGCATCCGGGAGGCGGACCTGGACAAGATTTTTGAGGACTTCCGCCAAGTGGACGCCAAGCGCAACCGAAGCGTGGAGGGCACCGGCCTGGGGCTGGCCATCGTCAAGCACCTGGTGGAGCTGATGTCCGGCACCATCCAGGTGGACAGCGTCTACGGCAAGGGGACCGTATTTTCCATCACCATTCCCCAAAAGATCGTAGACCGGCGCTCCATCGCCCAGGTCCCAGAAATCCCGCCGGCGGAGCAGGAGCACGGGGAGCAGTTCACCGCGCCCGACGTGAAGGTGCTGGTGGTGGACGACAACGTCATCAACCGCAAGGTAGCCAGAGGTCTGTTGAAGGACTACGCCTTCAAGCTCAGCGAGGCCGAGAGTGGACCTGAGGCCATCGAGATGGTGGGCAAAAACCGCTATGATATCATCTTCATGGACCACATGATGCCCATGATGGACGGCATCGAAGCGGCGGAGATCATCCGCAGGGACTGCGGGGAGAACGGGGCTGCCCCGGTGATCATCGCCCTGACGGCCAACGCCATGGAGGGGATGCGGGAGATGTTCCTGTCACGAGGCTTCCAAGACTTCATCGCCAAGCCCCTGGACCGGCGGGAGCTGGGCCAGCTTCTGGCCCGCTGGATCCCGGAGGAGCGCCGGCAGGCCCCGTTGGAGGAAGCCCCCGCCGCCGGGCTGGACCCGTCCGCGTTCCAGATCCAGGGGATCGACATGGACGCCGCCATGCGCTATTATACCGGCGACGAGGCGGGCTTTTTGGAGCTGTTGGAGCTCTATCACATGGACGGGCTGCGCAAGACGGAGCTCTTACAGGAACTGGTCGGGTCTGACCTTGACCGCTACCGCACGGAGGTACACGCCCTCAAGAGCGCCGCAGCCAACATCGGCGCCATGGAGGTTTCCAACCTGGCCCGCGCCCAGGAAAACGCCGCGACCCAGGGGGATACAGACTATATCCAGCAGCAATTCCCCCAACTGTTGGAGGCCCACACGGCCCTATTGGAGCGGCTTGGGCGCTTCCTAGCGAGGCGGCAAAGGGGGGATCCGGCGGAGAAGCTTCCCCCCCTATCCCACCAGGAGATCACAGAGCGGGTGAGGGCGGCCCTGAGCGAGCTGGAAGATTTCCGCTCAGAGGCGTGCGCCGGGATGGTGGAGGCTATGCTGCGCTATACACTGCCCCAGAATGTAGAGCGCAGCCTCAAGGAGATCCAAGGGCAGCTGAAGCTGTTTGAGGACGACGATGCGGAGTCGCTGCTGGGTCAGCTTCTGCGTGAGCTTGAAAAGGAGGATGGGTGCAAATGATTCAAACAAGCAAATGGTCGAGTAGAAAATGTATTTTGGCGGTGGATGACGCGGCGACGATCCTGTCGCGGATCAAAGACACCCTAGGGAAATATTATGACGTGGTTACGGTAAATTCCGGGGTGCGGGCCTTGCGGTATCTGGAAAAGGTCAAGCCGGACCTGATCCTGCTGGATATCCGCATGACCCCCAAGAACGGCTTTGATACTCTGCGGGAAATCCGCGACATGGAGGACCGGGCAGACATCCCGGTGATCATGCTCACCGCTGTGGAGGACAGAAATTCCGTTTTGGAGGGCATCACCCTGGGGATCAGCGATTACATCTTGAAACCCTTTACCCCCGACGACCTGCTCAGCCGCATACGGCGGGTGTTGGACAGCAAGGGGTAAGCCAGGGTGGATTTGGAGAGAACAGGGGGCAGGAGAGATGAGTGCTGCAATGACAAAGGAAGGGCTGGCGCAGATATTGGATCAGGCGCTGCAAGACGTCACAGAGCGGACCGCCGGTGTGCGGCTATTCCAGGGGGACCAACCTCTGGGGAAGGACCTGTGTACCGTCCACATCACGTTTGACGAGGGCTTTGACACCAGCCTCACCCTCTGCGCTGATACAGGACTGCTGGTGCGTATGGCCCGCAATTCCTTTCATGAGGAGGTTGTGACGCCAGAGGATTTGGAAGAGTTCAGCAAGGAGTATTTGAACGTGCTTTGCGGCAAGGTGGCGGGGGCGGTGTTCCGGGCCACCCAGGTGCCGGTCCATTTTGGCGCCCCTATGTTTTATTCCGGGCGTTACGAGCCGGCGGGACAGGCAGCCCAGTTCATCCTCACCTATGCCGATGAACAAAATAGTGAGGGCGCACAGCTGATCCATCATGTGTCCTGCGCCCATGGAGACGGGGCCGGTCCCGGCGAAAGCTAACAAGAGGGGGTATATCAAAGATGCATAGGCGGATCATGGTAGTGGACGATTCCCGGCTGGTGAGAGTCCAGTTGGAGGACGTTTTGAAGGGGACAGAGTATGAAGTCGCGGCCTACTGCCGCAGCGGCGAGGACGCCATCGCGCAGTACGCCACAGTGCAGCCCGATCTGGTCACGATGGATATCATCATGCCGGGGATGGATGGCTTGGACGCCGCCGAGGCGATCCTGAAAAACCATCCAGATGCCAGGATCGTGATGATCTCCTCCCTGGCATACGACGAGACCTTTGCCAGGGCCAAAACCATCGGAGCCAAAGGCTTTGTGGAGAAACCCTTCCATCAGGAACAGTTGTTGAAGGTATTTGCGCAGGCGCTTTCCTAAGCCTGCCATCGAGGAACGGGTTGTAAAAGGCTTCGATCTTCCAATCGCAGAACAAACAAATCCCCTCAAAAGGCCCTGGACATACAGCCTTTTGAGGGGATTTTTCTATGGAATTCTTATCGTGTTCTTTGTCCTTAGCCCGCTGCCTTGGCCTCGTCGGGCAGGGTGATGTCCCCGATCTCGTTCATCTGGCTCATCACCATGGAAACCTTCACGTCGCTGAGGGTCAAACCCATCTCTGCGGCGCCCATCTGATCGAACATCTTCTTCATCAGCTCGGTCATGTCCATGTCATAGCGCACGGGATAATAGGTCTCCTTCTCGATCCACACGCTCACAGGCAGGTCACCCAGCTCGGAGATCATAGCCGTGGAAGAACCCAGGTTCAAGGACTCCAGCTGATCCAGCATACCGGAGGCCTCCAGGACCTCTTCCATGTCTTCCTTGGCAATCACGCCGTCATAGCGGACAGCTTCCTTGCCGTTGATGGTCTCGGTGCCGTTCTCCGTGAAGTTCTCGGTGCTGGAGAGGTACAGGTCCATGGAAGCGGTGGCGTCGTACTGGTCCAGGCTGGACAGGTCGCCCACCGGGGTCGTGGTCCAAGTGCCGGTCTGGTCCTGGATGTACATCGTAGCGGTGCCGTCCTCAGTGACCAGATAGGTGGTCATATCCTGCTTGCCCATCTCACCCAGGTCCATGTGCATATCCATCTTCATGGTCATGGGCTCCAGGATATAGTCCACAGACATGTTGCTCTTCACGTCCACAGACTGCCCTTGGGCAGACATGCCGAAGGACATATCCATGTCATAGTGCAGGCTCTTCACGGCCTCCATCGCCTTCTGGGACTGCTCCATCACCTGGGCGGGTGTCTCCGCCGCGGGGTCCCCACCTCCACCGCCACACGCGGTGAGACCCAATGCCATGACCAGTGCCAAAAGAGTCGCGGCAATGGGTCTGTAAGTATGCTTTCTCATTGTCATTTCTCCTTTTCAAGTTTTTGGGTATTGCCATTCAATAATATAGCACTAGTGTCCAAAGAATGCAAGAATATTTTTGGTCTTTTGGGGTTTTTTATTGTTCCAACAGAAAGCGTCCAATGCTCTCCATGGCCAGGGCCGCTTTGTGGACGGGCAGCATCTGGAACACATGCCACATATCCTCCCAGACCTCCAACTGGCAGTGGACCCCCACCGCCTGCATCCGGTCCCGGAGGCGCACAGCGTCGGAGAGGAGCATCTCATTGCCCCCCACCTGGACCAGGGTGGGAGGGAAGCCGCTCAGGTCCCCAAACAGCGGCGAGAGCAGGGGGGAGTGCAGGTCCCGGTCCCCGGCGTACACCGACCGCACCGCCCGGATATAGTCCATGGTGATGGTGGGGTCCTCCTCTGCCTTGCTGGTGTAGGAGGGGCCGCTGGCGGTCATATCCGTCCAGGGGGACATGAGCACCAACCGCCCCGGCAGCTGCCGCCCTGCCTTTTTCAGCTGGTGGCACAGCCCCAGGGCCAGGTTCCCCCCGGCGGAGTCCCCTGCCGCCACCACGTCCCGCGCCCCATAGCCCAGGTACATCAAATAGTCCCAAGCCCGGCGCACATCCTCCACCGCCGCCGGGAAGGGGTGCTCCGGGGCCAGGCGGTATTCAAAGCACAGGGTCTCCCAGCCGGTGGCGTTGGTGAGCTTGGAGGCCAGAGGGCGGGAGTAGCCCAGGTTGCCGCTGGTGAAGCCGCCACCGTGACAGTAAAAGATCACCCGGCGCTTGTCGTGGGCCCAGTCCGGCTTCACCCAGGCGGCATCCATCTCCCCCAGGCGGAAGGGCTCCCAGCGCTTGGCCACGATCATGGGGGCGGCCAGACGGCCCAGCATCTCCTGCCCGGCCCGCTGGCGGGCCAGATCCTCTGGGTCCATGGTGTCCGGGGTGGTGGCAGAGTGGATGGCCTTCAGGGCCCGGAGCATGGGGGCCAGGCGGCGGTTCCCCTCTGTTTTTTTCTTGGGTTCCGTTTTGACCTCTCCCTTGCTCACCAGACGGATGACCCGCTTCTCCTCTTTCATCAGCCCACTTCCTTTCTTTTGGGATCTAGTATACCACGGGGAGCGGGAAAAGAAAAGTGGGCACTTCCTTCCCATGTCCCCTTTTCGCCTATCTTTCCTCCCGCAACCCCCACGCTTCGTCTTGTAGTTTCCTCCCTGGTATGGTACAATATTCCCCACAAGAGCCAGCGCCACGATGGAACACGATGGAAGGAGGGGACGCGCTGTGGCAACCAAACAGGAGCGCCCCACCTGGTATCCCCTGGACAACGCCGGGCTGCTCTACTCTGCCATTCAAAAAGAGAATTACTCCGCGGTCTACCGCTTCTCCGCGCTCATGCGGGAGAAGGTGGACCCGGCGGCCCTTCAGCGGGCAGTGGACAAGACCATGCCCCGCTTCCCTGGCTTTGGGGTGCGCATCCGCCGGGGGGCGTTCTGGTGCTATCTGGAGCCCAACCCCAGCCCCGGTCCCTTCGTCCGACCGGACATGGCCAACCCCTGCCAGCCGGTGCGCTTCAAGGAGGACAACGGCTGGCTGATCCGCTTCTTTTACTATGAGAAACGCATCTCCATGGAGGTCTTTCACGCGGTCTCCGACGGCCCCGGCACCACCATCTTCTTCCGCACCCTCCTGGCCGTCTACCTCCGGGAGATGGGCCACAGCATCCCGGAGGGGCCGGGGATCTTGGACATCACCGAGCCCCCCAGGAAGGAGGAGCTGGAGGACGCCTATGCCCGCTACGCCGGGAAAAAGCTCCTGCGGGGAAAGCTGGAGAAAACCGCCTTCCCCAACACCAGCCCCAAGGAGCCTTTCTATACCTTAAATGTCACCACGGGCCTGGTACCTGTGGACCAGGTGCGCAAGGCGGCCAAGGCCTGCCAGGCCACCATCACCGAGTACCTCACCGCCCTGCTCCTTCAGAGCATCTTGGAGAACCAAGCCCAGCGGCACTTCAAAAAGCCCCGGCCTGTGGCCCTGGCTATCCCCATCAACCTGCGGCCCTGGTTCCCCTCGGAGACCCTGCGCAACTTCATCCTCACCATGCGCCCCTGCGTGGACCCCACCCTGGGGGAGTATAGCTTCCCTGAGCTCATCCAACAGGTGCGCAGCTACATGCAGCTCCACGCCAGCCGCCAAGAGATGCAGGCCAAGCTCACGGGGAACGTGCGCTTCGCCTCCAACCACTTTTTGCAGCTGGTGCCCTTGCCTTTGAAAAACATCGTCATGGCCTATTCCTACCAGCTGGTGGGGGTGCGGCCCTACTCCGGTACTTATACCAACCCCGGCCCCTTCCAGGTCCCCCCGGCCATGGCCCCCCACATCCAGCGCATGGAGGCCATGCTGGGCCAGGCCACCCGGCCCTCCCCTCACTGCACCTCCATCAGCTATGGCAACACCATGGCCATCACCTTTACCAACACCGGGACCTCCAGCGAAACCGAGCGGCGCTTTTTCACCTACCTGGTGAAGGCGGGCATCCCGGTAAAGATCGAATCCAACCGTACCCATTGAATATCCGAGGTGATCCCTTGTCTTACTGTGTCAACTGCGGCGTGGAGCTGGACGCCACCGCCTCCTTCTGTCCCCTCTGCCACACTCCCGTCCACAACCCCAACCAGCCGGTGGACACCACCTCCCCCCGCCCCTATCCCCTGGAGCGGAAGGAGGTCCCGCCGGTGGCCCGTGGGCAGCTGGCCATCCTGCTCACCACGGTGCTGCTGTCGGTGGCGGTGTGCTGCGGGGTGTTGAACCGCTTCTTCCTCCCCGGCCAGCGGCTGTGGTCCATGTACGTCATCGGCGCCGCGGTGATGGTCTGGATCTGGACCGTTCCCCCTATGCTCATCCACAAACAGGGGGCCTTCCGGCTGTTCCTTTTGGCGGATATCATGACCGTGGCCGCCTACGTCCCCCTGGTGGCCATTGACCTGGACAGTTGGGAGTGGTACTGGCATCTGGCCCTGCCCATCATCCTCCTATTGGGGGCCCTGTTCCTCTTCTGGTGTCTCACCCTGGGGGGCAGACACCGCAGCGTCATCACCTCCGTGACCTTGGTGATCGGCTCCCTGGGCATTTTTGCCATGGGGGTGGAGCGCTTCACCGACCTCTTTTTCCACGGAACGTGGGCCCCCTCCTGGTCCCTCATCGTCCTGGCGGTGTGCGTGGTGCTCATCGTGCCCCTGCTGGTGATCCGCCACGTCCCCTCCCTCCGGGAGGAGGTCCGGCGGCGGTTCCACATGTGAGGCCGGGCCATGTATAAATAACAACAGATTCCATAACCATGGGCCGGCGAAGGCGCCGGCCCCTACATCCAACGTAAGCGGTCCGCGCCAGGTGGGGTTCACAGGGAACCACCCAACCACGTCCATTGTGAACCAATGGGCGGTGCGGACATAAACGCGTCTTTGTAGGGGCCGCCGCCCTCGGCGGCCCACATTTTCCCCTACCCTTTTTCAACCACTCCCACCCTCCTTCTTTTCTCCTCCACCTCCTCAAAAATAAACGCGTACTTTCGGGAAGTTTGGTAGCTTTTTTGTCTCTTTTATGGTACACTGATGACAAAGAGAAAAGATAGGAGTGTTTTTTATCAAACAGAAACTAAACGGCCGTCAGCTCGTCCTGATCGGCTCCATGCTCTTCGGCTTGTTTTTTGGCGCGGGCAACCTGATCTTCCCGCTGATCCTGGGGGCCAGTGCCGGGACTAGCCTCCCATCCGCCCTGGTTGGCCTGCTGATTACCGCCGTGGGCTTCCCCCTGCTGGGCATCGTGTCCATCGGCATCTCCCGCAGTGAGGGTTTGCTGGACCTCTCCAGCCGGGTGTCCATTCCCTTCCGCTACTTCTTCACCTGCGCCCTCTACTTAACCATCGGGCCCCTGTTTGCCATCCCCCGTTGCGCCGCCACCAGCTTTACCATCGGTGTGCAGCCCCTGGTGGGGGACAACGCCACCATCGCCCAACTGATCTTCTCCACCCTGTTTTTCGCCGCGGTGCTCTTCTTCGCCCTGCGGCCCTCCAAGATCTTGGACTCTGTGGGGAAGTTCCTGAACCCCGCCTTTTTGATTTTCCTGGGGGTCATGCTGGTGACGGCTCTGGTGAAGCCGGTGAACACCATTGCCGAAGTGGCACCCACGGGGAAATA
>CAJTQP010000041.1 GCA_910578575.1 uncultured Oscillospiraceae bacterium
TATGGGCCTTTAGCTCAGTTGGTTAGAGCAACCGGCTCATAACCGGTCGGTCCACGGTTCGAGTCCGTGAAGGCCCACCACATAGGGGTATAGCTCAGTTGGTAGAGCAGCGGTCTCCAAAACCGCGTGCCGAGGGTTCAAGTCCTTCTGCCCCTGCCAATATGGCGCGGTAGTTCAGTTGGTTAGAACGCCGGCCTGTCACGCCGGAGGTCGAGGGTTCAAGTCCCTTCCGCGTCGCCATATTCGCTGCTATAGCTCAGTCGGTAGAGCGCATCCTTGGTAAGGATGAGGTCTCCAGTTCAAATCTGGATAGCAGCTCCAATATCCCGCTGGAATTATTTCGATTCCGGCGGGATTCTTTTGCCTTTTATGGATCAGTGGGCAACATGCCTACAGGGAGGTCATCACACCATGCACCCATACTCGCTAAAAGCACCAGAAACCAAGAACGTATTCCGCCAAGGCCTCCGGGACGGCATCCCCATCGGCCTAGGCTACCTGGCGGTGGCCTTCTCCCTGGGCATCACGGCAAAAAACGCCGGGGTCTCCCCCTTCCAGGGCTTTCTCATGAGCCTGCTCACCAATGCCTCCGCCGGGCAATACGCCGGCATTACCCTCATCGCCGCCGGCAGCACCTATCTGGAAATGGCCATCATGATCCTGGTGGCCAACGCCCGGTATCTGCTGATGAGCTGCGCCATGAGCCAGCGGATGCACCCGGAATGCCCCTGGTATCACCGGCCCCTGATGGCCTATGATATCACCGACGAGCTCTTCGCCATCGCCATTGCCAGGGAGGGCTATCTGCACCCCTATTACACCTACGGCGCGGTGCTGTCGGCGGCGCCCTTCTGGGCCGTAGGCACCGCCCTGGGCTGCATCGCCGGAAATGTGATGCCCCTGCGGGTCATCAGTGCCCTGAGCGTGGCCCTGTTTGGCATGTTCCTGGCGGTGATTGTTCCGGCGGCCCGAAAGGATAAGGTGATCGCGGGGTTAGTAATCGTCTGCTTCGTGGTGAGCTATATCGCCTACCACCTGCCTGCCCTGGCTGCGATTTCCAGCGGGACCAAGACGATTCTCCTCACGGTGGTGATTTCCGCTGTGGCTGCGATCCTGTTCCCCCATAAAGAGGAGACAGAGGAAGAGAGAACGGAGGAGAAAGCCCCATGACACACAATATCTATCTCTATATTTTGGTCATGGCCCTGGTGAGCTACGCCATCCGGGTCCTTCCCCTGGTGCTGCTGCGGCGGCAGATCCAAAACCGCTTCCTGCAATCTTTTCTGTACTATGTGCCCTACGTGACCCTGGCGGTGATGACCTTCCCCGCCATCCTGGAGGCCACCCAAAGCCCTATTTCCGGCGCCCTGGCCCTGATCGTGGGCATCGTGGCGGCCTGGTTTGGGGCCAGCTTATTCAAGGTGGCCGTCTCCTGCTGCGCGGTGGTCTTTGTGGCGGAGCTGCTGATGGGCTTGTTGGGCTGAGTTCCTTTTGAAAAGCTGTATAAAATAGTGTATACTGTGATGAGAAGCACTGGGAAAGGAGCGGTTGCAATGGGATTGGCCCAGGAAAGACAGCTGCATACCTTAGCTGACGTATTGGCTTGGAAGGAAGAGAGCTATATTGAGCTAATTTATGGTGTGCTAGTGGAACAGGAGATTCCACCTCGCATCCATCAAGAAGTTCGAGGAAAATTAGGGATGCAGCTTTTCGCTTATGCTATGGGAAAACCCTGTGCAGTTTATAACGTTCCCCTGGCTGTCCGACCATTTGAACGTGACGGAGACCGTCCAGAGGACGTGGACACCCTGGTGGAACCGGACATCACCGTGGTCTGCGACCAGGATAAGCTGGACGACATGGGCTGTAAGGGTGCACCGGATCTGGTGATGGAGGTTCTCTCCCCTTCCTCCCAGCGCCACGACCGCTACACCAAGTTCAAGCTCTACCAGCGCGCCGGCGTCCGGGAATACTGGCTGGTGGACCCGGACACCAAGTCCGTGCAGGTGTTCCTTTTGGAGGACGGGCGCTATAGCGCCATGGACTACGGCGAGGTGGGAGATCATGTAAAGGTGAATGTATTGGAGGGCTGCTCCATTGATTTGTCGCTGGTATTTCCGGAGGAAAGCGACGCAGGTGATAACTAAAAAGTGCTTGACAGTCCAATAACTTTTTCGTATAATGAGCGTAGAAGGGGGGACGCTAAGGGCACCCAATCTACTTTTATAAAGATAGAAGCGGGAAGGAGCCAATCAAGGAATATATTGCCGCCCTTGCCGCCCGGAACGATAAAGACAGCCGCATCAAGTTGAAAAAAATACGTGACTATATCAAATACCTCAGCGAACAGGGCTTGCAGGCACGGGAACCCTATGTCAAACACCTCAGTGGAGAAATTTGGGAGCTCAGACCCACCAGTGACCGCATTTTGTTTGCTGCGTGGGATGGACAGGGTTTTGTCCTACTTCACCACTTTAGAAAACAAACCCAGAAAACCCGCCGCGAGAAATCGCCCAGGCGAAACGGAATCTGACGGAGTATCAAGAAAGGAGCGAGAAGGATGGAAATGATTAACGAGGGCATGCAACAGGCCCAAGAGAACTTGGCGGACCTGAAGAAACGGGGCCGCGCTGCCATTGGCGGAGACGCGTTGGCGTTTATGGACACCCTCCTTTCCCCAGAGGAAATCGCCCAAAGCGACCTGCGGGTGGCCATCATCGGGGAGCTCATCAAAGCCCGGCAGGAGAAGGGCATTTCCCAAAAGAAGCTGGAGGAACTCAGCGGGGTGAAGCAGCCGGTGATTGCCCGGATGGAAAAAGGTTACACCAGCCCCCAGATCGATACCCTCCTAAAAGTGTTGGCCCCCTTAGGGAAAACCCTGGCGGTGGTGCCATTGAATGGAGCAAAATAAATCATTCGCCCCAATTCCCCCCAGGGAATCGGGGCGTTTTTTGTAACCATCCCCGCCCTCCTTCGTGTATCACAGTAGAGACCAAAGCGGAGAGGAGCTGACGCCATGCTGACATGGAGAGAGAAACACCGCCGGGCCTTGGAGAAAGCGGTGCGCCGCTTCACCCCTTATGTGGCCACGGTGGTCACCCGCACCCTGTCGGGCCGGGCCTGCCGGGAGGATGTGGAGGAGTTGACGGCGGACGTGTTCCTGACCCTGTGGGAGCGTTGGGAGACCCTGGACCCGTCACGGGACCTGGCCCCCTGGTTGGCGACGGTAGCCCGGAACCGAGCCATCGACTGGCTGCGCTGCCACCACCCCGGAGCCCCCCTGCCCTCAGAGCTCCCAGACCCCGCCCCCGGTCCGGCGGAGCTGGCGGAGCGGCGGGAGTGGGCGGCCCGGCTGTGGGCGGCGGTGGACGCCCTGCCAGAGCCGGAGCGCAGCCTGTTTGTCCGCTACTACTACCAGGAGGAGAAGCTGAAAACCATTGCGGGGGAGCTGGGGCTGAGCCAGTCCGCCGCCAAGCAGCGGCTCTTTCGGGGACGAAAGGCCCTGAAAGCGCAGTTGCAGGAAGGAGGGGAGGAAGGATGAAGTCACGCCTGCAAAGACTCTGGGACGAGACCGTTCCCCAGAAAGGCCCCAGCCCCCGGCCCCGGCCCCGCGCCGTTCTGCGCCGGGTGCGGCAGGGGATGGCCCCCACCCAGGCCAGCGCCCGGCATCGGAACCTGCTGCGCCGGGTGGTGGTGATCGCGGTCACGGCAGCCCTGCTGCTGCTGGGCGGCATGGCCCTGGCGGCCAACCAGGGGGAACTGGGGGAGCACAACGTGCTTCAGAGCTTTTTCTACTGGGGCGAGACGGCCCAGGGGATGGAGACTTTGGTAAACACCCAGCCGGTGACCGTAAGCGACGAGAACTATACCCTCACCCTTACCAGCTCCATTGCCGACCGGAACGATGTCTACTTCACCCTGGAAATCCGGGCAAAGACCCAGCACGCCAGAGAAGTATTGGCAGGTGGGTTTGTGGGGGGAATGGCAACCAGTAGCACAGCCACCATACAGGAGGAGTTTGCCGCCAACGGATGGCGTTGCAAACCCAGTTGGATGTGGGGAGGCGCAAGCAACGCCGTGGAGAACTTCGACCCAGAAACCGGCACCCAACAGGTGGCCATATCCATGGGTATGGGCCTGGGACTGCGCAAGGAAATGGCGGTGCGCTTTGAGGACATGGAGGAGGGCCTCTGGCTGCGCTTCCCGGTCAAGCCCCTCTCCCCCATCAAGCGGAGCATCCGCGCGGAAGGCCAGGGCTGCGCCTCCCAAGAGTACGCCGCGGGAAACAAGGTCTATTTGAAACACATCATCCTGACGCCCCTGTCCGTGTCCATGAAGTTCACCACCGATGCGCACGCCCCCGGTATCCCGGTGATCGACTATCTGTGGAAGGACGGCCACGTCAGCAGCTTTGGGGAGATGAACGTGGTGTTCCCCAGCGGGAGCGGCGGGGAAACCTGCAACTATAGCTGGCAGTTCAAAGGCGTCCAGGACATCAGCCAGATCGAGGCGGTGATTTTTGAGGGGATGGCCTACCCCCTGGACGGCGGCAAGCCCTACCCCTACACCGGTCCCCTGGCCCGCCGTCCCTTCTCCCTCTCGGCCAGGGAGAACCAAAGCCTTGTGGGGAATACCTATCCCTTCTTCGCCCTGTGTGAGGGCCTGGGGGCGGCGTATTCTTGGGACCCGGAGACGGGGACCGCCACGGCCACCTACCGGGATGTGACCCTGACCTTCACCCTGGGAAGCAAGGCGCTCCACGTGAAGAGCGCCACCATGGACCAGGTGTATGAAATGGAGCATCCGCCCTTGCTTGAGGATGGGGAGCTGTGGGTGGATCAACTGGAGGGGGAATGGAACATCCAGCTCCGGCCCGCCTACAAGGACCTCTGGGGGACCTTGGAGGAGGACGGAAGGATGAAATTCAACTGCTTCGTGGTGTATCCCTGACGATGAGGGGGCGTTTGCACCGGGAGGCAGGAAGGATTCCCAGCTTGTAACTTGCCCTGGGTTGTGGTAATATAATACTAGAATCGTAGGAACGTGAGGAGAAGCCCATGACAGCAAGGGAAACCATCGAGAGAAAACACCAGGAGGATTTACAACGCCTAAAGGGTTTCCGCCTGTTGGACGACGATTTTTTGACCAAATGCTTCGAGGGTGACACCGCGTGTATCCAGCTGGTCCTGCGGATCGTTTTGGAGATACCGGACCTGGTGGTGGTGGATGTCCGTACCCAGGTATTTGTGGAAAACCTGCTCAACCGCTCCATCCGCCTGGACATTCTGGCCACCGACAGCGCGGGCCGCAAGATCAACGTGGAAATTCAGCGCTCGGACAAGGGCGCGGGCCGAAAACGGGCAAGATATAACAGCGGCATGATGGACGCCAACCTGTTGCAGAAGGGCGAGGACTTCGACCAACTGCCAGAAACCTATGTGATTTTTATCACAGAGCACGACGTCATCGGCAAGGGGCAGGCGGTATACCGGGTGGAGCGCTACTTCGCCGGGACCAACGAGCCCTTTGGCGACGGTTCCCACATCCTCTATGTCAACGGGGCCTACCGGGACGACTCCCCCATCGGGAAATTGATGCACGACTTCTCCTGCACGGAAGCGTCGGAGATGCACTATGCTGTGTTGGCGGAGAGAGTACGGTACTTTAAGGAGAGTAAGGAGGGTTCAGCGATCATGTGTAAAGTGATAGAAGATATGCGCCGGGAAGAACGGGAAGAGGGCCGGCAGGAAGGCCGGCAAGAGAACATGAACGCCATCGCCCGGCGTATGCTGACCGCCGGACGATACGCCCTGGAGGAGATCGCGGAGATCTCCGGGCTGTCCCTAGACGAGGTGCGGAAGCTGCAAGGCGCCCAAGGCGCGTAACCCCTGCAAAACAGCGAAAAGGACGGAGACTGACAGGCTCCGTCCTTTTTTTGTCGCCGCGCCCCAAAATCCCTTGACAGCCGAGACGCTTTCCAGTACACTAAAACTGGAATTTTATAAGTATAAGAAATACGAGGCGTCTCCATGAAACAAACCATACCATCCATTCCGAAAAGAAAGGCGATAGAGCGGGGCACTGTCGCCCTTCTTTTGTTGCTTTACCTCCTCCTGCAAGCCCCCACCCTGCAAAACGCCCCCTGGGAGGGCTATGACACCTGGCGCCAGGGGGACACCTATAGCGTGGCGGTGAACTATACCCAGTACAATATGAATCCCCTACGCCCCCAGTTCAACTACGACGGCAGCGAGGACATCTTCGTCCAGCTGGAACTGCAAATCGTCCCCTATCTCTCCGCCCTGCTCTTCCAGCTCACCGGCGGCCCCACCCCCCTGGTGCCCCGTGTGCTGGGCCTGCTGTGCTTCCTGGGCTCAGCGGCGTTCCTCTATGGCATCCTGCGGCGCTTTGTCCACTTCCTCCCTGCCCTGGGGGGCCTGCTGGTCTACCTGCTGCTGCCCATCTGCCTGCTCTATAGCCGGGCCATCATGCCGGAGTCCTGCGCCCTGCTCTTCTACTGCGGCGGGGTGTATTTCCTCCTGCGCTGGTTCCAGGACGATCACCGGCCATCCATTTACCTCTCCGCCCTCTTCACTGCCCTGGGTATCATCGAAAAGACCCCTGTCCTATTTGTGGGCATCCTAGTGCTGGCGGTGTTTTGGTGGAAGCTGGGGAAGGGCTGCTTCAAAGCCAAGGAATTTTACGGCTACGGCCTGCTCTCCCTGGGCCTGCCCCTGCTCTATTACACCTATGCCTCCAGCGTGGCCACCATCAGTTTTGTGGACGGCATCGCCACCAAGCACATCTTTTCCAGGGAAATCCTGGGCCTGTTCACGCGGGAGGGCCTGGCCTTCTTCTGGAACGAGCTGCCCCTGTTTTTCGGCTGGGGGGTGCTGCTGGCGGGGGCGGCGGGCTTCTGCCTGGCCATTTACAAAAAAGCCCACTTCCTCACCGTCTGGGCCCTGGCCTTCGCCCTGGAGTGGGCCACCATCGTGGTGGTCATCAAGTTCGGCTACTATCTCATCTTCATGGCCCCGCCCCTGGCGGCCCTGTGCGCCCTGCTGTTCCAGAGCCTCTTTGCCCAGAGGAAGGCCCTGGCCCTGGCCTGCGCCGCCCTAGTGGTGGTGTGGACCGCTTACACCGGCCTCCCCCGCTGGCACCAGCTCACCCAGGTGAACCAGGATATCCAAGCGGTGGGGGACTTGATCCAGTTCACCACCCGGAAGGAGGCCGTGCTGGCGGTGGCCTGGGCGGACCCGGTGTATCTCAACGCCGCCAACCGCCACGGCTACCGGGTCCTCCTGCCGGAGGGGGGCTGCCCGGACCCCGCCGCCAGCCTCCAAGCCCTCCGGGACCAGGGGGTGGATTACTTCCTGGTGATTGGCCCCGGCATCCCCCAGGACGACGGGCGTTATCTGGAGTATTTGAACCAACACTGTCCTGTGGCGGTGGAAACGGAACATGGGCTGTGTACCCTATACGAAATGAGGTGAGGGGATGGAATTTCTCAAAAAAATGATCCGTAAGTTCCACAAACTCTTTGAATACCTGTTCTACTCCGTCCTCTCCACCATCCTGGACGTGGCCATCGTCTGGGCCCTGTACAACAAGGCGGGGCTGAACATTACCTTGGCCAACACCATCGGCGTGGTGGCGGGGTTCCTGCTGGGGTATGTGCTGGCCTCCAAGCGGGTGTTTGAGGCCAACTACAGTATGCCCTCCTTCCTCATCTACTTCGGCACCTTCCTGGGGGGGCTGGTGCTGGCGGATGTGCTCATCACCGTCACCCACCGCTCCCTCATCACCTCCTGTCCGGAGTGGTTCGCCTTTTTGGTGAGCAAGGGGGTGTCGGTGGTGGTGCCCTTCTTCGCCATGTACTTTGCCCGGAAAGTCCTCTATGCCCAACTCAGGAGAAAGGAGGGCCAGAAGCCCCATGAATAAGTTGATGGTATACCTGCCCTGCTACAACGAGGCGGAAAACATCCAGGCCCTCACCGCCCTCTGGCTGGCGGAGGCCCCTGCCCTGGAGGCCAGGGGCTATGCCCTGGAAGTGGTGCCTGTGGACGACAAGAGCACCGACGATACCCTCCCCCTGATTACCCGCCTGGCGGCGGAGCACGCGGCGGTGCGGGTGATCGCCCACCAGGTGAACCGGAACCTGGGGGGCGTGCTGGACACCGCCGTAAAGGATTTCCTCCAACGTTCCAAGGACGGGGACCTGATGTGCGTCATGGACGGGGACAACACCCACAAGCCCGCCTACGTCCACCCCATGCTCACCGCCCTGGAAAAGGGGGCGGACTGTGTCATCGCCTCCCGCTACCAGAAGGGGGCCCAGACCCACGGCGTCCCCCCCATCCGCCTGCTGCTCAGCGACTGCGCCCGGCTCTACTATACCCTTATTCTCCGGGTCCCCGGCGTCCGGGACTACACCTGCGGCTATCGCCTCTACACCCGCGCCGCCCTGGAGAAGGCCGCCGCCCACTATGGGAACAAGCTCATCACCCGCCAGACCTTTTCCTGTATGATGGAGCTGCTCTATAAACTCCACCGCTGCGGCTGCCGCTTCGCCGAAGTGCCCTTCACCCTGCGCTATGATGACAAGGGCGGGGCTAGTAAGATGCGGGTGGTGAAGACTATGGTGGATAGCCTCTCTACCGCCTTGAAGCTGCGATTGGGGCGGTGAGGGGAATCGTCTTAAAAAAGCGCGCCGTAACCACGGGCCGGCGAGGGCGCCGGCCCCTACATCCAACGCGGTTGGCACGCAAGATAGCTGTGTTTACACGACAGGCCCAACCATGTATATTGTGAACATACGGGTGGTGAGGAGCCCGGCGTGTCTTTGTAGGGGACGCCGCCCTCGGCGTCCCGCATTCCCTTCAATTTCTACGTTTTTTATATGCTTATCCCCTTTGGGAGGGTAAAGTTGTTCTTTACAAACAAGGATAAATCGGTTATATTGTGGACATAGTATAAAATTGGAATTTGAGGTGGAAATTTCGTGTCGCCACGCGCCACATGCCTTGTGCAATGGGCAAAAGAAATGTAGGGGAACGGCACGCCTGCCAAATAGCCAAAACCCCGCCAAGGCTGTTGCGTGCGTGCAGCAGCCTTGGCGTTTTTGTGGATTCAGAAAAGGAGTATCTTTATGACGGAAAAATTGCCCTATCAAGAAGAACAGCGCAAAGAGCTGATCGGGGGAACCGTGGTTATGATGTCCCCCCGGCCCTCTGTGAACCACAATCATATCGTTTTTAATCTTTCCCTGCTGTTTGGCAATTACCTGCGTGGCAAGAAATGCACCCCGTTTTCCGATGGCGTAGACCTGTTTCTTGACACGGACAACCGCTTTGTCCCCGATTTCATGGTCGTTTGCGACCCGGATAAGATCGAGAACGATGGCGTACACGGCGCACCAGATTTGGTGGTAGAAGTGCTGTCGCCCAGTACGGCGAAGAATGACCGCGGGCATAAAAAAGAGGTTTATGCAAGGTGCGGCACACGGGAGTACTGGATCGTCAGCCCCGATGAAAAATCCATCGAGGTCTATCGCCAGGACAAGGGGCAATTTAGGTTTCACGATCTGTATTCCCAGCATCCCGACTGGATGCTGGCAAAGATGTCTGAGGAGGAACGTGCCGCGGTGGTGACACACTTCAAGTGCTGTCTGTTCGATGATTTGGAGATCGCGATAGAAGATATCTTCTATCGGACCGTTTGAACACAAAAACCACCCCCAGTGTTGGCGCAGCAGGAGGAAGTAGAAAAGACTATGCGCCCAAGGTAGGGTTGCACTTGGATAAGCTAGGAGAGTAACGATGAAAAGATCGACTGCCTTTTTCCAACAGAAAAAAGTCCTTGTAAGCCTTTCCGTCCTCTTCCTATGCCTGGGTCTCCTTGGCATAGCACGCTCGACATATAGAGCCCACACAATGGGATCCCTCTATGACGCAACCCCAGAGGAGCTACAGCGCTGCCTAGAGGACAAGGGCACCCTATCCTCCTGGGGCTGGTATTCCAACGACGAGCTTGTCTCCCACCAATTTTTCTCCACCGGCATCTCCGAGCTGGGGCCCGTAACTCTGGCGGAGGCACAGGAGATCACGATAGAGGTCAAAACCAGACATGGGGCAGCGAAGCTTGCCGTGCTATCCCCAACAGGAGACTTGCGTTTATTGGAGCAAAGCGCCGCATCCTATCTTGCCCAGGCGCCAGGGGAGTACCGGGTTTACAGTGTGATGAAACAATTTTGGGGAAAGATCCAAGTCAAGCCGGGGGAGGACATGGGGGAGAGAAACCATGAGGAGACTGCGGAGACCGGGGAAGATTGGGGGGGAGAATAGCGTAGCCTTTCAGAGGAATGCGCGATTTTTGTCCCCTTTGTGTGGATAACCGAAAACACCCTGTCAAGATTGGTAAACCTACCAAATCAAGTTCTCTCAGCCGTCCTTGCGCAAATGACAACTTTCGATTATAATAGGGAAGCATCGACTTTAGAAACTTGAAAACCCTGCCGCCGGCACTGCGGCAGATGGGAGGAAGCGATATGTCCCTACAAGCCCCCACAGACACCGCCCCCCAGGCCCTGCAAACGGTGGTCCCCCCCGCCACGGAGCTGCCCGCCCAAGGGGAACCCCAGGTCCAGGAGACCCCGCGGGAGCCGGGGAAGCTGCGGCGTACTTGGCAGACCCTCTGGGCCCGTCTGGGTGCCAAGCCCACCCATCCCGTGGCCTTCACCCTGGTCAGTCTCCTGGTGGCGCCCCTGATTACCCTCTACGCCAGCCAGGTGGTCTGGCTCCAAAGCCTCTGGAAGCCCCTGCCCTGGATGCTGGGGCATTTGGGGTCCGTGGGGCTGTTTTGGCTGCTGTTTTCCAGCGCCAGCCTGGCCCTCTACGGCCTCATCCGCCGCCTGTTCTGGGCCTTTATCCCAGAAGTGGGATTGTTCATGGGGGTGGCGGTGTCCAGCCGGATCAAATATGACATCACCGGCGCCCCCCTCCAGCTCAGCGACTTCTCCATGGTGGGCAAGCTGGGGGAGATCACCGGCTTCGCCACCCAACAGCTCCTCCCCACCCTGCTGACCATTTTGGGCATCGTGGTGGCCGCCATCCTCACCGAGACCCTACGGCGGAAGGAGACCTGGCACCTCTCCTGGAAAAAAGGCCTCATCATGGCCCTGGTGAGTGTGGCGGTGCTCCTCTCCGCCTTCTTCCCCGGCCCCCTGCAAGCCGCCGCCAGTTATTTGGACCAGGACTGCGTGGACCAGATGGAGCGCAACGACCAGAGCGGCGTGGTGCTGGGGATGTACACCGCCTGGGTCCACCGCCAGGCCGCCGGCCGGGGGGAGACCAACGAGCAGCTCCAGGCCCTGGCCCAACGGGTGGTGGAGGACGCCGCCCAGCCCACCCCCTGCGCCCTGGAGGAGGTGCCGGACATCATCTTCATCACCTCCGAGAGCTTCTTTGACATCACCCGGCTCAAGGAGCTGAAATTCGCCCAGGACCCCCTGCCGGTGTTCCACCGCTTGGCGGAGGAGGGCACCAACGGCCGCTTCTTCTCCAACACCTTCGGCGGCGGCACCGGGAACGTGGAGATGGAGATGTTCACCTGCCTCTCCAACGGCCTGCTGAAGGAGGGGGATACCCTGTGTACCCTGGACGACGAGTTGTACGAGACCCTTCCCACCACCATCCGGGCCCTGAAAAACGCCGGCTATTCCACCACCGCCGTCCACTCCTACAACGACGAGCTCTTCGAGCGCCGGGATAACTTCCCCGCCATCGGCTTCGACAAGGTGGTCTTTGACCGGGACTTCATCACCGAGCCGGAGATGGCCGGCATCTATATCTCCGACGACAGCCTGGCCGACGAGATCATCACCCGCTACGAGCGGCGCAACCGCAGCAAGCCCTGCCTGATCTATGGCCTGTCCATGGAGAACCACCAGCCCTACTATGAGGAGAAATATGACGACGACTCCGGCTTCCCCGCCCGGTGCAGCCAGCTGAGTCAGGCGGATCTGAAGATCGTGGACTCCCTGGTCCACAGCCTCAACCACGCCGACGCCTCCCTGGGCCGCTTGGTGGAGTATTTCTCCCAGGTGGACCGCCCGGTGCTGCTGGTGTTCGTGGGGGATCACCTCCCCTCTTTGAAGCTCAGCGACGAGGAGTACATCTACTGCCACCTGGGCTACACCCCCCCGGAGCCCACCACCGATTGGAACGAGGACAGCATGCGGGAACGCCTCACCACGGAGTATGTGATCTGGAGCAACTATGAGACCGAGCCCAAGGCCGACGAGGACCAGAGCTGCACCTTCCTGGGGCTGGAGGTCCTGCGCCGGGCGGGCATCCCCCTCAACGACTACTTCTCCTGGATGCTGGAGAACGTGCGGCCCTACATGTTGAAAACCCAGGGCCGGGTGTTCGCCACCCCCGACGGCAACGTCACCTACCAGCCCGACCGCAGCGCGCAGGTGGCCCTGGAGAGCTACCGCGCCCTGCAAGAGGCCCTGCTCTATGGCAAGGACAGAAAATGACCCAAAGGAGGTTGCAACCATGACCCTGCCCCCCAATCCCCACCGCGCCGCCCTGGCGGAGGAAGCGGTGGCCGTCTTGAACCGGTACCGGGACTTCCCCTCCACCTACGCCCTCTCCGCCGCTCTGGCCCCAATGGTGGACGGCCAGCCCCGGATCGCCGTGACCCTCACCCGTCCCGACGGCACCCCCTTTGCCCAGAGCCCGGAGCAGGTGGACCAAAAGCTGGCCCACCTGCGGGAGCAGACCGTGGTGGTGCGCCCCTTCTACCTGCCCCAGATGAAAAACCTCTGGGATGAGAGCGACGCCAACGTCTTCCAGGCCGTGGACTTCGATTACGCCGCCATCCTGGGCTATGGCCAGGGGGAGGACGGGACGCTGTTTCTCAAGAACCTGTACTTCCCCCCGGTGGATGCCTTCCTGGGCGGCCAGAGCCCCAAGGAGGACGGCTATCACATCCGCTTGGCCACCTTTAATGCCTACCGCCTGAGCCTGGACCCCAGGAAGACCTTTGCTCGCTTCCTCTACCTGGCCGAGCGGATGGGGGAGGCATTGGAGTACCAGTATGACAAACAGGGGTTCTTTTACAGCAACCCCTGACATAGCCTATCGGGAACGTGCGGTTCAGGATGGGGTGTTCTCAGGTTACGGATTCGATGGACCGAGACGCGGGCCGGCGAGGGCGCCGGCCCCTACAAAGACACGCCGTTGCCCGCACCGCCCATTGGTTCACAATGGACGCGAGGGAGCGTTCTATATGCGCCCGCTTGCCTTGTGGGCTGACTACGTTGGATGTAGGGGCCGCCGCCCTCGGCGGCCCTTCGTTTTTTTTACCACCTGACATTGCATAGGAGGACCCCCATGGATACCCTGACCATCACCGGCCTGCACACCCAGTTCCAGACCCCCAAAGGCCCCCTCCCTGCCGTGGATGGGGTGGACCTGCGCATCCCCCAGGGGACCATCGTGGGCCTGGTGGGGGAGTCCGGCTGCGGGAAAAGCGTCACCGCCCTGTCGATTTTGGGGCTGGTGCCCCCGCCGGGGGCGGTGGTGGCGGGGACCATCGACTTCTGGGGCCAGGACCTGCGCCGCTGCCCGGAACAAGAGCTGCGCCGCCTCCGGGGCAACCGCATCTCCATGATCTTCCAGGACCCCATGACCTCCCTGAACCCTGTGGTCCCTGTGGGAGAACAGGTGGCGGAGGGCCTGCGGCTGCACTTAGGCTGCAACCGCCAGGCGGCCAAGGCCCGAACCCTGGACTGCTTCCAGCAGGTGGGCATCCCCGACCCGGCAGGGCGCTACCGGGCCTATCCCAGAGAACTCTCCGGGGGCCTGCGGCAGCGGGTGATGATCGCCATGGCCATGGCCTGCCGGCCAGAGCTGCTCCTGGCCGACGAGCCCACCACCGCCCTGGACGTGACCATCCAGGCCCAGATCCTCCAGCTGATGGCCCAGCTGCGCCGGGAGCAGGGCACGGCAATTCTACTCATCACCCACAACATGGGGGTGGTGGCCCAGCTGTGCGACTATGTGTACGTGATGTACGCCGGGGAGATCGTGGAGGAGGCGGAGACCTTCGCCCTCTTCCGCCACCCCCGCCACCCCTACACCCAGGGCCTGTTACAGGCCATCCCCTCCCTGGAGGGGGGCACCCTGACCCCCATCCCCGGCGCCGTGCCGGAGCTGGGGGCCCTCCCCCCCGGCTGCCGCTTTTGCGGGCGGTGCGCCAGGGAGACGGAAGCCTGTAGGGCAATCCACCCTGCATTGGAGGAGGCCGCACCGGGACATCGGGTTCGGTGCCTCTATGCCTAAAAACCGGAGACCAGAAGAAAGGAAGCGACCCATGCACATCCTGGCCCAAGCCCGCAACCTATCCAAAACCTACCCCACCGGACGGGGCCCCCTGCAAGCGCTGTCCCAGGTGGATCTGCGCATCTACGAAGGGGAGACCCTGGCCCTGGTGGGGGAGTCCGGTTGCGGGAAAACCACCCTGGGACGGCTGCTCCTGGGCCTGCTCCCCCCCACGGATGGCCAAGTACTCTTCGACGGCGTGGACCTGGCCACCCTGCCCCCCAAAGCCCTCCGGGCCCTGCGGCGGCAGATGCAGCCGGTGTTCCAGGACGCCGCCGCCGCCCTGAACCCCCGGCGTACCGTGGCCCAACTCCTGGGGGAACCCCTGCGCATCCACAAGCTCTGCCGCCGGGAGGAACTCCCCCAACAGGGGGCCGCCCTGCTGGAGGAGGTGGGGCTGTCCCCAGCCCTGCTGAGCCGCTACCCCCATGAACTCTCCGGCGGCCAGCGGCAGCGGGTGGGCCTGGCCCGTGCCCTGGCCCTGCGCCCCCGGCTGCTGGTGTGCGACGAGCCGGTGTCCGCCCTGGACGTGTCCGTCCAGGCCCAAATGCTCAACCTCCTGGCCCAGCTGCAAACCACCCACGGCCTCACCTACCTCCTCATCTCCCACGACCTGGGGGTGGTGCGCCACAGCGCGGACCGGGTGTGCGTGATGTTCCTGGGCCGCCTGTGCGAACTGGGCCCGCGGGAGGCCCTCTTCACCCGCCCCCGGCACCCCTATACCCAGCTCCTGCTGGAATCCATCCCCCGCCCAGACCCCCGCCAGCGCCGGGAGACCCCCCTCCCGGCAGGGGAGATCCCCAGCCCCCTCTCCCCGCCGTCGGGGTGCCGATTCCGTACCCGCTGCCCCTACGCCCAGCCGCTGTGCGCACAGGAGGTGCCGGCGCTGGGGGAGGTGGACGGACGCCAGGTGGCCTGCCACTTCCCCCTGGGACACGGTGATTAAAGTTTTCGTCCACCTTTTTCAAAAGGTGGCGGAGTCCAGAGGCAGAGCCTCTGGCAGGGTGCAGGGGCAGCGCCCCTGCTGGGTTTGGGCGAAGCCCAACAGACTGAAAAAATACCGTTACCCAAAGAGGGGCGTCTCCCTTGACCCGAAAACAGAACGGTCAAGCGGGCCGCCCCCTTCATTGAATTTCAGGGAATCAGAGAAAAACCACAAAAAAATGAAAACCCCTGTGACAAAATCCCCCCTTAAACAGTCTTATCGATAGAAGGGAGTGTGAGAGCGTTGCGAAAACCATCCCCCTTTACAAACAGAGAGAGACCAGAGGATTTCCTCTCCTTCTATCAAGCCCACAAAGAACCCCTTTACCGCTATGCCCTGTCCCTTGTCAAAAACCCAGCCCTTGCAGAGGAGGCAGTGCAAGAGGCATGGAGCCGCTGCATCCAATACAGCCAACGCTTCCTCGCCGTTCCACCAGAGAAGCGCCCAGCCTGGATGGCAGTGGTAGTCCGCAACGCGGCCTTTACCCTGCTGGCCAAAGAACAGCGCTACCTACCCCTAGAGGCGGAAGAAACACTTCCCGCGCCGGAGCATGGGGACGTGTCAGGGATCGTGACCCTGATCCGCACCCTGCCGCCCCTTTACCGGCAAGTCCTAGAACTGAAACTGCTCCTGGAGTGGACAGACCGGGAGATGGCAAGATACCTCGGACTGTCAGAAGGCCAGGTGCGGACCCGCATCTGGCGGGGACGCAAACTGCTCCAGGCGGCATTGCGAAAGGAGGGATACGAATATGACCAGGGATGAAACACAGGTTTTGCGGGATGCCCTGCTAGAAGCCGCCCAGGAGGAGTATGTCCAGGCTGTGGAGGAAAGCGCCCCTCCAACGGCATTCTCCCCGGCATACCGGCGCTGGGAGGCAGCACTGCTGTCAGGCCGCAAGACCCGCCGCATTGGGCGCTGGGCGGCCTGCTGGCTCTTGGTGGCAGTCTTATCGCTGAGTGCTGTGCTGGCTTGCAGCCCCACGGTCCGGGCAATGGCGGCGGAGGGCCTGGGCTTGGCCCCCCAGGCGGACCTACCCAGCATCAATGTCACAGTGCGGTTGGGGGGTGTCAACGGCGGGGACTACCGTTCAGCCACCTTTGCCTGTACGGCAGGGAATGGGCGCGGGATCCGCTACTGGTACCGCAACGACAGCACCGCACCCAGTACCGTCTATCTGCTCCGGGAAAGGGTCATCGGCGCCCCGAAGGTGGTGGATTCCATCGTTGTCCCCCCAGGGGAGGAGGGAGCCGGGACCTATGCAGAGGCAGAGGGCCGTGTGTTCCACATCCGTATCACCCAGTTGGAGGGAGGCGATGTTGTTGGAGCACTGCGTGGAGCACAGATCGAAGGCAGTTCTAAGGAAGAAAAACTATGATACAATAGATTGATAAAACTGCTTATCTATTTTGCACTTGTTGTCGACACCCTTATGTGAACACTACCTAGGAGGTATGCCCCATGCCCTTCGCCGATCTCCACTGCGACACCATCTCCCGCCTCCTGCACCAGCAGCGAGAGGGCCAGCCAACCACCCTGCGCCAAGGAGAACCCCTGGAGGTCAACCTAACCAAACTCCGCCATAGCGGCTACCTCCTCCAAAACTTCGCCCTCTTCGTGGACCTCCACGCCCCCCAAACCCAGGCCACCAGCCCCTGGGCAGAGCTCCAGGCCCTGGCCCGCTGCTACTGGCAGGAGGTGGAACGCAACCGGGACTGGCTCCACCCCGTCCTCTCTGCCAAAGACCTGGACCGGGCCAAAGCAGCTGGGAAGCTGGCCGCCGTCCTCACCGTGGAGGAGGGGGGCGTGTGCCAGGGGGACTTGTCCCGCCTGGGCACCCTCCACCGCCTGGGGGTGCGGATGCTCACCCTCACCTGGAACTACGAAAATGAATTGGCCCACCCCAACGGACAGCAGGGTGGGCTCACAGAAACCGGCTTTGCTTTTTTGTCGGAGATGGAACGGCTGGGGATGATCCCCGACGTGTCCCACCTGGGGGACCAGGGCTTTTGGGACGTCTGCCGCCAGGCAAACCGCCCCTTCGTGGCCAGCCATTCCAGCTGCCGCGCCCTGTACCCCCACCGCCGGAACCTCACCGACGAGATGATCCGGGCCATCGGGGCGCGGGGGGGCCTGGTGGGGGTGAACTTCTACGCGGGCTTCCTGGACGGCGGCCCCATCACCCGCACCGGGGATATCCTGCGCCACCTGCGCCACATCATCGACGTGGGGGGCCTGGAGGCGGCGGCCTTGGGCTCCGACTTCGATGGCATCGACACCCCCCTAGAGCTGGGGGATTCCGGCACCATGGACCGCCTCACCACCGCCCTGGAACAGGGGGACTTTACCCCCAGGGAGATCGATGCGCTGTGTTGGGGGAATGTGTGGCGGTTTTATGGGACGTACTTTACTTGACATCAAGGGTCAAGCGAGGTATAATAAAAGACGCAGAAGGGCACTGCCGGTAAACGGTTCAGCCCCAATGAATGTGGATTTCTAAAAATAGAAACCGTCACCTGGCGGGGTGGCGGTTTCTACCCTTTATCTTGATCGTCACAGTGTAACTGAGGATATGCAACGTAAGCGTAATCGGCATAGAAGGCTTCACCTCCTTTCGGAGGGAGTGGCTGTTACCGCCTACCGTTATGGCAGCGCACCTTCTGTCCCCGCTGGCTGCGGGACAATCTTATTATAAGAGGTGGGGGAATACTTTGTCAACAATAGATGGAGAACCTGGTCGAAAGCAGGGGACGCAGCCCGCCTCCCCGTTTTATACAGGATATACAGTAATATACAACCCAATTTTTCATCATAGAGCCCGTCAATCCCCAAGGTTGGCGGGCTTGAATTTACAGATTTGTCAATTTCTTTCCCCCCCTCTTGACAAGCCCTCCCGCGCACCATATAATATGGAGGTCAAAGGCGCAAACTGCGCAGAATATTCAAAATGAAAAGAGGAATTCACCAATGAAAAAGCTGCTTGCCTTATCCCTGGCCCTGGTGATGGCCCTGGGCCTGGCCGCCTGCGGTACCCCCAGTGAGCCCGCCGAGGACGAGAACCAGGAGGACGCCAACGCCTCCGCCACCACCGAGATCAAGGGCGTGGAGGACGGTGTCCTCACCGTGGGTATGGAGTGCGCTTACGCACCCTACAACTGGATGCAGAGCGACGATTCTAACGGCGCCGTGCCCATCGTCAACAACGCCGGCTCCTACGCCAACGGCTACGACGTGATGATCGCCCAGAAGATCTGCGAGGCCAATGGCTGGGACCTGGAGGTCTATGCCACCGACTGGGACAGCCTCATCCCTGCCCTCCAGGCCGGGACCATCGACGCCGTCATCGCCGGTCAGTCCATGACCGAGGAGCGTATGGAGCAGGTGGACATGGCTGGCCCCTACTTCTACGCCTCCATCGTCTGCGTCACCAAGGCCGACAGCGAGCTGGCCGGCATCAAGGGTATCTCCGAGCTGAAGGGCACCTGCACTGCCCAGACCGGCACTGTCTGGTATGACACCTTCCTGCCCCAGGCTGCGGAGAAGGCCGACATCCAGATCCAGACCCAGGCCGAGAGCGCACCTGCCATGATCATGTCCGTGGAGAGCGGCACTGTGGACTTCATCTGCACCGATATGCCCACCGCTATGGGTGCTGTGGCCGCCTACCCCGACCTGGCCATCCTGGACTTCACCGGCAGCGAGGACAACTTCGACGCCGCTGAGGGGGACATCAACATCGGCATCTCCGTGCTCAAGGGCAACACCGGCCTGAAGGAGGCCATGGACAAGCTGCTGGGCACCATGACCGCAGAGGACTTTGAGGCCCTGATGAAGAGCGCCATCGAGATCCAGCCCGAAATCTAACAACAGACGCGAACCAGGGGGTGACCCCTGAAACACGGCGGCTATCCGGCTCTGGAACCAGGGCCGGATCGCGCTGTTCCAGAGAAAAGAAGAGACTTTTAGACATAGAAAGGGGCGCATCACCTTATGGAGAAGTTAACCCAGCTGATCGACGATATCGGGAAGCTTTGGGGGGCTTACGGCGGCTGGTCGGGCCAGTATATGGTGGGCATCCGGCGGACCCTGATCTTGGCGGTGGCCGCCACCCTCATCGGCTGCCTCATCGGGCTGCTGTGCGGCATTTTGAACACCATCCCCTATAGCAAGAATGACCACATCGTCAAACGCTTCTTCCTCAAGCTCATCCGCGTGGTGGTGCGCATCTATGTGGAGGTGTTCCGGGGGACCCCCATGATCCTCCAGGCCGTGTTCATCTTCTACGGCATCCCCTACTTCAGCGGGGTCCAGCCCTTCCAGGGCAACACGGGCATGTGGATGGCGGCGCTGCTGGTGGTTTCCATCAACACCGGTGCCTATATGGCGGAATCTGTCCGGGGGGGCATCATCTCCATCGACCCCGGCCAGACCGAGGGGGCCAAGGCCATCGGCATGACCCATGTCCAGACCATGGTGAACGTGGTGCTGCCCCAGGCCCTGCGCAACATCATCCCCCAGATCGGCAACAACTTCATCATCAACCTGAAGGACACCTCGGTGATGTTCATCATCGGCTTCGTGGAGTTCTTCGCCACCCA
>CAJTQP010000042.1 GCA_910578575.1 uncultured Oscillospiraceae bacterium
ACCAGGTGGTCCGTCTGGAGCGCAACCTGTCCGCCCCCGTCAAGGAGACCATAGCCGTCCCCGAAGGCGCAAAGCCGGGCGCGCCGGAGATCAAAGATTACAGCAGCGTGACCTCCCCCATCGTGGGGGTGTTCTACGCCGCCCCGGCTGAGAACGCCGAGCCCTTCGTCTCTGTGGGCGACCGGGTACACAAGGGGATGACCCTGTGCATCATTGAGGCCATGAAGCTGATGAACGAGATCACCGCCGACGAGGACGGAGTCATTTCGGAGATCTGCGTGGGCAACGGCCAGGTGGTGGAATACGGCACGGAGCTGTTCCACATCAAGCAGGTGGCGCCATGAAGCGGGAGGAAATTGTAACCCTGCTCCCCCATCGCCCGCCCATGCTGCTGCTGGACGAGGTGGTGGAGCAGGACGGCGAGGCCATCGGCCACTATACCGTCCGGGGGGATGAATTTTTCCTCCAGGGGCACTTCCCCGGCAACCCCATCGTCCCTGGGGTGATCCTCTGTGAGATCTTGGCCCAGTCCGCCTGCGCCCTGATGCAGGACCATCTCCAGGCGGGGCAGCTCCCGGTATATACGGGGCTGAACAACACCAAGTTCCGCGCCTCTGTCCGGCCGGGAGAGACGGTGGAGACCCGCTGTCACATCCGCCGGGCCAAGCACCCCTTCTACTTTGCGGAAGGGACCGTCCGGGTGGGGGAACGCCTGTGCATGTCCACAGAATTTTCCTTCGCCATCACCGACGGGATGGAGGCGTAGCCATGTTCTCAAAAATACTCATCGCCAACCGGGGGGAGATCGCGGTGCGCATCATCCGGGCCTGCAAGGAGATGGGGGTGGCCACTGTGGCGGTCTACTCCCAGGAGGACAAAAACGCCCTCCATGTGGCCCTGGCGGATCAGAGCTACTGCATCGGCCCTGCGGAGGCTGGGGAGAGCTATTTGAATGAGACCCAGATCATCAGCACCGCCATCCTGGCCGGGGCCCAGGCCATCCACCCCGGCTATGGCTTCCTGTCGGAAAACCCCCACTTCGCCCGGCAGTGCCGGAAAAACGGCATCGTGTTCATCGGTCCCGACCCGGAGAGCATGGAGGAACTCAGCGACAAGGCCCGGCTGAAGGAGCTCATGAAGGACACGGGCCTTCTGGTCATCCCCGGCACCCAGGCCCTATCCTCCATCGACCAGGTGAAGGCCGAGGCGGAGCGCTTGGGCTATCCTGTGATGCTGAAGGCCTGTGCCGGTGGGGGCGGGCGGGGCATCCGCCTGATCCGCAGCGAGGACGAGATCGCCCCTGCCTTCCTGGAGGCCAGCGCGGAGGCCCTCAGCGCCTTTGGGGACGGGTCCATGTACCTGGAAAAGTACATCTTCCCCGCCCGGCACATCGAGCTGCAAATGCTCTCCGACGAGTACGGCCACGTAGTCTGCCTGGGGGACCGGGACTGCTCCCTCCAGCGCCGGAACCAAAAGCTCATTGAGGAGACGCCCTCTCCGGCGGTAGACGCGGAAAGCCGGGCCGCCATCATGGCGGCGGCCATCGACGCGGTGAAGAAAATCGGCTATGTGGGGGCGGGGACCCTGGAGTTCCTCTACGACCAACAGGGCCGCTTCTGGTTCATGGAGATGAACGTCCGCCTCCAGGTGGAGCACTGCGTCACGGAGATGCTCCTGGGCTATGACCTGGTGAAGTGGCAGATCCGCATTGCCGCAGGCATCCCCCTGAACTTCACCCAGGATGAAGTCCAGATCCGGGGGGCCGCCATCGAGTGCCGCATCAACGCCAACAGCTGCGGGAGCTTGAAGATGCTCCACGTCCCCGGCGGGCCGGAGGTGCGCTTTGACACCTGCCTCATTGCGGGGACCTCCGTCTCCCCCTACTACGACGCCCTATTGGGCAAGCTGGTCATCTATGCCAAGACCCGCGAGGAGGCCCTGCGGAAGATCCGCGCCGCCCTGTGCGAGCTGGTGGTGGACGGCATTTCAACCAACATTGAGGAACAACTCAGCTTCGTCGCCGACGAGCGCTTCGTCAGCGGCGACTATGACTTAACGTTTATGGGAAACAGGTGACGCTATGGCCATCATGAAATTTCTAAAACCAAGGAACCAGTTGGAAGAGGGCGGCCGGGCCTTTGCCCCTGTGCAGCAGGACGAGGGGGAACCGGAGAAGAAATGCCCCAACTGCCACAAGAGCATCCCCCTCAGCCGCCTCTGGGCCAACCACCAGGTCTGCCCCTGCGGGTACCACTTCCGGATGCGGGGACGGCCTCGTATCCAAATGCTGGTGGACGCCGGGAGCTTCCAGGAGATGTTTTCGGACATGCGTTCCGGCAACCCCCTCCTCTTCCCTGGGTACCAGGAGAAGCTGGACAACGTGCGCAGCGTCAGCAATGAGGAGGAGGCGGTGGTCTGCGGCACCGCAGCCATCAATGGGCAGAGCTGCTGCCTCTTCGTCATGGAGCCCTATTTCATGATGGGCAGCATGGGGGCCGTGGTAGGGGAAAAGATCACCAGCCTCTTTGAGTACGCCGCGGAAAAGCGCCTGCCTGTGGTGGGCTTCACCGTATCCGGCGGGGCCAGGATGCAGGAGGGATTGCTGTCCTTGATGCAGATGGCCAAAACCAGCGCCGCGGTGAAACGCCACAGCGATATTGGCCTGCTCTATGTGGCGGTGCTCACCGACCCCACCACCGGCGGCGTCACCGCCAGCTTCGCCCTGGAGGCGGACATCATCCTGGCGGAGCCCCTGGCCACTGTGGGCTTTGCCGGGGCCAGGGTCATTGAGCAGACCACCAAAAAGACCCTGCCCAAGGGCTTCCAGACGGCGGAATTTCTGCTGGACCACGGGTTCATCGACCAGGTGGTCCCCCGGAACGGGCAAAAAAAGCTGCTGGGCAATCTCCTGGCCCTGCACCATGGAGGGTAACGCTATGACGCAAACATCCTACGACCGGGTGAAGCTGGCCAGAGACAACGGGCGGCCCACCGGACTTGACTATATCCAAAACGTCTTCAAGGACTTCCTAGAGCTCCACGGGGACCGGCGCTTTGCCGACGACCCGGCCATCGTGGGGGGCATCGCCACCCTCTGCGGCGACCCTGTCACGGTCATCGCCATTGAGAAGGGCCACAACGCCAAGGAGCGCTCCCTGCGCAACTTCGGCGCCCCCCACCCGGAAGGGTACCGAAAAGCCCTGCGGCTGATGAAGCAGGCGGAGAAATTCGGCCGGCCCATTGTGTGTTTCATCGACACCTCCGGGGCCTATTGCGGCATCGGGGCCGAGGAGCGGGGCCAGGGGCAGGCCATTGGGGAAAACCTCATGGAGATGTCCACCCTCTGCGTCCCCATCCTCTCCATTTTGATCGGCGAGGGCGGCAGCGGCGGGGCCCTGGCCCTGGCGGTGGCGGACCGGGTGTGGATGCTGCAAAACGCCGTATACTCGGTGATCTCCCCGGAGGGCTGCGCCAGCATCCTCTGGAAGGACGCCTCCAAGGCGGCAGATGCCGCCGCCAGCCTGAAGCTCACCGCCGAGGACGCCCAGTCCCTGGGCATCATTGAGCGCATCCTGCCGGAAAGTGACCTGGGGCAGAAGAAGTTCTACGACCGCATCTCTCTGCTTCTCCACGACGAACTCAAACTCCTTTCGGCGGACACCGACTTGATTGGAAAACGCTACGCCCGTTTCCGCAATCTCGGCGTGTCTGCTGTGGAGACCCACACAAGGAGCCCTTATGAGCATCTACCAAAGCTTTTGCCATGAAACCCTGGATGCCGCCGGGCATCTCACAGACTTCACCCTCCACTACCCCGACAGCTTCAACTTCGGCTACGACGTGGTGGATGCCATCGCGGCGGTGGACCCCCAGAAGCGGGCCCTGGTGTGGTGCGCCCCTCAGCAGGAGACCCGCGTGTTCTCCTTCGCGGACATCCAGCGGGAGAGCAACCGCTATGCCCAGGTGTTCCAGGGGGCGGGGATCCAAAAGGGGGACCGGGTGATGGTGGTGCTGAAGCGCCACTATGAATACTGGTTCACCGCCGTGGCCCTCCACAAGCTGGGGGCAGTGCTGATTCCCGTGACCCACATGCTCACTGCCAGCGACTACGCCTACCGCATCCAGGCGGCCCAGGTGAAGGCCGTGGTCTGTACCGCCCAGAGCCAAGTGCCGGAAACGCTGCAAGAGGCTCTGTTGGAACTTGGACGGCCTGTCCTTCTCTGGACCGTGCAGGCGGCAGCCGCCGGGGCCCGGAATCTCACGACAGAGGCAGCCCAGGCTCCGGACAGCTTCCCACGGGTGGAGACCCAGGCCACGGACCCCATGCTCCTATACTTCACCTCCGGCACCACAGGACAGCCCAAGGGAGTCATTCACGACTTCACCTACCCCCTGGCCCACATCATCACCGCCAAATACTGGCAGCAGGCCCAGGACGGCGGCCTCCACTTCACCGTGGCGGAGACTGGCTGGGGCAAGGCCTCCTGGGGAAAAATTTACGGGCAATGGTTGGTGGGCAGCGCGGTCATGGTCTACGACTTCGACCAGTTTGACCCGAAGCAGCTCATCACCATCATCAACCGCTACGGCGTCACCTCCTTCTGCGCACCCCCCACGGTCTACCGCTATCTGGTGCGCAAGGAGATCCCCCCCATGCCCACCCTACGATATGCCACCACCGCCGGGGAGCTCCTGGCCCCAGAGGTGTTCACCCGCTTCACCGAAAAAACCGGCATCCCCCTGGCGGAGGGCTATGGGCAGACGGAGACCACCTTGCTCACCGCCAACTTCCAGGGCCGCACCCCGGTCCCCGGTTCCCTGGGCACCCCCTCCCCTCTCTACCAACTGGAGTTGCGGGACAGGGACAACCGCCCGGTCCCCGACGGGGAGATCGGGGAAATCGTGGTGGTGCCCCCGGAGACAGGGGGACAGTTGGGGATCTTCTCCGGCTATCTGAACGACCCGGAGGCCTACCGCCGGGTTTGGCAGGGGGGCGTCTACCACACTGGGGACACCGCCCACCGGGATGAGAGTGGACACTACTGGTTCCACGGGCGCTTTGACGATATCATCAAAAGCGGCGGCTTCCGCATCGGGCCATACGAGGTGGAGCACGTTCTGGCCCAGCATCCGGCGGTGTTGGAGTGCAGCGTCATCGGCATCCCCGACCCCCTCCGGGGCCAGGCCATCAAGGCCGTGGTGGTGCTCAACAGCGGCTTCCAGGCCTCCAAAAAAATCGAGAAAGAGATCAAGGACTTTTGCAACAGCCGCCTAGCGGAATATAAGTGGGTGCGCCTGGTGGAAATCGTGGCGGAGATCCCCAAAACCATCAGCGGGAAGATCCGCACCTTTGAGCTGCGCCAGCGGGCCATCCAGGAGTGCCGGGGCGGATAAGGCGGATTCGACAGGAATGGTGTTTGACGAATTCCAATTTTTGCTATATAATGAGATACCTTGATCCGTCCGTCCTCTTGCACAAATGAGGAGATGCTATGACAACTATGCTCCAAATCCCGGAAGGCATTCTGGATACCGGCGTCTGCGGCTTCCACCAATATGCCCTGGCTGCCCCCTTTCATCTCACCTACGCCAGCCAAAACCTCTGCGCCATGCTGGGCCTCTCCAAGGAGGAGCTGGTCAGCGATGGGGCCGACTTATATGCGGCGCGTATCCACCCCGACGACCGGAGGAAATACGCCCGTTTTTTGTATACCCTGGCCCAGGGTGAGCAGACCCAGGCCCTCACCTACCGCCTGGTAAAGGGCGACGGGGAGGTGTTCCATGTCCAGGACACCCTGGTGTCCAAACGCTTGGGGGACGGCACTCTGGTGGGCTACTCCACCCTCTCCGACGTCTCGGCCCTCCAGCAGACCGCCGACGACCGCTACCGCCTGCAACGGGCCCAGGAAAACCAGCGCTATATCCAGGCGATCTCCAAGGTCTACGACAAGGTCTTTGAGTTCGATCTGTCCCGCAATACCATCCGCTGTCTCTATGTGCAAAATTCCTCCATGTTCAAATGGCTGGAGAATATCCCCATGCAGATCACCGAGGCCATTGAGAAGTGGACCCGTGGCACTGTCCACCAGGAGGACCGGGAGAAGGTACTCCGCTTCTTCTCTGCCCATGCCCACGCCCAGGGGACAGACACGGACAGCAAACCCCCGCAAATCAATTACCGGGCCCTGGCCACAGATGGGGAGATGAAACACTATACGGGGATCTTCCTCAAGCTGGACCCCACCACCAGCCTCTTCTGCTGCCGCAGGGTGGCCGAGGCCGACGCAGCCGTCCCCCTGCACCGGGAGGCCTGGAGCCTGAAACCCAGCGGCGAGGCCCAGGAGTTGGCCCTGCCCTTCACCGAGGGCATCGCCGCCTTCGAGGTGGCGGGGGACCTGGTGCGGCCCCTGTACGCCAGCAGCAACATCTGCGAGTTTTTTGGCTATTCTCAGGAGGAGTGGCTGGACCTGATGCAGGCGGGCACCTCCTTGGAGGACTTCGTCTCCCACAGCGGCTCCTCCTATGAGAGCTATGTGAACCTCCTGGAGACCGGCGAGGCGGAGTTCACCTATTACGACCTGACAGAAAATACGGAGCGGCGCATCAAAGCCGTCTGCTCCCAAAAAACCGCCGACGGCAACTCCCTGCGCTATGTCATGCTGTACAACATGGACGACCGGGGGGCAAACCAGGCCCTGGCGGGACAGCCCAGTGTCTCCATCCGGACCTTTGGCTATTTTGACGTCTTTGTGGGGGGAAAAGCCATCGCCTTTCGCACCCAAAAGGCCAAGGAGCTCTTCGCCCTACTGGTGGACCGCCGGGGCGGCTACATCTCCTCTGACGAGGCCATCGGCTTTCTCTGGGAGGAGGAGCCGGTCAACCCTGTCACCCTGGCCCGGTACCGCAAGGTCGCCCTGCGGCTGAAGAACATCCTGGAGGAGTACGGCATCGCCGGCATCGTGGAATCCGTGGGGGGCAAGCGGCGTCTGGTGACGGAGAAGGTGCAGTGCGACCTGTATGACTACCTCTCTGGCAAGGAGGAATTTGCCCAGAGCTTTCAGGGCAGCTACCTCACCAACTATAGCTGGGCGGAGACTACCCTGGGGGCGCTGATGAACCATCACGGGAAGGAAGAACCATGAAGCCATATATACACAACGTAAACTATTATGAGACCGACAAAATGGGCATCACCCATCACTCCAACTACATCCGCTTCATGGAGGAGGCCCGGCTCCACTTTTTGGCCCAGGCCGGTTACCCCATGCAGCGCTTGGAGGCGGAGGGGATCACCTCGCCGGTGGTGTCCCTCCACTGCAACTACAAGCGGCCCACCACCTATGGCGACAAAATCGCCATCACGGTGACTGTGACGGGGTATAGCGGCGTCAAGCTGTCCCTGTCCTATGTGATGCACAACGAGGCAGGACAGGTGGTGGCCACGGCTGACTCCGACCATTGCTTCCTGGATGAGGCGGGACGGGTGATCGCCCTGCGCAAGCACGCCCCCGGCTTTCACGCCATCTTGAAGCAAGCCCTGGAAGGACAATCATGATAGCACAAGAGGACGGACCCGTAGGTCCGTCCTCTTTTCTGCTCAGCATCTGGTTTTTCAGCGTTATTTACCCAGTACCCGGTCAAACACCGACAGCATCTGCTCCTGGTCAAAGGGCTTGTAGATGAATCCCTTGGTGCCCAGGGCCTTGGCCTCGTTGATGGTGTCGTCATTGGCCAGAGAGGAGAGCATCACGATCTTGGCGTCCGGGTGCTCCTCCAGGATGATCCGGGCCGTCTCCAGGCCATCAATGCCGGGCATGATGATATCCATGGTGACCAGATCCGGGTTCACATAGCTATACTGGTCAATGGCGTTGTCTCCGTTTCGGAAACAGGCCACCACCTCATAGTCCGTCCCTTCCAGCACTTTTTCGATCTGTAGATGGACCATGCGAGAGTCGTCCACCACCATGATTCGCTTTGCCATACGCTAATCGCCTCTTTCATGTAAGTAGATTCCCGCCTCCATACAGCGGCAGGGGGTTGGATGGACACGTCAGAAGAACGACACCTCGCCGTCGATCAACTTTGCGTGGCAGGGTCTGATCTCCCGGTTCAGGCGCAGGGTGGAGTTGCCGATGGTGACCTCCGTCCCCCTGTGGGCGATGTCGCACACCAGCCGCCCTTTGCTGTTTCTCTCATCCAATTCACTGCGCAAAAGCTCCAGGTCCTTATCCACCTCTTCCAGCTTCTTTTTGTTGACGAGAACCTTCATGCGCATTTTCGATAGCTGGGAGAGCTTCACGCTGCTGTCCGGTTGTCGCTCCGTCTTTTCGATGGTCTCCTCCAGCTCTGCCAGCTCCTTCACCAGGACCTCCCGCTCGAACTCCTCGCAGGGCAGGCCCCCCAGGGTGATCCGGGTGGGCAACTCCGACTGGGTGCCAATGGACCCGGCATCCACCTCTTCCGCCGCCCGGATAGCCCCACCGATGATGGCGCCCCGCCCGGAGCGCACGTTCACCGTGCTGTCGCTGTAGACATCACAGTTCATGATGCAGTCGGTTTGCAGCCCACTGCGCACATAGACGCAGCAGCTCTCCAAATACTTTGCAAAAATCTTCCCATGGGCCCGGATAATGGCCTGGTCACTGCCTGCAATGCCCTTGGCCACCACCAGGTCGCCACCGGCCTCAATAGTGCAGGCCTCCACCACGCCGTCCACCGTGATATCCCCCATGGCCTGGATGGAGAAGCCGCTGAGCACATCTCCGTGGACGTGGACGTCCCCCACGTAGTTGATGCTACCCACCGCGTAGTCCACGTTTCCGTCGATCTCCATCACCTGGCGGACGGTAAAGGCCCGGCCGTTGAACTTCACGTCCCCGGTCTTGGTGGCGATCACGGCGGTGCCGTCCTCGGTGACCTCCGTGTTGCGCCCGGCGGGGGGCGTGGCAGGGCGGCCGTCCTTGGCGGAGAGCTCCTTGCTCTGCACCGTGTACCCCGGTACCCCCAGGGTGGGGGGGATGATCCGGCAGATCACGCCCCCCTCCTCCACGTTTTGGATCAGGTTCAGCTGGGTGTAATCCATTTGGCCAAACTCATCCATATCCAGCTTCTGCTCTGGCTGCCGGGGGAAGAGGTCCACCACGGAACCGTCCTTTCCGTTCACTGCCAGCCGGCCTTGGGCCACCAGGTACAGGCGGAAATAGCGCTTCGGGTCCTGGGGCAGGCGCTCGATGAGCTTTTCGTCCAGGCCGAAGGTCACGCCGCTTCCCTCTAGGGCCGCCCGGAGCATCTCAACACTGAGCTCTGCGCCATCCCCCACCGGGGGATAGATCAGCACCCACGCGGTCATCTGCCCTGAGGTGGTGATCACCGTCACCTGGGCATCCAGCACCGGCACCGCCACCGGCTCCTCCTCCTCCTCGCCCCGCTTCTTCTTAGGGGGTTGGGCCAGCTTCCAGCGCTGGTTGGCGGAGGAGGTGATGGCCGATTGCAGCCGGGAGAGCTCCCGCTTCGCCTCCTTGGGGGTGAGCAGCTTCAGCTTGGGGGATTCCATGCGCAGCTCAGGGGGTGGCAGCCGCTCCCTGGTCTGGCTCCTGCGCAGCTCCCACAGCTTATTCAGGGGATGGTCCGAGCGTAATTGCAGCACCGGTTTATCCTCAGGCGCCGCAGCAGCGGGCGCAAACTGTTCTCTTTCTGCCGTTTCTTCCTCTGGCTGCACCTGTCCTGTTTGGAATCCCAACAGTCGGGACAGGAAAGACAGCACCGTTCGAATCTTCGGATGGATCGTCATACCTATGCACCCCCTGGCTGGCCGCCCTGACATGGCGGCAACTGGTCACTAAAATGGATCAATTCTTTTTTATTATATCGTAAACCCGGCGGGATTGACAAGGGAAATCGCAAGGTTTTTCTCCTCCTTTGTGAAAACAGTCGATATGCCGAACGATCCCGGCATTTTGTGACAAAAAAGCGGTCTCTCCTTGGTTGATAGCGCCAAAGAGAGACCGTCCTTTCGCTTTGGAACGTTCAATCCTTCCGCCCAAGGGCAAAGGCCTCGCGGTTGAGGGCCAGGACCTTGGGGGGCACCACAGCTTCCAGGGAAGCCTGCCAGGCAGCAGCCTGGATTTCGGGGAAGTAATGGGACAGCCGCCCCATGAGGACCATATTCACCGCCTTGGAGGACCCCGCCTGTTCCGCCAGGGTCAGGCAGTCCATGGCGTCCACTTGGGCGCCCTTTTCCTGCAATTTCTCCACCAACCCCTCCGGGTAGTGGGCCAGCCCGGCGATCACCGGCATGGGCTCCAGGCGCTGGGTGTTGGTGACGATCTGTCCGCCGGGCTTCAAATACTCCAACCAGCGGGCGGCCTCCAACAGCTCGAAGGAGACGATGAAATCCGCCTCTCCCCGGTCGATGATGGGGGAATACACCTTGTCCCCGAAGCGGACATAGGTGACCACACTGCCCCCCCGCTGGCTCATGCCGTGGACCTCCGACACCTTTACGTCGTAGCCGGCATGGAGCAGCAGATGGCCCAGCATCTTCGAGGCCAAGAGAGAGCCTTGGCCGCCAACGCCTACGATCATGATATTGACAGTTTCCATATACTCTCCCTCCCTTACGGCAGCAGCGCGTCTCTGTGGCACATCTGCATACACACTTGGCAGCCCACGCACTGGGTCCGGTCAATCTCCACCTTCTCCCCCCGCAGGGACAGGGCCGGACAGCCGATCTTCATACACAGGCCGCAGCCATTGCACTTGTCCAAATCCACCGTCAGCGGCGGGGCCTTCTTCACGCTCTTGAGCATCACGCAGGGACGGCGGGAGATGATGATGGAGGGCTCCTCCGCCGCCAGCTCCTCCTTGAGGACCTGGTCCATGGCTTTCAAATCGTTGGGGTCCACCACCCGCACCCGGTCAAAGCCCACAGCCCGGCACAAAGCTTCCAAATCGATCTTCCCTGCAGGCTCCCCCCGGAGATTGCGCCCGGTGGTGGGGTTCTGCTGGTGGCCGGTCATGCCGGTGATGGAGTTGTCCAAAATCAGCACCGTGGAGTTGCTGCGGTTGTAGGCGATGTCCGCGATGCCGGTGATGCCCGAATGGGCAAAGGTGGAGTCCCCGATCACCGCCACGCTGTGCTTCTCATGCTCCGCTCCCCCGGCCAGGTTGAAGCCGTGGAGACCGGAACAGGAGGCCCCCATACAGATGTTCAAGTCCAGGGCGTTCAGGGGGGGCATCACCCCAAGGGTATAGCAGCCGATGTCCCCATAGACCATGCACTTGTTTTTCGCCAGGGTGTAGAACACCCCCCGGTGGGGACAGCCGGCGCACATCACCGGTGGGCGGCCGGGGATGTCCTCCTCCAGGCGCACCCAGGGCTTTGCCTCCTGCCCCAGGCTCCGGGCAATCACCCCCTGGGTGAGCTCATCCACCATGGGGATCTTCTCTTTCCCCATGACCTCCACGCCGATCTGGCGGCAGTGGTTCTCGATGATGGGCTCCAGCTCCTCGATCACCAGGAGCCGGTCCACCTGAGCGGCAAAGTTCTTGATCTTCTCCACAGGCATGGGCCAGGAGAGGCCCAGCTTCAAAACGCTGGCCTTGTCTCCAAAGACTTCCTTGACATATTGGTAGCTGGTGGAGGAGGTGATGATCCCCAGGGAGGGATCCCCCATCTCTATCCGGTTCAAATCTGTGGTCTCGCTGAAGGCAGTCATGGCGCGGGTGCGCTCCTCCACCCGGTAGTGGGCCTTTAGGGAGTTGCTTGTCATCATCACCCGCTCCGGATCCTTCACATAGGCCCGCTTGGGGACCTCCTGCCGCGCCCCTTTGGTCACGATGCTCTGAGAGTGGGAAATGCGGGTACACATACGCACGATCACCGGGGTATGGTATTCCTCGGAGAGCTGGAAGGCCCGCTTGGTAAACGCCAAGGCCTCCTGGGAGTCCGAGGGCTCCAGCATGGGGACCTTGGCGGCGATGGCATAGTGCCGGGAATCCTGCTCATTCTGGGAGGAGAACATCCCCGGATCGTCGGCCACGCAGAGCACCAGCCCCGCCTCCACCCCCTGATAGGAGATGGTGAACAGGGGGTCCGCCGCTACGTTCAGGCCCACATGCTTCATGCAGCAGGCGGCCCGCCTGCCCCCCACGGCAGCCCCGTGGGCCACTTCCAGGGCCACTTTCTCGTTGGGGGCCCACTCACAATAGATTTCTGGATACTTGGCGGCCTCCTCGGTGATCTCTGTACTGGGGGTGCCGGGATAGCTGGAGATCACAGCGCAGCCGGCCTCATATAGTCCACGGGCAACGGCGGTGTTGCCCAGCATCAATTCTCTCATACTGTCTCCTTCGTGGGGGGCTCCCCCTGGGTCTCTCTCTGCTCCACCCGTTCCATGATCTCCACCAGCGCCCCGGTGCCGGAGGTCAGCACCCGGTTCACCCGGCTGACGGTGGCGGAGCTGGCGCCGGTCTCCCGCAGGATCGCCTTGTATACCTTCTCCTCATGGAGCATCTTTGCCACGTCAAAGCGCTGCTCCATGGCCCGCAGCTCTGTGACGGCGCACAGGTCGTCAAAGAACCGGCAGCATTCCTCCACCGTTTCCAGCGCCGCAATGTGCTGGTACAGCTCGATACTGCGCTCTTTCCTGTTGGGTCTTGGCATCGCGTTTCGCTCCTCTCTGTGGGTGTCAGCTCTGGTTCTGCTGGGCCACCAGATGGTCCGCACCGTAGCGCTTGCGCAGGACGGGCTTTTCGATCTTCCCGGTGGCGTTGCGGGGGATTTCCGCGAAAATCACCTTCTTGGGGCGCTTGTAACGGGGCAGCTCCATGCAGAAGTCGTTGATCTCCTCCTCGGTGCACTCCATGCCGTCCTTGACCTCGATGATGGCCCCGCAGATCTCTCCCAGGCGGCGGTCCGGCAGGCCGATCACCGCCACGTCCTTCACCTTGTCGTGGGCCCGGAGGAAGTCCTCGATCTGTACCGGATAGATGTTCTCGCCGCCGGAGATGACCACGTCCTTCTTCCGGTCCACCAGGAAGATGAAGCCGTCGGGGTCCATCATGGCCATGTCGCCGGTGTAGAGCCAACCGTTTTTCAGCACCTCGGCGGTGGCCTCTGGGTTGTTGTAATAGCAGGTCATGACACCAGGGCCCTTGACGCACAGCTCGCCCACGTCTCCCTGGGCCACCTCCTGGTCCTGCTCGTCCACGATTTTGACCTCCCAGCGGTAGCCGGGAATGCCGATGGCCCCCACCTTGTGGATGTTCTCCATCCCCAGGTGGACACAGCCCGGCCCGGTGGATTCGGACAGGCCATAGTTGGTGTCATATAGGTGGTTGGGGAAATACTCCTTCCAGCGGCGGATCATGGAGGGCGGCACCGGCTGGGCGCCGATGTGCATCAGCTTCCACTGGTCCAGCTTGTAGTTGGCAAGCTGGATGTCCCCCCGGTCCAGGCTGTCCAGAATCTCCTGGGCCCAGGGCACCAGCAGCCACACCAGGGTGCAGCCCTCGTCGGAGACGGCCTTTAGGATGATATCCGGGGAGGTCCCCTTCAGCAGCACCGCCCGGCTGCCGGCAAAGAGGCTCCCCATCCAGTGGAACTTGGCGCCGGTGTGGTACAGGGGCGGGATACACAGGAACACGTCATCGTGTTGGATGTCGTGGTGCTTCTGCTCCATCTCCGCCGCCTGGGTGAGGCTGCGGTGTTTGTGGAGGATGGCCTTGGGGAAGCCGGTGGTGCCGGAGGAAAAATAGATGGCCCCGTCGTCATCGTCGGTGATGAGGACCTGGGGGGGCGCGGAGGCGCAGTCCGCCACCAGCTCCCGGTAGCTCTCGGCAAAGGTGGGGCAGTTGTCCCCCACGTAAATCAGCAGGCGGCCGTGGCAGAGCTTGTCCGCAATGGACTCGATGCGGCCGATAAACTCCGCGCCGAACAGCAGCACCTGCACCTCCGCCAAGTCCGCGCAGTATTGGATCTCCTCCGCAGAGTAGCGGAAGTTGAAGGGCACAGCAATGGCCCCGGCTTTCAGAATACCGAAATAGATGGGCAGCCATTCCAGGCTGTTATACATTAGAATAGCCACCTTATCCCCCTTCTTCACCCCCCGCTCCAGCAGGAGATTGGCGAAGCGGTTGGCCTTCTCATTGAACACATTCCAGGTGATCTCCCGGCGGTAGGGGCGCTTCACGGTAGGCTGGATCAGGTCATATTCCTTCCAGGTGATGCGCCGGGGGTCGGGGAGCTCCGGGTTGAGCTCCACCAGGGCGATCTCGTTTCCATAGAGTTTCACGTTGCGTTCCAGAAAATCGGTAACGGGCATGTTCGACAGTCCTTTCTCTCCCCCAGCTTGGGGCCGGGGGACGACAGCTTTATAGCTTTAAACTCATAATACGACAACATTACTGTACCATTAAAAGGGTGGAAAGTCAAGTAGAAACCCTTGCTCCGTAGGGCAACAGTATTGGAAAAACACAGCGGGAAATCAAAGGGATGGACGCCGGTGGCGGCGCAGGCTATCAAAAAAGCAGTTCGTCCTATCAAAATAAGAAGCGGGAAACCTGTTGGCCGGCGAGGGCGCCGCCCCTACAAGGACGTGCCGGTGTCCTCACCACCCATAGGGTCACAATGGACGTGGTGGGGCGTTTCCATGGGAACCACACTTAAAAAAATGTAACGCCAGTTTGAAAAAGTATAGGTTTTCAAACTCAGAAAAACACGCATAAATATTTGAGAAAACCCCTTATTTTTCACTCTAGGTGGCCGATATTATGAATGTCGGCAGTAAGAAACGCCAGTTTGAAAAAGTATAGGTTTTCAAACTCAGGAGGTGAGGCGGATATGGCAGGGAGAAAACCCAAGGTTCAAGCGGACGGAACAACCGTCCAATACACCACCATCAAAGTTCGCCTCTACCCTACCCCTGAACAAGAGGAGTTATTTGAAAAGACCTTCGGCTGCTGCCGGTATATCTGGAATCAAATGCTGGCAGATCAACAGCGGTTTTACCTAGAAACCGACGCCCACTTCATTCCAACCCCGGCGAAGTACAAGAAGGAAGCGCCTTTTTTGAAGGAAGTGGACAGTCAAGCACTGATTCAAGAGCACAACAAGCTCTCCCAGGCGTTTCGAGTATTTTTCAAAAAGCCGGAGTCTTTCGGCTATCCAAAGTTTAAGAGGAAAAAGACCGATAGAGATTCTTTTACCGCCTGCAATCATGAGTTTACATCTGGCCCAACCATTTACATCACAAAAGACGGCATCCGTATGACAAAAGCCGGGATCGTCAAGGCAAAGTTTTCCCGCCGTCCCCAGGCTTGGTGGAAGTTAAAGCGGATCACGGTAGACCGGACCCGGACGGGGAAATATTTCTGCTCCATTTTATATGAGAACCAGAGGAAACCGCCGGAGCCTGTGACCCCAACAGTGGAAACCACGATAGGGTTGAAATACTCCATGTCGCACTTCTACGTGGCTGACAACGGCACCATGGCGGACCCGCCCCACTGGCTGAAATCTCCCCAGGAAAAACTGGCGAACATTCAGCGGCGGTTAAGCCGGATGGAACCCGGCTCCAAGAATTATCAGCAGATGGTACAGAAATACCGCCTCCTCCACGAACACATCGCCAACCAACGGCGCGACTTCCTCCACAAAGAATCCAGCCGGATAGCCAACGACTGGGACGCTGTGTGTGTAAGGGCTGACGATTTGGCAGAGATGGCGCGAGGGCCAGTGCGTGGGAATGTTTTAGAGTCTGGGTATGGGATGTTTCGAGAGCTCCTGCGCTACAAGCTGGAACGCCAGGGAAAACAGCTCATTTCTGTCGAGCGTTACACCCCCACAACCCGCACTTGTTCCGCTTGTGGCCTACTCCAAGATGAAGTCTCCCACAAGGAAAAAACTTGGGTTTGTCCTAAGTGCGGCACTATCCACAATCGGGAGGTCAACGCCGCCAAGAACATCAAAGCCCAGGGCCTAGTTCAATATAGCAAAGCAATTTCGTGAAGAAAGGCATGGCCCCCGGCCCAATCTGACAATTACCCCCCATGGTACTTTCGGGCATCCAAGGCCTGTCATATCAACCAACGTTAAGACGCGAAATTAAAGTTCTTTTTGCTTACTTTTTCTTTCAAGAAAAAGTAAGTACCGGTCGGGACGCCGGGGAACGCCCATATTCCGGCTGGGGGAACGTAGATCAAAGCAGAATGAATAAATATCCGTTCTGTTTCGACCTACGTTTCCCAGGCCGCAGAGTGGGAAACGAGAGGATGTGTGCGCACATCCGAAGCCCTTCGGGGCGTCCAAAATATTATGACGATGTCAAAACGGCCCAAGGGATCGGGGCCTGACTTTCGGCGAAAGGAGTTTGCCATGCTGTTTTTACAGCTGAAACCCGGCGAATATCTGACCATCGGCGAGGACATCGCCGTCCAGGTATTCAACGGCCCCGGCACTAAAATCCGGGTGGCAGTGAAAGCCCCCAAGGATATCGCCATCTTGCGTGGCGAGGTGCGGGAGCGCAACGGGGCAGCCCGGCCCGAAGGGCTTGTGGGTCTCCCCCACCAAGGGCAAGGGGAAGAACCCCGCCAAGAAAACCCATCGGTTTCATCTGGCTGACGAGCCGGTTGAAATATACAGAGCATCCGCGTTTTGGATAGTCCGGCCGGATATTCAAACCAACGGTGCTTCAACCCTCATTGTTGTGTGGAGGCTACGGATGGCCAAAACACAAAAAACAATTATCTAAAGGAGCATAGAATTATGAGGATCCAACACAACATAATGGCCATGAGCGCCTATCGCAACTACACCAACAACGTGTCTGCGATGAAGAAGAACCTGGAAAAGCTGTCCTCCGGCTACAAGATCAATCGCGCAGGCGATGACGCTGCTGGTCTGGCTATTTCCGAAAAGATGCGTGCCCAGATCACTGGTCTGGAGACCGCACAGAAGAACGCCAAGGACGGTATTTCCCTGGTGCAGACCGCTGAGGGCGCTCTGACTGAAGTTCACGACATGCTCAACCGTATGGTGGAGCTGGCTACTCAGTCTGCTAACGGCACTTATGACAACACCACGGACCGTGCGCAGATGCAGAAGGAAGTTAATCAGCTGCTGGACGAGATCGATCGTATCGCTGATTCCTCTAACTTCAACGGCATCAAGCTGTTGGATGGCACCTTGGGCCTGAACCAGGACGCTTTCGGCATTTCTGCTGGCGATGATTTCGTGGCCCAAGTTGACGCTAAAACTGAGGCCTTGGCGATTTCTAGTTTCCATGGAGCTACTTCCGTAACCAACCAAGCTCCTTACTTCGAGATCGATTTGGATAACCTGGAGTTTACCAACAACAAGAATACTTCGATCGCTTCAGGTGCCACGTTTGCAACAATTTCAATTAACGGTAAATCGTATGATCTCAAGGTCGCAACTGGTGGCACTATTGCTAAGGGTGGCAAAGCTACCAAGGATGCTATCGGTGCCGCGATTGTTGCAGCGTTCAATACCCTGTCGAAAGGCACTAGCGGCGGCGGTAGTACCGCCAAAGCACTCGGTAGCATCGGAGGAGCAGGCTTCACTGCTGCTTATAGTGGTGGTAAGGTCACCTTCACCTATCAGGGTGAGATAACTGGCAATAAGGTGACGGCTTCCAAAGTCGATACAACCGGTTCCAAGATGGGCAGCACCGTGGCCAACGCGGTCAACACCTTCCTTGGTAATTCCGCTGGAGTTACGATTACTGGCGCCACAGATGTGACCTCCAACGGTGCCAAGCAGCACATCTGCGACATCACAGCTCCCAAGAACGCTGTGATCAAGACAGACGGCGAGCGTCCCGGCGCGGATGTCGACATTGCAAGCGTGGTGCAGAACGGCTATAAGGTCACTATTGCTAGCAAGAGCTACGTGTTCAAGACCGGCAGTGCCACCGTGGCCACCAACGGCGCCACCCTCATTGATGTTTCCAAGTGGGCCGATGAGGGCGCGACCAAGCAGGCCGAGATGGCCGCTATGATGATTGCCGGTGGTGCACAGACCAGCGCTTCTCTTACTGGTAATGCCGCTGGTGTAGCACAGACCGCTGGTGACTTCAAGGTGTCTTACCGCGGCGGCACCAAGATCCACGTGGATGTTGTGACCAACAAGGTAAACGACTACAAGACCGCCTCCAAGATTCAGGAGAAAGTTTCCTTCACCAAGCCCCTCGAAGCTGCTAAGGCTGCCAACACTGATTTGACTATCAAAGATGTCAACAAGATTACGAAGGGCGACACCATCACCATCACCGATGGCTCTGTAACCACCAAGTATGTCTTCGACAAGGGCCAAAGCGGCAATGGTGTAGTCTATCTTGGCACTGACAAGACCAAGTGGACTGCTAGCGAAGTAGCCAAGGCCATCGGTACTGGTAAAACCGAGGTGAACGGCAACGTCATTACCATTAGCGCTGCAAGGGCAGCTGCCAGCGTGGCCGCCCCGATCGTCCTAGGTCGTGGCCTGACCCTCCAGATTGGTGACACCGCTGACAGTTTCAACCAGCTGAATGTCGCCGTACAGAATATGCACGCTGAAAACCTGGGCATTGGCAATCTGTCCATCGCTAATGAAGTGGATGCCCAGAAAGCCATTGACAAGATCAAGGCCGCCATCAACACCGTGTCCGACGTCCGTGGTACTCTGGGTGCCACCCAGAACCGTCTGGACCACACCATCAACAACCTGTCCGTCATGACCGAGAACATCCAGGACGCCGAGTCCACCATCCGCGACGTGGACGTGGCCGAGGAAATGATGGCTTACACCAAGAACAACATCCTGATCCAGTCC
>CAJTQP010000043.1 GCA_910578575.1 uncultured Oscillospiraceae bacterium
GGAGTTCAACACCCACTTCACCCGGCAAATGCTCATGGATACACAGCCCACCAAGTTTAACACCCTGGTGCGGCTGTCGGGCTTCTCCCACGGCACCGACGTGTGGTTGGGCAATGCCCGCGACCTGATTTTGTCCCAGACCGCCACGGTAGACTCCACCGTGGGCTGCCGGGACGACATCATGCTCTACCTCATGGAGATGGGGGTGGAGCCCAAGCTGGCCTTCGATATCATGGAGGCGGTGCGCAAGGGGAAGGTGAAGAAGGGGGGCTTCCAGCCCGGCTGGGAGGAGTCCATGCGGGCCAACAACGTCCCCGACTGGTACATCGGCTCCCTGGCCAAGATCGGCTACCTCTTTCCCAAGGCCCACGCGGTGGCCTATGTGATGATGGCCTTCCGCATTGCCTGGTTTAAGGTCCACCGGCCCCTGGCCTTCTACGCCGCCTATTTCTCCATCCGGGCCAAGGCCCTGGACGCCACCTGTATGTGTATGGGTATGGAGGTCTGCCAGCAGAAGATGAAGCAGATCGCCGCCAAGGAGAAGGAGGCCGCCGCCGTGGAGGAGGACATGATGGTTACGCTGGAGGTGTGCTATGAGTTCTACCTCCGGGGCTTTACCTTTGAGCACATCGACCTCTACCGCTCCGACGCCACCAAGTTCCTGCTGGACGAGGAAAAGCAGAGCCTCCTGCCCCCCTTCACCGCCATACCGGGGCTGGGGGAGTCGGCGGCCCTGTCCATTGTGGAGAACCGGGCGGGACGGCAGTTCATCTCCCAGGAGGAATTGCTCTCTGCCTGCCCCAAGGTGTCCAAGGCCCATGTGGACCAGCTCCGGGCCGCCGGGGCCCTGGGGTCTATGCCGGAGACCAGCCAGATATCGCTGTTTTAAGGGAGGTGTGCACGGAAATGAACCAGGTGAATGCCCAGCTAATTGCCAAGATGATTCAACAGTCCCAGGGCAATCAACACGACATTCAGCACTTTTTGAAGGTCTATGCCTATGCCCAGACCATCGCGGCCTTGGAGGGCTTGTCCCCGGAGGAACAGCGCAGCGCCGAGATCGCGGCCATTGTCCACGACATTGCCTGTCCCCTGTGCCGGGAGAAGTACGGCGACACCAGCGGCAGGCACCAGGAGCAGGAGGGGACCGCCCTGGCGGAGGCGTTTTTGGCGGATACGGAGCTGCCAGAGACGCTGCGCCGCCGGGTGGTGTACCTGGTGGGGCACCACCACAGCTGGAAGGACGTGGACGGTCTGGATTACCAGGTCCTTCTGGAGGCGGACTATCTGGTCAATGCCCAGGAGGCCGGGTATTCAGCGGAGAATATCCGGACCGCCGAAGGAACCTTATTCCGCACGGATACCGGGAAGCGCCTTCTAAGGGAGGGCTTCCCCCAGCCGTTTTTGGTATAAACTGCCCCCCTGGGCGGGATAGGAAACGCCTGTTCCGCCCAGGGGGGTAGTTGTTTGTGAAAAGGGAAAAGGCCAGATCCGCCTATGGGCGGCCTGGCCTTTTCCAGGGGGCGTGTGCCCCCTTTTTATGAGAGGATACCAAAAGAGTGGGAACAAGATTAAGCCTTGCCAGCGGTCTGCCGGCCCACGTCCTCGAACTCCGCCACGATCTCGTCGGCGGGGGGCGGGGTGAGAAGGGACACCACCAGGATCACCAGACAGCTCACCAGGAAAGCGGGGAGCAGCTCGTAAATGGCCCACACGCCGCCCATGGGGGCGATGGCAAACTTCCAGAGGAAGACCATGATGCCACCGGCCAGGACCCCGGCGATGGCCGCCTGCTTGGTGGTGCGCTTCCAGAACAGGGAGAAGAGCATCAGGGGCCCGAAGGAGGCGCCAAAGCCTGCCCAGGCAAAGGAGACGATGCGGAACACCGAGCTGTTCGGATTCCAGGCCAGGAAGATGCCCACGATGGCGATGCCGATGACGGTACCGCGGGCCGCCAGCATGGAGGCCTTGGAGCTGAGCTTGATGCCAAAGAAGTCCTGCAACAGGTCCTGGGACACGCCGGAGGCGGCGGTGAGGAGCTGAGAGTCGGCGGTGGACATGGTGGAGGCCAGGATGCCCGCCAGGGCGATGCCGGCGATGATGGCCAGGAAGGGGCCGTACTGGCTCAGCAGGTTGGAGAGCTGGATGACGATGGTCTCCGACTCGGCGCTGGAGCCCAGCATGGGGACCTTGCCGGCCTTGGAGACGCTGTAGCCGATGATGCCGATGAGGATGGCGATGAACATGGAGATGACCACCCACACCGTGGCGATGCGCCGGGAGATCTTCAACTTGTCGCTGTCCTCAATGGCCATGAAGCGCAGGAGGATGTGGGGCATCCCGAAATAGCCCAGGCCCCAGGCCAGGGTGGAGACGATGGACAGGGCCCCGTAAGTCCCGGCTTGTCCCGTGGCGGCGTCATAGCCCTGGGTGAGGTTCAGATAACCGGGGAGCTCACTGGCGTTGGCGGCCACCAGGTCCCAGCCGCCGGCCTGGTCGATGCCGAAGAAGACGATGAACACCAGGGCGAAGGTCATGACGATGCTCTGGATCAGGTCGGTGGTGGACACCGCCAGGAAACCGCCGAGAACGGTGTAGGCAATGACGATGGCGGCACCCACGATCATGGCGGCGTGGTAGTCCACCCCGAAGAGGCTGTTGAACAGGGTGCCGATGGCCTTAAAGCCCGACGCGGTGTAGGGCACGAAGAAGATCAGGATGATGGCGGCGGCGATGCAGGACAGGACGTGCCGCTGGTCCCGGTAGCGCCGGGAGAAGAAGTCGGGGATGGTGATGGCCCCCATGTGGGCGGAGTAGTTGCGCAGGCGCTTGGCCACGATGAGCCAGTTCAGATAGGTGCCCACGGCCAGGCCGATGACGGTCCAGCCCACCTCCGCCACCCCGGCGATGTAGGCCAGCCCCGGCAGGCCCATGAGCAGGTAGCTGCTCATATCCGAGGCCTCGGCGCTCATGGCGGTGACGACAGGGCCCAGCTTCCGGCCCCCTAAGTAAAATTCGTGGGAGGACGCGCTGCCGCCCTTGCGGCTAAAGTACACGCCCACCAGGACCATGGCCACCAGGTAGACAACGATGGTGGCGATGATACAGACTTGTGCTGTGGTCATTGGGGTTCCTCCTATTTGGATCAGATCAAAAATTGTCGTGCCCTATCATATCATGAACGGAGATAGAACGCAACACAGAACGCGGTATAGACTATAGTCTATACCGCGTTTCCAAGAAATAAAATCAAAGGCTTGTGTGATAAGGCTTTCTCTCTGGACGTAAACTAGACGGAAAATCGGGGGAAAAATCGCAGAGAAAGATGGGCATTACCTGGGCCGCGTAGTCCCGCAGGGAGTACTCCCCAGAACACAGGCACCAGTCATAGAGCAGCGCCCGCTCACAGAGGGTGTAGCGCTTTACCAGCTCGCTGACGCTGCGGTGTTTGGCGATCTCCCCCCGTTCCTGGCCCTGGGCGATGATCCGCCGGAGCAGGCGGTAATAGGTGCGTTTGTGGTTGAGCAGGTGCTTTTCCCCAGAGGTCACCAATTGGGTGGATAGGAGCCGGGCCAGCAGGTCCAGGGAGACGCTGTTCTCAATGAGGCGGAAGAGCTCGCTGTTGAGGAAGAGGAGCTGCTCCAGGGCGGGCATGTTGGGGTCCATGGTCTCTTGGAGGGACTCATATTTTTCGTCAAAGAGGTCGCTGAGGGTGCCCAGAAGGGCGTCCTTGCCGCCGAAGTAGTGGTAGAAGGAGCCCTTGGAGGTCTCGGAGCTCTCCACGATCTCGTCCACGGTGGTGTTCTCATAGCCCTGTTCGTAAAAGAGCTGCCAGGCGGCGGCCACGATGCGGCCGCGGGTGTTGCGGGAGGACTTCTTCGCCATAGGGGCCTCCTTTCTGCTCAGGCAAAATAGGCTTCGATCTCCGCCCGGCTGGCGGTGACGCTGCCCTGGATCATCCCCGGTTGGCCACCCCCCTTGCCCCCCAGGGCCTGGTGGATGGCCTTGGCCTGGGCCCGTAGATCCACGGTGCGGCTGCCCATGACGCAGCGGTAACCTTCCTTGTCCGAGCCGGTGAAGGCGGCGCAGATCCCGCCACAGCGGGCCACCCCGGTGTTCACCAGGGTGCGCAGGCCGGGGATGTCCAGGTCAGGTTCAAAAAGACAGAGGTTCTCCGCCGTCTCCGGCAGGGTTTTGCACTTCTCCGCCACCAGGGCGTGCTTGGCCTCCTTTAGGGCCAGCCCCAGATCTTGCAGTTCCTGCTGCACCCGTGCCACCCCCTGGGCGGCCTCCCCCTGTTTCACCGACAGGGCGGCGGAGATGGCGGCCACATTGGCTTGCTTGCTTTGATAGTCCGCCAGAGCCAGAGCCCCGGCCACCATCCACAGCCGGGTGCCCCCCCGGTGGCGCATGGCGTCGATGAGCTTGACCAGGCCGATCTCCCCGGTGAAGTTCACATGGGGGGCGCAGCAGGCGCACACGTCGCAGTCCTGGATGGTGACGATGCGGACATTCTCTGTCAATTCCAGCTTGCTGCGGTAGTCCAGGGCTTCCAGCTCTGTTGGGGCAGGATAGGTTGCGGTAACGGGGCGGTTCTCCCAGATTACCCGGTTGGCCTCGTTCTCTAAACGCTGGAGTTCCTCTGGGGAGAGCTCCCGGTCAAAGTCCAGGATCACCGCGTCCTCCCCCATGTGAAAGCCCACGTTGTTGCAGCCGTAGAGGCGGTGGGCCAGGCCGGAGATCACGTGTTCCCCGGAGTGGCACTGCATCCGGCGAAAGCGCAGGGGCCAGTTCAGGGTGCCCTGGACCTGGGTTTCCGCAGGCAGGGGAGCGCTGCACACATGGACGATGCCCTCCGGGCGCTCCTGGACATCCAGCACCTCCGCTGCCGCCCCATCTGCTGGCGTCAGCTGCCCCTGGTCGGCAAGCTGGCCACCCCCTTCCGGGAAAAAGGCGGTCTGATCCAAGAGGACGGCCCAGCGGTTTTCCTCCAGGGGTGTGCAGGCGAGAACCTGAGCGGAGAAGGTTTGCAGATGGCTGTCCTGGTCATATAGTTTGATGGTCATGGCGTGTCCTTTCGTATAGGGGCCAACCGCCGCACCGGGAGGGGTGCGGCGGTTTTTGCGTGGCGTGTGGTGGATGTTATAGCAGAATGATCCCGGCATCGCCGCAGACCTGGATGGTCTCGTCGTCCCAGGTAGATGCCTGGACCTCCCCAATGTGGGCCTTGCCCAGGAGGATCATGGACATACGGGACTGGCCGATGCCCCCGCCGATGGTCAGGGGCAGCTTGCCCTCCAGGAGCAGCTTGTGGAAGGTGAGCTGGCGGCGGTCGTCGCAGCCGGCGGTGGTGAGCTGGCGGTCCAGGGCCGCCGCGTCCACTCGGATGCCCATGGAGGAGATCTCAAAGGCCCGGCCCAGGAGTTCATCCCAGAGGAGGATGTCCCCGTTGAGCTGCCAGTCGTCATAGTCCGGGGCCCGGCCGTCGTGGGGCTGGCCGGATTTCAGGGCGCCGCCGATCTGCATCAGCAGGGTGGTGGGGTGCTCCTTCACCCAGGCGTCCTCCCGCTCCTTGGGGGTGAGCTCCGGGTACTTATCCTCTAACTCCTGGGTGGTGACGCAGGAGAGGCTGGTGCTGATCTGGGGCAGGACGCTGAGCTGGGGGAACACGGACTGCAAGGTGCGCTGGGTGTCGGCAATGGCGTCCACGATGCGCTGGACGGTGGCTTTCAAATAGTTCAGGTTCCGGTCCCTGGGGGCGATCACCTTTTCCCAGTCCCACTGGTCCACATAGATGGAGTGGAGGTTGTCGGGGATCTCGTCCCGGCGGATGGCGTTCATGTCCGTGACCAGGCCCTCCCCCACGGGGAAGTGGTAGTTGTACAGGGCCATGCGCTTCCACTTGGCCAGGGAGTGGACCACCTGGGCCTCCCGCTGGGCGGCGGGGACGTCGAAGGAGACGGGGCGCTCCACGCCGTTCAAGTCGTCGTTGAGGCCGCTGGCGGCTTCCACGAAGAGGGGGGCGGAGACCCGGCGCAGGTGGAGGTTGCCGCAGAGGGTGTCCTCAAAGACGCGGTTCAAAAGGCCGATGGCTTTTTGGGTGTCGTAGAGGTTCAGCAGGGGGGCATAGCCTGCGGGGATATAGGTCTTGGACATAAAAAACAACTCCAATCGTTATGAATTATCCTTGTCATTGTGGCTGGTTTTAGCCATGATATAGCTTGGTGGTCTGATATTTCGGCTCACTGGTGAGACGCACCCCCAGGCGGCGGAAGCTGTCCTCGTCGGCCTCGGAGAGGATCACCGTGGTGTGGACCTCGCAGCCCCGGAGCTTTTGCAGTTGCAGCACCGCCTTCTTGGCGTTGGGGTTGGTGACGGCGCTGATGGACAGGGCCACCAACAGCTCGTCGATGTGCAACAGGGGGTTCTTGTTCCCCAGGACGTTGACCTTCATGTCCTGCACCGGCTCGATCACCGCCGGGGAGATCAGGTGGACGTCGTCGGGGATGCCCGCCAGATATTTTAAGGCGTTGAGCAGCAGGGCAGAGGAGGAACCCAGCAGCTCTGAGGTCTTGCCGGTGAGGACCTTGCCGTCGGGCATCTCCATGGCGGCAGCGGGGGCGCCGGTGCGTTCTGCCACCGCCAGGGCGGGGCCCACCACCGCCCGGTCCTGCTCCGTGAGGCCCAGCTGCTTCATCAACAGCTCGATCTTATACACCGCGCTGCCGTCGCTGCGGCCCCGGCGGTAACGGCAGCGCTCGGCATAGTAGCGCCGCAAGATCTCCTCCTGGGAGGCCTGGCGGACCACTTCGTCGTTGACGATGCAGTAGCCGGCCATATTCACCCCCATGTCTGTGGGGGAGCGGTAGGGGGAGCTTCCGGAGATGCGCTCAAAGACGGTCTTGAGCACCGGGAAGATTTCCACGTCCCGGTTGTAGTTCACCGTGGTCTCCCCATAAGCTTCCAGGTGGAAGGGGTCGATCATGTTCACGTCGTTCAAGTCCGCCGTGGCAGCCTCGTAGGCCAGGTTCACCGGGTGCTTTAGGGGTAGGTTCCATATCGGGAAGGTCTCGAACTTGGCATAGCCCGCCTGGACCCCCCGTTGAAACTCGTGGTAGAGCTGGCTCAGGCACACGGCCATCTTCCCGCTGCCGGGGCCGGGGGCGGTGACCACCACCAGGGAGCGGGTGGTCTCCACATAGTCATTCTTCCCATAGCCCTGCTCGCTGACAATCAGGGGCACATTGTTGGGATACCCCTCAATGGGGTAGTGGCGGTACACCCGCAGCCCCAGGTTCTCCAGCTGGGACTGGAAGATCTCCGCCGCGCTCTGGCCGCTGAAGCGGGTGAGCACCACGCTGTCCACCTGGAAGCCAAAGCCCCGGAAGGCGTCGATGAGCCGCAGGGTATCCGGCCCGTAGGAGATGCCCAGGTCCCCCCGCATCTTGCTGCGCTCTAGGTCCACTGCGGACACCGCCACCACGATCTCCACCTGCTCCTTGAGCTGCATGAGCATACGCACCTTGGAATCCGGGTGGAAGCCCGGCAGGACCCTGGAGGCGTGGTGGTCGTCAAAGAGCTTGCCGCCAAACTCCAGATAGAGCTTCCCGCCGAACTGGCCGATCCGGGAGCGGATGTTTTCCGATTGCATTTCCAGATACTTTTCGTTGTCAAACCCCAATTCTTCGATCATGTCTTGATACAGCCTCCCATTCTCTCGTCTCTCTCACTCCGCCGCGCCCTGGGGCGCTTCTCTTAGAATCTAGGACGAATCTATCAAAAATTGTATGAAAAGTCAAGATGTGTGCAAAATGATTGGCAGAAATGACGAGCGATTTGTGGGAGGTTCCGTTCTCCTGAAAATATTCGCTGTGCAAGTTGCCAGACATATCTTGCAAAAAGATTGCACGGCGGCGGGAGTTGTGGTATAATTTATCATTCCCTGGCAGGTAAGGACCGCCAGGGGGACAAAAGACAAGTTTGACAGCGAATAGGAGCTGGTTTGATATGCTGGAATTGAAGGGATTACGCTTCCAGGTGGAGGATGGCGGAGGACAGACCGAGATCCTCCGGGGCATCGACCTCACCATTGACGACAACGCGTTCGTGGTCATCACCGGCCCCAACGGCGGGGGAAAGACCACCTTGGCCAAGGCCATCATGGGTCTGGTGAAACCCACCGGTGGGCAGATCGTGTGGAACGGCCAGGACATCACCGCCCTGGACATCACCCAACGGGCCAAGCTGGGCATCAGCTATGGCTTCCAGCAGCCCCCCCGTTTCAAGGGGCTGCGGGTACGGGACCTGCTGGAGCTGGCCTCTGGCAACCAGAAGCTCACCCGCGACGAGTGCTGCTCCTACCTGAACCGGGTGGGGCTGTGCGCGGCGGACTACGTGGACCGGGAGATGGACGCCTCCCTCTCCGGTGGGGAGGTCAAGCGCATCGAGATCGCCACCATCCTGGCCCGGCCGGAGGGCTTGTTGATCTTCGACGAGCCGGAGGCGGGCATCGACCTGTGGTCCTTCGCCAAGCTCACGGAGACCTTCCGCATCCTCCACGGCCGGGGGAAGAACACCATCGTGGTGATCTCCCACCAGGAGCGGATCATCGACCTGGCCGACGAGATCGTGATGATCTCCGGGGGCGAGGTGGCCCGCCACGGGCCCAAGTCGGAGATCATGCCCCACCTGCTGGCGGAGACCGCCGGCACTTGCAGTTTTTTACAGCCCAGCGCCTGTGAACAGAAGAAGGAGGGATGAGCCATGGCAGAAAATAAAGTGGACCTGCGCCTCCTGCGAGAGGTGGCAGACCTGGAGGGTACCCCCAAGGGGGCCTATAACATCCGCAAGAATGGCAAGCTGCTCTCCCGCAGCTCCAACGAGAACATCGAGATCGTCACCAAGGAGGACAAACCGGGCATCGACATCCACATCAAGCCCGGCACCAAGCGCCAGTCGGTGCATATCCCGGTGATTATCTCCGAGACGGGCTTGGACGACCTGGTGTACAACGACTTCTTCATCGGGGAGGACTGCGACGTGGTGATCGTGGCTGGCTGCGGCATCCACAACGCCGGCAGCGAGACCTCCAAGCACGACGGGGTCCACACCTTCTACATCGGGGCGCGGTCCAAGGTCCAGTATGTGGAAAAGCACTACGGCGAGGGGGAGGGCACCGGCGAGCGGGTGATGAACCCCCAGACGGTGGTGTATCTGGAAAAGGACGCCTCCCTGCAAATGGACACCGCCCAGCTCCGGGGGGTGGACTCCACCAAGCGCTATACCAAGGTAGTGGTGAAAGAGGGGGCCGAGGCGGTGCTCACCGAGCGCCTGCTCACCCACGGCAAGCAGAAGGCCACCTCCGAGATGGACGTGATCCTGGCGGGAAAAGACGCCACCGGCCGGGTGATCTCCCGCTCCGTGGCCCAGGACACCTCGGAGCAGGTGTTCTATCCCCGGATGATCGGGGATGCTGCAGGCTTTGGCCACGTCCAGTGCGACTCCATCCTCATGGGGGAGGCGAAGATCCAGTCCATCCCCGCCATCACCGCCAACCACCCCGACGCCCAGCTCATCCATGAGGCGGCCATCGGGCGCATTGCCGGGGACCAGATTTTGAAGCTCATGACCCTGGGCCTCACCGAGGAAGAGGCGGAGGAGGAGATTTTGAATGGCTTCCTGCGTTAAAGAGGGGCTGTTTTATGTGGGGGAGGACCCCCAGTTGGGCACCATCCGGGGGCTAGACCCCTGGGCGGTGGACAACGGCATCCACCTCATCCGGGCGGAGAAAGACGCAGCCGAGGGGATCATGATGATCCGCCGGGATAACCAGCAGCAGTACGGCAGTGTCCACGGGGGGATGCTCTCCGCCTTTGCCGACACCATCGCCGGTCACGCCCTGGTGCCCTACGGCTATATGTGCGTCACCCAGAGCTGCACCATGGAGTTTTTGAAACCCGCCACTGGGGCCTACCTCTTCTGCCGGGGCACCCCGGTGCGGGTGGGCAAGCGCAGCTGCGTGGTCTCTGTGGAGCAGCGCAACGACCAGGACGAATTGGTCACGGTGGCCCTGTTCAACTTCGTGGTGGCCCAGAACATCGACCCCATCCTGGTGGAGCCCAAGCACCCTACGCTGAAATTCTAAAAGCCCCTGGGCAAGAAAAAAACGGAGCGGTGTCGCACCGCTCCGTCCGGGAAGGGGACGCTTACACGCCCCACTCCTCATAGTCGTCAAATTCGTCGGAAAACTCCCCACAGGGACAGCAGCCACACATGGCCTCCTTCTTGGCCTGGACCTTGGCCAGCAGCCTGGCCAGGGCGTCGGTGATCCGGTCGTAATGGGCGATGACAAGGCAGATGACAGCGCCAAGGGCCAGGATCAGGGCGGCGAGCTTTAAGATCAATTTGGTCACATTCATGAAAAAACCTCCCATACACGGTTGCATGATTTCCCCTGGCTGTGGTATAGTTAGAAAAATTCAAAGGGCCAAGGGAGCGTATCCAGGGCAAACTTCAACGGGGATTCAGGAAGAGTCACTGGTTGCATAGTATTTTACATGATAACGCGCAAAAATACAATTGGAAAAGCGGATTTTTTTCCGCGTAAGGCTTGAAACTAGGGAAAGGACGGATCAAGGGATGCGGCTTCAAACGGAAAAAGGCGAGATACAAATCAGCAGCGAGGTGTTCACCACCATCACCGGTGCGGTGGCAACCAGCTGTTTTGGCGTAAAGGGGATGGCCGCCCGGTCCAAGAAGGACGGGCTGGTGCATCTGCTGCGCAGCGAATCCATGTCCAAGGGTGTGCGGGTGGTCCAGCAGGAGGACGACAGTGTGGCCATTGAGCTGCACATCATCGTGGACAACGGCGTGAACCTAAACGCGGTCAGCGACGCCATCATGAGCGAGGTCCGCTATACCGTGGGCCGGATGACCGGCGCCCAGGTCAAGTCCGTGGACGTCTATGTGGACTCCATGGTGGTGGACTAAGAGTAAGGAGAGAATTGGGTTATGGTACAGTCAGTTGACGGAAAGCTGCTGGCGCGGATGCTCATCCACGCCTCTGCCTCCCTGAATGCAGAGAAGCAAAAGATCAACGAGCTCAACGTCTTTCCCGTCCCCGACGGGGACACGGGCACCAACATGAGCTTGACCATCGGCACCGCCGCGGCGGAGCTGCAAAAGAAGGGCCCCACCACCGTGGGGGAGACCACCGCCATCAACGCCTCCGCCATGCTGCGGGGGGCGCGGGGGAACTCCGGGGTCATCCTCTCCCTGATCTTCCGGGGCTTTTCCAAGGCCATGAAGGACAAGGAGAGCATGGACGGCATCGACCTGGCCGACGGCCTCAACGCCGGGGTGGTGGCCGCCTATAAGGCGGTGATGAAGCCTGCGGAGGGCACCGTCCTCACCGTCTCCCGCCTGGCGGGGGACCGGGCTGGCCGGGCGGCGGAGGAGAACACGGCCTTTGAGTACGTGTTGGAATCCGCCATCCTCCGGGCGGAGGAGGCCCTGGCAGACACCATCAACCAGAACCCGGTGCTGAAAAAGGCCGGGGTGGTGGACGCCGGGGGCATGGGCTTTGTGATCCTTTTGAAGGGGATGCTGGACGAGCTCCGGGGCATCGCCGCCCCCAGCGGGGAGGCGGAGCCGGAGGCCAAGGAGAAGGCGGATTTCGCCGCCCAGAGCCTGGAGGAGATCACCTTCACCTTCGACACCGTGTTCATCGTCCGCAAGAACGGGAACCCGGATGTGGACTTGCAGCCCTTCCGGGACTATTTGAACAGCATCGGGGACAGCCTGGTGATCGGGGAGGACGACGAGGCCTTCAAGGTCCACGTCCACACCGACATCCCCGGCAGCGCCCTCAACGAGGCCCAGAAGTACGGCACCCTGGAGCTGGCCAAAATCGAGAACATGCGCACCCAGGCAGAGGATTTGGCGGCAGGCCGTCAGGCCCAGAGCACCGACGACCTGGAGGCCGTGGAGGCGGAGCTGGAGGGCCAGGAGGCCGGAGAGACGGATAAGCGCTATGGCTTCGTGGCGGTGGCCGCCGGGGACGGCCTGGCCAAGGTGTTCCACGATTTGGGAGTGGACGGCGTCATCAGCGGCGGCCAGACCATGAATCCCTCCACCGAGGACATTTTGAAGGAAATCAAAAAGACCCCCGCCGAGGTGGTCTATGTGTTGCCCAACAACAAGAACATCATCATGGCTGCCCAGCAGTGCGTAGATTTGGCGGAGGGCAAGGAGATCATTGTCCTTCAGGCCAAGACCGTGCCCCAGGGCATCTCCGCCATGATTGCCATGGACCTGGACGCGGAGCCGGGAGAGAACACCGCCGCCATGGAGGAGGCCATGGGCATGGTCACCACCATGGAGGTTACTTACGCTGCCCGGACCTCCACCTTCGACGGCCAGGATATCCAGGAGGGGGACTATCTCGCCCTGGTGGACAATCAACTGTTCGCCACGGAAAAGGCGCTGGATGCCGTCCTGGACCGTCTGGCCCAGGAGGCCAAAAACCGGGGCGGGGAGTTCATCAACATCTTCTACGGCGAGGGCGTGGAGGAGAGCGGGGCCCAGGGGGCCCTGGAGCGCTTCCAGGCCGCCTGCCCCGACGCGGAGATCACCCTGCTGCGGGGGGGCCAGCCGGTGTACCACTATTTGATTTCGGTGGAATGATGGGCCGGGCTTGGACCATCGGGGCCCTGTGTCTGTTGACTCTGCTGCTTCTGTGCGCCTGTGGGGCTCAGGAGGACAGCGGGGAGCCAGTAGACACGCCGCCAGCATCGGAGGAGGCGCAGGCCCCCAAACCTCTGGACACCGCCGTGATCCAGGGCAGGGAAGGGGAGCTGGACTTTGCCTTCTCCCTGGAGGACTGGATCACCGCCTATAACCTCCAGTACCGGGAGGATAGGGGGGAAGATTTCCTACAACCCTTAGAGGGAGAGGGGTGGAGCAGCCTGACCTTCCCCACGGCCCCCCATTCCCAGCAGGCGACGGTGTCCTATGAATTTTTGGCCGACGTGCGGATGTTCAACCTGCCCACCATGACGGTGTATGTCCCCCAAGATGGGGCGTGCGTCCAGGAGATCACGGTGAACTTTGACGACCACGACTACGCCCCGGTCCTGTATGAATTTTACCAGGAGATGTGCTTCTATACCGTCAAGACCCTGCGGCCGGAGATGGAGGCGGAGCAGATCCGAGCGGTCTGCCAGGCCCTGGACGACGTGGCCTACGGGGAGCTGCGGCTCAACAAGCAGCGCTATGGCAGCGAGGTAGTCCCGGTGCTGCTGTACCACAAGGACGGGATCGGTTTTTATTCCCACTTCGCCCTGGGGGACTATGTGCGCCTGTGCGTCATCCCGGTGACGGAGGAGACGCTGGCGGATTACGCACAGCAGGGTACCCAGCTTCGGGAACTTCCCTAACGATACGAGACAGGGGCAGCGACGAAGTGCCAGAATTGGCCGCTTCGGGGCTGCCCCTTTTTTGCCGTTGTCAGCTGTCCTCTCCCTTGTACTTTTTCCGGGTGGCGATGCCCCCCCGGATGTGGCGCTCGGCCTTGTTGCGCTCCAAGACCTCCTTCACCTGGAGGTAGAGAGGCTTGTTGAAGGCAGGCAGCCGCTGAGACAAGTCCTTATGTACTGTGGATTTGCTGATGCTGAAACGCTTGGCCGCCATGCGGACGGTTGCGTTGTTCTCAATGATGTAAAGGGCCAGGTCGCAGGCCCGTTCTTCCATATCAGTGCGCAAGTGCCACCACTCCCCACGTTGTCCGTGACACATACTATGTGGGTGGGCCCTGAATTATACGAAAAGATTCCAAAGAAGGCCAGGACCGCAAAAAACGGTTCTGGCCTTCCTATGTCCCGGAGTGAGAAGCGGGGCTTGGGGGATGGGGTTCAGGTCTCCATGTGCCGGCCCAGGAAGCCCGCGATGGTTTGGGCCAGCTTGTATTCGGACTCGTTGACGGCCACGGCATCCTTTTCGCTCAAAAAGGCCACGCAGCCCAACACGTCCCCCTCCGCCAGGATGGGGGCGGCGGTGGTGATAATATAGTGGTCGCTGTAGTCGCTCACCGGAAGTTGGGTCTCCCCCTCTTCGTATTGGTAGATCTGCCGCCCCTCCATAATTTGGGCCAGGGCGGGGGAGATGTTCTTGTCCGCCAGCTCCCGCTTGCCGCCGCCGGCCACGGAGAGGCAGGTGTCCCGGTCGGTGATGGTCACTAGCTTGCCGGTACTCTTGTAGAGGGATTCGCACAGTTGGGAGGAGAAGTCCCCCAAACCGCCCATGAGGGAATATTTTTTGAACACCACGCCGCCGTCGCTGTTGGTGAAGATTTCTAAGGGGTCCCCCTCCCGGATCCGCATAGTGCGGCGGATCTCCTTGGGGATGACCACCCGGCCTAAGTCGTCGATACGCCGGACGATGCCAGTTGCTTTCATCTATAAAAACCTCCTGTGGTATATTTTTGAGAACACGGCTAGTATTTGCAGGGGAACATTCGCCTATGCGGGGAGGAAAGAGTGGAAGTTTTTTGTAATCAGATGAGAAAGCACTGGTAAGAAAGTATACTTTTTTGTAAGACTCTGCCATGGAGCGGGAGACAAACGCCCATGGAAGCTTGCGGTCCTTCGCCAAACAGCGCCTCTGGCGTGGTGCACAGGCGCCAAACCAGTGGGCGGCTTGTCAGGGGATGTAAAACAAAAGGGCCTAGGACTAGACAGGGGATCTAAGCGGCAGGTGGGCATCCACCGCTGCGGTCACTTTTTACGTGGATTCGCCCAGGCATTCCCTACGGACTGCCTCAGGCTGATTCAAATTTTTTGCAGAGAGGAGGCGTTGCGCCATGTTGCAAAATAGTCCACCTTGGGAGACGCCCGCCGTCATACGCGTCGGTGACGGCGGGATGGGCTGTGTAGGCGCGTCCGGCAAACCAGCGGAAACGCTGGGACGCAAAGCTAGAGGCTAACGTTCTCTCGGAGGTACTCCGAGGGGGCTATGCTCGTTCAGCTGCCGGATCTCTTTGCGTCCGCGCAAATACAAATTTTGTAAATGCAAAGAAAGGAACTATTTTCATGAAAACCGTGAAAAAGTTACAACGCGGGTTCGAGTTCCTTTTTCCCTTGGCGCTGTGCCTGATGCTGGCACTGTGCCTGAGCATGATGAACCCGACCGCGCTGGCACTCAGCCCCACTGATTTGGTGGTGGCGGAGGCCGAACCTATGGGACCGACGGAGCCCACGGAACCGACGGAACCCACGGAGCCTACGGAACCGACGGAGCCGACGGAGCCCACGGAACCGGTTGAACCCGAACTGCCTGAACAGACAGGTACACTAGGGGTTGATTCGGAGGAAGCCCTGAAAGCGGCCATCGACGGAGCAACCGCCGATCCGCTCACTATTGTGATGAAACAAGCCTTTACGCTTGCAAACTCTATCACGGTAAACGGCAAGAACATCACCCTGGACCTGAATGGGTTTGCGCTTACCTATACTGGCTCAGAGGGTGCAGCGTTCGTGCTGGTTGGTGGGGCTTACTTCACCGTTTCTGATTCCAGTTGGAAACCTGACGAAATCTCCAAAAAGGAAGTTTCCTATGGAGATGCAGGTGCTATAGTGCGCAAAAGCACTAGGGCAAAAGCCACAGGGACGGAAACCATTTTGGTTCCTTCTGAGGCTGTGCTTGAATCTTCTGGACAGATTGTATCCCAATCCCAGGATATTTTTGTGCTCTATGATGGCCACCTGACCCTGCTTGGCGGCGTACTCAATCCAATGGGGCACACAGCCATTTGCGTCTATGGCACCAGTGCCTTCACGATGGAGGGTGGCTGGGTTACCAATGGCGCACGTGCCGTTTATATGAGCGGCCCTGGTGCTGTTACGATCAATGGTGGTTATATTGTCAACAATCAGGCCTATAAGGGCGGCGGAATTGCAGCCTATGACGGTGTGGTCACCATCAAAGGTGGCGTCATTGCTGGCAATGAAGTAAGTGACAAACAGAGTAGCTATACGGATGGCTGGTGCGGCGACGCCTGGGGCGGCGGTGGCATTTATGCGGAAAACGGCACGAAAATCACCATGACTGGTGGTATGATTGCTGGAAACCGTGCGAATGCGTCCAACGCCTGGAACCTCGGCGGCGACGGCGGCGGTATCTATCTGTATGGCAGTGGCACCGCCCTGAATATGTCCGGTGGCTCCATCACTGGGAACTATGCAGGCGGCGCTATGGGAGAAAATGCGAACAACTTCAACAGTGGCGGCGGCGGCATTTATGCCAACGTCGGCACCAGCGTCACCCTAAGTGGTAACGCGCAGATCACCGGCAACACGTCCCGTACAGGCGGCGGTGGCATTTATGCCGCTGGCGCATTCACCATGAATGGTGGCACCGTCGACGGAAACGTAGCGGAGAACAACGAGGGCGGCGGCCTCTACCTCCGCCCTGGAGAAAGCAAGGATGGCAGCGTGGCAAAGATCACCGCTGGCTATATCACCAACAACCGCACCAATACAACGCAGCACTGGGGTGGCGGCGGTATCTTCGTGGAAATGGGGTCCCGCCTCTACCTGGAGAATGCCCTCTTCACCGACAACACGGCCAATGGCTTTGGCGGCGGTGTGGGCGGCTGCTCCACGGGCCTGCTGGCGCTGACCATCAAAGACGGCATTGCCTCTTTTGGGAACACCGCGTTGAATCAGGCACTTTCCGGCGAATTCTCTGGGAAACCTTACGACCATACTGCTGCAAACAACGGCTTGTTCATGAGTACCGGGTCCAACGACTTTTTCTGTGCCAACCAGAGCATGGTTTATGACCTGATGCTGGGCGGCGGCTTGGCAAACTGGAGCGGCACAAAGGACGTAGGGGAAGGCTATGATTCTAAGGATTTTGCTACCGAACTGGTCGACACCCTGAACAACCCGTTCATCGCGGCAACGTACCTGATGGGTCTGAATGCAAACCCCACTGCGGATGCGATGGCAGCCGCATATAAGAGCGCCCGCGTCTTCATCACGGGGAACTTCTCCAACATCCACGGCGGCGGTATCATGTGCAATGGTATCCTGCTGGGCGGCGAAGTGCCTACGGATGAGATCCACATCACCGTCGGTGCAGTGACTCTGCCGGTGGATAAGATCTATCTGAACAAAGAGACGGGGGAGAAGGTGCCCCTGAACAAGGATCAGTTCAAGTTTGTCCTTGCCAAAGAGGTCGAGGTGAAGGATGGCAAGGTCACTGCCAAAGGGGAGACCCAGACGTTCACCAATGACGCAAACGGCCTTGTGAACATCCGCTTCCCCCTGACTGCGGTAGGGGAACTTGTGTTCTACCTGATGGAAGTACAGGACAGCCAGACGGGCGTTACGTATGACGACGCAGTCTACAAGCTGACGGTTATGGCAAGCAAAGACAGGGATGAGTACTTCAATCTTGGTGGGGTAATTGGCATTACCACTACAATTTTGAAGGGCGATGTCACTGTCACCGAGATGATCGTGGCGGAGGAGGGCAATCGTTTGGAGGATGGTGAAGCGGTTGAAGGCAACAAGATCACATTCACCAACCATTACACACCGCCTGAGGAACCCGAAGAACCCACCACCAGCGTAACGGTCAACAAAGTGTGGAAAGGCGATGAGGGCCAGAATCGGCCTGACAGCATTACCGTGGAGTTGTACGGGGATGGAGCAATCTATGATACCGTACAGCTGACAAAGGACGGTGGCTGGACCCATACCTAGACAGATCTGGCGATTGACGTTATTTGGACCGTGAAGGAGGTCGTGGTACCTGGCTACACCTCTAAGGTTACCAATGACGGGAATGATTTTACCATCACCAACACTTGGCAACCCCCTGAGGAACCGGGAAAACCCGGTGGCTCCGATCCTGACCCGGATCCCGATCCCGACCCTGACCCCGAACCTCCCGTAGATGTCCCCGACCCCGACGTGCCTCTGGACCCCGGACCGGAGCCTGAGGAGCCCCCGGTGGACATCCCGGATGAGGAACCGCCCCTAGTGGACGTCCCCGACGAGGAGCCCCCCCTGGTGGAGGTACCCGACCCGGATGTCCCCCTGGCACCTCGGCCCACGACTCCCGTGCGTCCCACGACGCCCGTGACCACCGTGTCCGTGGAAATTCCCGACGAGGAAGTTCCTCTGGCCGACGTGCCCGAAACTGGGGACAGCAGCGCACTGTGGGCCGCGATGGCCCTTGCGGCAGGGGCAGGCGTTGTCTGCCTGACGCCGAAGAAGAAGGAGCAGTAAGCCTCCCGACAGTGTCACGCACAAACCGGCAAAAAGCCGGGGCCTTTTGGCCCCGGCTTTTCCTTTTGCATGGAAGTATAACGACCCCTCTGGAGTTTACCAGAGGGGTCGTTGTGTTTTGTTGCATAGATTGTTCGCTAAGATAGGGTCAAAGTGGCGGTGGCAGGAGGGTATGCTTACAGAAAACTGTACTTTTTTGTAACCGAAATTTGACCTAAAATGACGCTATCCCCTGTTGAAATTCTGTTTGTTTTGTGCTATATTTGGTATAGATTACAGTAAATTACTATGTTACAAAAAAGTACAGCTTTTTGTAACAAAACGGCA
>CAJTQP010000044.1 GCA_910578575.1 uncultured Oscillospiraceae bacterium
CTACGTTGCCCCCACGTGGAGGAACGGCGGCCCGCCTGCCTTGGACGCGGCGGAGCTGCAAGCGATATCGGACAGCATCGTGAGGAACCAGGGAAAGAATGCTGACCAGGATACGTTGATTGCCGCCTTGCAGACGGCGGTAGGAGGTAAAGCGAGGATTGAGGTTGGTAGCTACGTTGGGACGGGCACCTACGGGGCGGACAATCCGTGTAGTCTTACATGCTCGTTTGCGCCGAAATTTGTATGGGTTTATGGATATAAAGGCTCAAACAACAGATTTTATGTCTTTGATTCAGTCTTTTCCTCCCCTGCGCCTAGATACATTATGCCTATAAGCATAATGTCCACTTCTTTTGTTCTGGGGCAAGGATTCTTTCTCCCGTATGCAAACACTGTAAGTGATACTGGATATGGGAAGATATCGTCTGATAGGAAAACAATCACTTGGTATATAGAAAAATATCGTGATTATGGGGATTCGGCACTTGCTGCGGGTCAACTTAATGGGCTTGGCGTAGAATATCACTTTATTTTCATCGGCTAACCCCAAAGCACTATATTAGCCGTAACCAATTCTGAAATGGAGGGGGATTGGATGGGAACTGCATGGGCGGAGATCGTGACAGATTACGCCATGGTAGAGATCAATGACATACGACTACAAAAGGACGCCCAGGAGAATCCGGCGCTGTTCTTTCGGAGAATGAGCCTGTACATGAAAAACGCGGTTCCCCTGTTCAACCAGCCGCCGGAGATGCAGAGCTGGTTGTCCGGGACAGAACCGTCGTTTGGGGATACCACTTGGACCTCGCCCGGCGGGGAGGATTCACAAACGGTGGAAACGGGGCTGGTGGGCTTTCAGCTTATGAGTGTGGCCCAGGAGGAGATTGCCCGCACAGGGGAGCTGCTTCTGCTTCCTTACACCGGTGCGGCATACGATCCGGACACGGGTGCCGTCACCTTCCCCGGTGGCATCTCGGAGGGCACAAGATTCCGGCTGGACTTCTATACCGACGGAACCTTTGACAATACCTTGAGCCAGGAGGAAAAGCGGATTTTGGGCAAGTGTGTGGCCCTGGTCTGGAACGAGCACTTTGCCGCAGACTGGCTGAATATGCAGCCCAAAATCCAGGACAAGAGCTTTTCCGTGGGCTCGGAGGCCAACCATATCCGCAGTTTGACGGAGCGTGGGCGGGTCCTGCGCTCGGCCCTCTACGAGGAAATGCGGCGCTATGCCCAGAACCTGGCGTATCAGGACCTGGCAAAGCGAGGCGCTTTGCGTCCGTACCGAAGGGGGTGAGGGGGTGGCAGAGACAATTCAGGACAGGGCCAGGAATATGGCCCGGATGTTTGCGCCCTCCCTTTTGCCGCCGGGGAATGCCCCGGCACAGATGACTGGCCGGCTACACCCATACTATGAGGGAGAGACCGCGCAGTTTCGAGAGCGGTACGCGCAGTATGCCGCAGACTATTTTGAGGCGGAAGTCCAGGGCCTGGACCCAGAGGATTTTTTTGCCTGGGCCTGGGAGTATATCCGCTTTTCTGATATTGCGGGGCTGACGGCCACCTCCACCTATCTTGCGGACAATGCAAAACTGGTGCTTTTTGCGAATAGCCGGATACAGTATGCGCCCAGAGGGGCAAAGATCGTAACGGTGGGGTCCACTTGGCTGGTGACGAATCCAGAGAATATTTCCGGGGCAGGTGTGGTGGCTGTGGCGGAGCGCTGCAACGCCGTGTGGAACCACCTGGACTATTATGGAAACCTGTGCAGTGAGCCCCTAGTAGTGACCAGCCAGATTGCCAAGGCCACCGCCAGCGACCCCCAGGACTATGTGTTGATCACCAAGGGTTACTTTAACGTGAAGTGCCAGTACAATGCCGACACGGCCCAGCTTGATACCAACAGCCGGATGATCTTGGGGTCAGGGGCGTATTCCATCACGGGGTATTCGGATTTCCACCAGGAGTTTACCGGGGACTACGGCAGTGTAAGAATGTTGGAGTTTGCCCTGCGCTATGAGGAACCGAACCGGGAAATTGATGATTTGGAGCGGCATGTAGCCAGCGGGCTGAATTTTTCCTGGGAAATTTCCATCCAAGGGAAGAAGTCGCTGGAGTTGTTGGAGAGTGTCCCGTTTTCCGCTGTCTCTTTGCGCTGCGGGACGGTGGTGGAAGGGAACGATACGCACCCTGTGGGCTACCTCTGGCATTCGTCGGACCCCGGTGTTGCTACTGTAGACAAGGCGGGGATTGTTCGGGCAGAAGGGCCGGGGACCTGTGAGATCACAGCGTTTTTGGCACAGAACCCTGAGTATAGCGGCGTGATGACCATTCAAGTGGCCCAGGAAGGCGGAGAGGGGACTGTACGCTTTCTTGGTGCGGTGCCGGATCGCATGGGAGCCTATCAGACTGTGGAGTTGGAAGCTGCCTATGAACCGCCACTGGGCCAGCCGGAAGAGGCGTTGCATTGGTCCTTTGCAAGGGCGGACCCGACAGCCTATAGCGCGGCGGTAGAAGGGAATCGGGTTTCTCTTTCCTGCTGGCGCGGGAGCGTGGAGCCGCTGGTGATTACGGCCCAGGCAGCCGGGGTGTCAGTTTCCGCCACAATAGAGTTGGAGGGGATTTGATGGGGAAAGAGAAATGCCCCCACGCCTTTCGCAAGCGGGGGGACGTGAGCCTTCACTGCCATTTGCTGGAGGGAGAGCAGTTTACCCAATGTGCCCATCAATATTTTTGCCGGCAGTCCCGGCGGTGGGAGGCATTGGACCGGATAGAGACTTGCCCTCTGCGGCGAAAAGAAAGGGGATAAACATGGTATACAAGACAATCGACGAGAAGATGGTGCAGGAGGCCAGAAGCTATGTGCCACTGATGGAAAAGGCGGCCTTTGTGGAAGAAACGGCCCAGTGCTGCTTTGACCGTCTGGGGGTGCAGTTTGGGGAGGGGGACTTGGGGCTCCCGATGGCCTCCATGTACAAGGAGAACACCCAGTTGAAAAGCCGGTATTTGATGGGGGCTCTGGTGAAGTTATATCTGGGCCAGGACTATGAGCCGGTGGAAGGGGACAAGTGGCTGATGGCCGCCGACGACTATGACCGCTGGGCGGGCGGGAACCCCCTGGGGCAGTTGGAACAACTCAAAGGGAAGGGAACGCAGACCAGGGAGCGGGTCTTTGCTCTGCTGCGGGATTTTCAGGAGTTGCAGGAGCGGATGGACCGGGAAATTCAGGGGCTTTTACAGGTGATGAATGACCCTGTAGGGAGGTTCTTGTCCACGATACAAGCCCAGACTACCCCGGAGGTTTTCCAGAAAGGTGCGGCGGAGCTGGAGCGTGCGCGGAAGGAATTGGAGGACTACCAGAAGGTGCGGGGCGGTGCCCCGGTGCATAAAGGAGGCGGAGGCAAAGATGGCGGAGCGCCAGCGGCGGTTTGACAGCCCAACCTACCCCTATGAACGGGTGGAAAGCGGCTATAACACCATGCGTGGTTCCGAGAAAATCCCCTTGCAGATTTTGTCCTATCTGATGGATTTGCCGGATGCAAACGGGTATGTTCCGGTGGACGACAATGACAGGCCCCGTGTTCGGCTGGCGAAATACCTGTTTTATGACGGGGCGAACCCGCTGCGTCAGCCGCTGCCGACGCCAGAACAAAAGATGAGCCTGCTTTTCAACGGGGAGGAACCGGTACTGAATACCGATGAGCAGAAAGAAAAACATCCTAAGGGCTACCGGCTATACCCGCAGATGTATTGGGGGCAGAGTCAGTTGGAGGCACAGGCCACGCTAAAATGCTTTTTGGGGCGGGTCAACCCTACGTCTCCCTTTGCGGCGAAGATTGGGCTGGTGTTTGAAATCTTGGTGAACGTCAACCAGGAGAACACCACCCGGACCGATGCCTATTCCCGCGCTTACAACATGGAGCAGTGCATTGTGGAAGCCCTGAATGGGGTGAATATCACTGGGGTCGGCGTGGTGGAATTTGCCCGAAACTCTTATTATGAGAGCGGCAGCCGGGCTATTGCAGATTCCGGCACCAATGTGGGCCGGGAGCTGAATATGAGTATCGACTGGATGGAGAGCGAGGAGGTGCCAAGATGAGCAAACGAGTGGAAAATACGGTGACAGGGACGCTTCGGCTGGCGGACGGAAGCCAGATGAAGGTGATTGGGCAAACCAACCGGTATTGGCTGGGCGAGAACCAGCAGTTTCGGAAGAACAACCCTCAGATTATGGGGTTTACTCCAAATCCTAAGACTCCGCCCCGGCCCCAAAAGACTGCCTTGCGCAAGAAAGGAACGGAAGAAATCAATGCCCAGACAGAATGACCGCTATGTGGCCCCCAACTGGAAGAACGACCAGCCACCAGCCATTGACGCGGAGGAGCTGGGGGCGATCAGCCAGTCCTTGGAAGAGGCACCTAAAGTGTTGTTTGGCTCTGGGCCACCCACTTCAGGGCTTGGGAAGAATGGAGACCTATACGTAGATATCAGTTAAGAGGGAGAAAAGAGATATGATTTATGCAAAGGATTTGAAGCTGGAGGACCGGGGGTTCTTCGCGGGGACCAAGAAAATCGGTGGCGTGGTGCGGCAGACGCTGACCATCGCCTTGGCGGGCGGCCTGGATGATGCCGCCCTGGCCGCGGTGAAGGAGGGCCCCTTGGCGGTGCTGGACCAGGATGGGAAGGTGACGGCTTCTTTCTCTGGGCCTATGGAGGTGCTGAGCTTACAACTGGTGCTGGCCAGGGAGGACCCCAAGGAGGATGTAGCCGTTTTGGAGGCCCAGGTGGCGCAGTTGCAGGCGGCGCTCAACGAGGCCCGCAGTGCCCAGGAGAGCGCGGAGGGTGCCTTGCAGGCTGCCCAGGATGCCCAGAATGCAGAGCCGGAGGCGCAGGGAACAGATGTTGGTTCGGATGGCCTGTAAGGACACACAGGAGGTCTCCTGCCTGGTGGCAAATCTGTTGTGCGAGTTGGAACAGCCTTGCCGGGCTTGCGCGGCAGAAGGGGTTGTCCTGTGTGGCCGTTCGCCTTTGGGCGAGGCGGTGACGGTGCGACTTGCGCCGGGGAATGTATTGGAGGCAGAAGGAAGCGAAGAGCTTCTTGGCGCTATCTTGAAAAGGAGGGAACGCTGTGGGAAAGAATTATGCGCCCAAGAACCAAGATGACTTTATCCTGGGCGGAAAGGCCGCTGACCTTTGGCTGCGCACGGCGGATATGTGTGCCAACAAGAAGGTGATTCCCGTGAAATACCGGTACACTACGGGGACAGGGATGATGCAGAGCGCGGAGGCGATTTGTGGGGCCATCGAAGAGGCAAATTTGATCGACTTGGAACGGGATGACCCCAGAAAGCGCCTGGCCTTACAACGCGCAGCGTTGCGAGAGTGCCGGAAAATGGAGCGGCGCATCCAGCGGATGTTGGAGAGCAAACAGTATCCGGGGGTGAATGCCCATAGGGCGGCCACGTGGTCCAAGGACGTACTGACAGTGCGCTATATGTGCGCGGGTTGGTACAAGAAGGACCAAGAGAGGGCGGCCAATGTTAGAAAGGATACCCGGAGGTAAGAGAACATATCCAGATAGCTTTGTTTACCTGGATGTGGAAAAGACCTCCTTGTATTAGGGTATGGCCTGTCAGCGCCGTCTACTGGGGGCTGCGCTCTCCGAACTCCGACACGAATAACGCCTATTACGTGAATACTTCGGGGGCGCTCAACAACAACAACGTGAACAACCCTAACTTCGCGGCGCGCCCCGCTCTGATGGGATCGCCGGTCAAAGGGCCGGCGCGTCCTCCGGGTAAGGAGGATGACCGTGTACAAGTAGCCGAAAGGCAAACGCAGAGGTCCATCATCAAAGGAGGCCGTATCCTTCCGTGGCCTGTGATAGGGCTAGGGAAAATACATGAACGCGACGTAAGCGGACCCGTTACCAGGGGAAGCTGCCCTTGGAGACCTCTCAGGAGGGAGGTGCCGCCTGCTATCAGCACGTTTCAAGGTTCGCTCAGGAAAGAAGGGATTTTTTTGAACGAGCCAATTCCTTATGAAGAATTCTGTTCCATGGATACCCTCTGGCAGGCGTTCCGCCAGGCCAGACGGGGAAAACGGAACAAGAGAGGCACAGCGGCCTTTGAGTTTAGCGCCATGGAAGAGCTGCTGATCCTCTCGAAATCTCTTTTGCAAGGGAAGATAGAACCAGACCCTTTGAAAGCATTCCTCATTTTTGAGCCGAAGAAGCGGCTGATCCACGCGCCTAGCTTTCGAGATAAAGTGGTGCAGCACGCCATGACCGATGAGGTGATCTACGACGCACTGAGCCCCAGTTTCAGTTTGACTACCTATGCCGCCCAATATGGGAAGGGAACGCATTTCGGGCTGGATATGCTGGAACATCATTTGCGGCGGTATTTCCTTCAGAAAAAAGGCGCAGATGAGCAGGCCCGGCGGGAAGCTGGCTTGCCCTACCGCCCCATGGAGGAATGGGACTATGCGGACGGGGCAGTGATCAAAGGGGACATCTATCACTTTTTTCAAAGCATCGGCCATGACCGCCTGAAGGTGGCATTGGCAAAGCGGTTTCCTGACCGGCGGCTGCAAAGCCTGATGTGGAAGTACATCGACGTATTGGAAGAAGGGCTGGCCCTGGGGCATCAGACCAGCCATGTCTACGCCGTTTTCTTTGTATGTTCCATCATGCACTTTGCGGCAGAAAAACTGCATTTGCCGCTGTCTGGAATGTATATGGATGATTGGTACATCATCTGCCCGGACAAGCAGACAGCGCGGGAAGCCCTGGCGCTCTTGCGGAAAGAATTTGCCGACCTGGGCTTGTCCCTGAACAACAAGACCAACATTTTTCCCTTGCAAAACGGAATCGACTTCTGCGGTTTTCATACCTACCTCACAAAAACAGGGAAAGTGGTACGCAAACTCCGCCGGTCATCCATTAAACGGATGAAGCGACGCATCCGCAAATGGGAGGTGGAGTATGCCCAGGGGAAGATCACGCGGAAGAAAATCATGCAGAGCTACCAGTCGTGGGAGGCCCACGCCAAACACGGCGACACAAGACAGCTCAGGATAGAGATGCGCAACAGGCTGGAAGCGAGCCTGCGCCGCGCAGAGGAACAAAGGCGGCTGGCCGGGATAGGCGGCCGGTCAGCCGCCGCCTGAAGAAAAAGGAGGGATGGATAGTATGGGACAGCTCCTGTCGAACCTGGCCAACGGTAGCTTCGTCAAGCTCAATGAGAACGGCCACCCGGAGCAGTTCATCAAACTGGGCAATGACCACTATGGGGCCGGGACGGGCGTGACGATGCTACGAAAAAAGGCCTACACCCAGACGGCCTGGAACGCTGCGTCTACCTATTACAATGTTTTCATTGGCTGCACGTTGGACAATATCTGCGACGGGATTTTTCCCCAGAAGCTGGATGAAGAAATCCGGGCCTGCATGGTGAGTACACCCATTGTTGTAGCCCAAGGCATGGGTGTTGCCACGCTGCACACTATCTACAGAAAAGCGTTCCCGCTTTCCTGTACAGAGGTGGGCTTGAGTGGGTGGCAGACGGAGGGCAAGGCGTTTGCTCTGTTTGTGGACAACGCTTCGAGAATTGCGTATCTGGACGGGACGGAGGCTACCGCCGTCTGCTGGGGGCTGCGCTCTCCGTACTCCGACGCGAATGTCGCCTGTTCCGTGAATTCTTCGGGGGCGCTCAGCGGCAGCCTCGTGAACTACCCTGCCTTCGCGGCGCGCCCCGCTTTTAATCTTAAATCTTCTATCGTTGTATCGAGCAACAAGGACAGCGATGGATGCTACACCGTTGAATCCACCCCGGCCCAAAGCAACCGCCTGTATGTGAAATACAACGGCATTTGGAGAGAAGTGGGCTAACAGGGCGCAAAAGGAATACCCATGAATTTACAAAGGAGGTCTTTTTATGAACATTGATTGGAGAAGAAAGCTGACAAGCCGTAAACTGTGGTTGGCTGTTGGGGCGTTTGTCTCTGGCCTGATTATGGCTTTTGGCGGCAGCGAGAGCGTGGCGCAGATGGTAAGCGGTGTGATTTTGCAGGGCGCGGCGGTGCTGGGCTACCTGCTGGCGGAGGGCCTGACAGATGCGTCCAACGGGAGCATCGACCCGGATGTCCAAGGTGCGATCCAAAAGGTGCGCGGGACCAGTGTGATGGTGAGCAAGAGCACATCGGTTTGGGATTCTGCGGCGCAGGAATCGGAGGACAGCGGTGATAGCCAGGATGTTTCCCGGCGGTGAAGGGAGGGTCTATGAGTAACAGCGCATTGGTGAGCTATACAAAATTATCCCCCTACTGCACGAAGCCGAGAGGCTCCCGGATCAAAGGTATCTCCATCCACACCATGGCTGGCCCTGGGAGCGTGGAGGGCTGCGGTCAGGTTTTTCAAACCACCAAAGCCTCATCCCATTATGGGATTGGACCGGATGGGCGAATCGGGCAATACGTGCGAGAAGAGGACCGGGCGTGGTGCTGTAGCCATGCGGTGGACCACTGCGTGGTCACGATTGAGGTCTCCAGCATCCAGGCGTACCGGGAGCCCTACGAATGCACGGCAAAGGCTTACGCGGCCTTGATTGCACTGTGTGTGGACATCTGCCAACGAAACGGAATCAAGAAGCTGCTCTGGGTGGAGGGCAAGGAGAACTGCCCGGCCTATACAGGGAAGTGGAATGTGTGTAACATGGTTCCCCACAGGTACACCACGGATAAGGGAAAATCCTGCCCTGGCAACTATCTGTTTGGGAAATATGGGGACATCGCAAAGGAAGTGAACGCCCGGCTCTCTGGCCGGGGGGATCAGGAGGAACTGGACATGAGCATTGATGAGATGATTGCGAAGATGAGCAACCAGCAGGCATATCAGCTTCTGGAGAAGGCCAACGCCCATGCTGCCACTCTGGCGGAGCCGGATTGGAGCAAACAGGAGGGGCACTGGTCCAAGGCTGCCTCCGCTGGTATCGTGGACGGTACGGCCCCAGAGCGGCCCGTAAAACGGGATGAGCTGGCGGCTATCCTGGGGAGGAAGGGACTGTTGTAATCATGTTTGAGTGGGTCAGTACATATCTGGGGGATTTTCTGATTTACCTGGTGATCGGCTCTGGCCTGATTGAGGTTGTCCCCATTAAGTTGAATCCTTGGTCCTGGCTGGCGAAGCGCCTGGGCCGGGCGGCCAATGGGGAGGTGCTGTCCAAGGTGGAAGCTGTTTCCGTTGCCTTGGACAAGCACGTGGAGAGCGACGAGAAGCGGCAGGCCAAGGAGAACCGGGAAAAAATCCTGCGTTTCTGTGATGAGACCCTGGAGGGTCGGAGGCACAGCCAGGAGCATTTCAATGAGGTGCTGGAGGATATCACGGAGTATAAGCGCTACTGTGAGGGGCACCCGGAGTTCCCCAATGATAAGGCGGTGCTGGCGATTGAGCGGGTGGAGCAGATCTATCGCAAGTGCCTGGAAGAAAACGATTTTCTATGAAAAATCGCCCCGGCTCTCTTTGCGAGGGCCGGGGCGAGGTATGTTTAAGCCTGTGCCAAACGGTCTGCATTGCGCTGGGCTTGACGGTCCCGCTCTTGGTAGACCAGGGCAGCTTTCTTGCGCTGGCGGCGGGCGGTGAGTTTTCCAGAATAAATTTGCGTGGTGGTGACGCTTTCGTGGCCCAGTTTGGCTTGCAGGGATTCAAAGCTCATGCCGTTGTTGAGGTCTAAGCGGGCCCCAACATGGCGCAGGTCATGGGTGCGGACGGAGGGGACTCCGGTGACAGCCAGGACATGGCGCTCCACCAGAGCGGAAAGCCACTGGGCAGTACCGCGCTTCCAGAAGCCTTGCGCTTGGCCTGTACGCCCTTTTGGGTCCCCCTGGGTACCGAATAGGAAATCATTTTCGGAAAGCGTGGAGGGCCTGATGGAGGACGAGAGGTAGAGGCGTACAGCGGTCTGGGCGATTTGGGGGAACTCCACCACCCGGAATTTGTTTCCTTTGCCGCTTTCCACGGTAAGCTCTCCGTTTTGAAAGTCCAGGTCGGACAGGCGGAGGGAAAGGAGCTCAGCGTTGCGTAGCTCTGTGGTAAGGAGCAATATCACGATGGCATAGTTGCGAGGCCAGAACTCCGGGCGGCGGCGGTGGGCGGGGGGGTTGTTCCTCCAGAGAAGCATGACCTGCTCGTCGGTGAGGATCAGGTCATAGGGGCGGCGTTCCAGTTTGCGGGTGTCGGGGATCAGGCGTTTGGAGATGGGGTTGTATTCATAGAAACGGTGGGGGCCTAGGGTCTCGTCGGAGACGGCAGAGAAAAACATGCCCAACTCCTTCAGGTATTGGCGCACAGTGGTAGGCTTGCAGCCGGTGTCAATCAGGCGGTCGCGCCAGGCCTGTACGTCGGTGAAACCAGGGTCGCCCTGGATGCTGTGGTCCCGTTGGTTTTCTTCCTCCCAGAAGCGGCGGAAGGATTCCAAGCGCTTGGCGTAATTGTGGACCGTGGAGGGAGCGGCGCCGGTGGCCTCCAGGTTTTTCAGATAGTAGGTGGTGGCATCCAAGTATTTTTGCATGGCTGTGGATGTGCGTGACATAAGATTACCTCCTTGATTTTTTCCAGGAGGGAGGGTATACTATAAATGTCCTCCCTTTTTTGATGTGGGGCGGATGGGCGTTCGATTGGCTTGCAGGCGGCGAACGCCCCTTTTTTATGCTTGATTGTCTTTATTGCTGTGTTCCTTGAATGTAAGTGTCGATCAATTCTTTCAGCTCCTGAACCGTGTAGGTCTTTTCTGGGTTTCGTTCCAGGAGGTGAATCAAATCGTAGGCCATGGATTTTTGCACGTCTTTTCGCTCGTTTTCAGTCGGCATTCAAAATGTCCCCTTTCATTCATTTTTGCTTAGGGCGGCCCGAATCAGCCGCTTGATTTCGGTTTGTTTCGGTTTCCCTTCCAGGGCCAAGAGGATGTCCTTGTCTGTGCGGTTGTTCAGCTTCAGGCCGACAAAGGTTGTGTTTTCCTTGGTCCAAGTTTTTCTGGCTTGCGTCTCTGCCATAGGCTCATCCTTTCTGTTAGGTTGGCTCTATTATATCATGGGTTAAACCTATTGTCAAGGGCTGTGTTGTCATTTGCGCCGGGGGATAGGATAGGAATAGAACCAGACAGAAAGAAGGTGCTTTGATGGAAAGGAACTTTCGGGGAAATGCAGTGCAAAAGCACTATCGTTTCCTCTATCATTTATCCGGCGATGAGACACTGCATAGAGCGGAAATCTTGGCGGCAAGTTTGGTGTCGGCTCAGCTACGGCTACCGGCGGGGGCTTGTGTGTTGGAGCTTTCCGTGGAGGACGAGAGAGAAGGGCGGGGAGATTATGGACGGGAACAGTGATGTAAAGGCCCTGGCGGATGCTCTGTGGGTGTATTTCCAGCCTAAGGTGTTGGAGATGATGCAAGCTGGCGTGAGCTTTTACCGGGCCCAGGTGGTGGCAGAGGCCGGAGAGGGCGGTCGGACGATCACGGTCCAGAAGCCCATGGATTCTACCCGGCTGGCGTTGCCCTTCGTGCCCTCGGCCCAGGAGCTGAAGGTGGGGGACCAGGCGCTGGTGTTGGTGTTTGGGAGCCCGTCCAATGCTATTGTGTTGGGGGATGGAGTGCTGGGGAATCTGTAATTTAGAGAAAAGTGGACGGCGAATAGGCTGTCCACTTTTAGCTTTTTATGACTATATTCGTGAATTTAAGAGCTATTCAATGTAGAAAACTTCTCGTGCCCTATACTTTTTCGGGTTTTATGCCGAAAAGTAAAATATAAAATACTAATTATCTCTAAGTGTGTATTGATACCAAATTTTATAGTCGAGGTGTAAATATTGTTTGGCTATATGAAAGGTGGATTATCGAGCATGGAAAATAGGTCAAGAAACACAGATGTAAAAAGGAGGGGGTCTTTGATGTGGTCTATTATATTGGGGGTTTTGGGAGCTCTGATTTGTCTATGCGCTATATGGATATTTAAGGTGCAAGAAAATCAAACAGTATCAAATATAATTGCGATTTTGGGTGTTCTTGTTGCATTTGTTGGAATTTCATACTCTGCTTCGGTAAATGATGACGGAAAGAACGGCGATGACTCAACAATAGAAAAAACAGGGCAAAAAGTTTATGTGGGCAACGATAATAAGGGTGTAATAAATGTAGTGGGAGGTGATCTTGTTTATAATTTCGTTAAGAAAAATGAAATTTCTTTGCCCGCAGCTGACCGAAAATTAGAATCAAAAGATTATGCAGGAGCGATAGAAATCTATTTGCAGATTTTAGAAGAAAATCCAAAGAATGAAACTGCATTATGTAACTTGGGCTATTTGTTCAAAAATGGATTGGGGACAGAAGTCGATCTGGAAAGAGCAATAGAATACTATGATCAAGCAATTTCGCTAGGTAATGCTCAAGCACTGTGCAATGAACTTGAATTGTGTTTAGAAAATGATACTCCGATTGAAAAAATAGGAGAGCTTCTTAGCACCGGACTGAGTGCTGAGAATGCGGATATTTGTAAGTTCGTAGCAGCATCTATGCAGGATAATGGGGAAATTACATCAGATGAGGCAATTTCTTTTTGCAAAGGAGTTAAAAAGATATCTACTGATTCAATATGGTCTTGGAAAAATACTGGACTTGTGAAAATGTACTCAACTCCAGAAGGGACTAACACATTGCGATATACTAAAGTTTCAGTTGGGACGGAAACAATCGGTGATTCTGCATCATTATATACCATTTATCGTACAGAAGAGCGATATTGTCCTTATATTCATTTGTTGCAGGCTGGATTCATCAAAGAAACGTGATATACTTATGTATGCCATATTGAATAGAAGAGAGTGGGGCGGTGTCTGGCATGTTGCCCTCTCGCGGGAGGCCGCACCAGTATGTCTGCCGCCCCTTTGTGGCTGGTTTAGGGCCGCTCTCTGAGTTTAGTTTATTGGGTAGCGCAAGTGGTGAGGCTTCTTCCGCCGCCTGCATTCCGTCAAGGCTTCTGGGCGGTAAAGAGGGTGGTGCCGGATTGAATTACCAAAGTGTACTCTGTACCGTCCACTGTGGTGTCGATGCTGCTCCCGTTGGTAGAAGCGGAATCGTAAATGGTGGAAAACTTGCTGGATGCAGTAGACAGGGTGTATCCACCGCACTCTTTCACCAGGGCGATGGAGGCCAGGGAAAAAGCTGTTGCGTTTACACTGTCGTATATGTTTTCGCAGATCACCGTGGGCTTCTTGCCGCCGTTGGCGGTATCGGTCATCCACATATAGCCTACGCCAGTGCCGTAACCGTCCATAGTGACAGAGTAAAGGGTGCCCTCGCCTGTCTCATAGCTTTCCAGGGAAAATTCATGGTCATAGAGGGTTTGGGCGGAGAGAGTGGAGCGGAGGGAGGAAACGACTGCGTTTTCGGTGCGGTTCCAGATTTTTTTGCTCTCATCCTCTTGCTTTTCTTTTTCTACCGCGTCCGGCTCGGAAGGTGCAGAATCATTTTGCTTGGTATTCTCTGCGGGAGATTCCCCCTCTCCTGATCCCGTTGCTGTGCTTGACTGCGGCGAGGAATGCAAATGGATTTGGAGGGTGTCAATAGGAATCTGGTCTTGGTTCAAAATGGTCACAACGACATTTTTTATCTTCGCATCTCCTGCAAACACGCCGTTGATTCCCTTTTCGAGATGATCGTAATCTTCTTCCTTTATCTCATCTTCTGAGATGGAAAGTACTACATTGCGGTGTCTGCCTTCCGCGCCGGAAATCACCTTTATGTTATTGGGCGTATAGCCGTAATAAGAAAAAATTTCTTTAATTTCCTGTTGAAATGGGTTGGGTTTCAGGGCAATCGAAACAACAAGGGCGATGGTAGCAACTACGACAATGGCTATAGCGGCAATAAACTTTTTGGGTTTTGTTTTTTTGTAGTTCTTTTCATCTTCCGAGAACTGGTCGGATGGTGACCCAGCGTCTGAGGGTGTAGAAGTTTGAGTAACTGGCGGTTCAGTTTTAACTAAAGTTAAATTTGGGTTAATTTCATCCTGGTTTTTTTCCATGTGTCCTGCCTCAGAAATAGGAAAGCCGCAATGGATACAAGAAGGGGCTTTGTCGCTAATTTCTTTTCCACATTCGGGACATTTGATTAAAGCCATTTTCTATCTCCTTTTCTCTTTTTTGATGGGCTTTGAATAGTATAACAAAGTTCCTGAGGGTGTGGAACATATAAAGCGTCTTGGGCCCATTTTACGGTATTAAAATGTTATTTTATTCATTTTTTCGTGATAGAGTGAATTGGAAATGATGAGGGCTTGGGGTAAGGTTTTCTGGCAGGGCTTGGGGATTCTCCGGGGGAGGTCGCTAGGCTCCCCCGGAGGCATCCCGGTGGAGAACTTAGGCCTCCCCGGAACGCCAGCGGCGGAAGAACTCTAGGGCTCTCTTGGGGTTGCGCTGGAAAAGTATTTGCAGGAAGTATTTCGCAACGCTCTCCTTCTCACTGTCTTTGGGGTCTACGGTTCGGATGGCTTCCTCTAACTGTTCATCGGTGAGAAGGTCCACCATATCATGTAAGTCTTGAATACTTTTCCGTTTTTGCTGGGCTGTGGCTTCCAGCCAGGGGGCCCAGGTGAAGGAGACCACGTCCCCGGCAACGGTAGCGGTGCAGGCGGCCAGGCGGTCAGCGAGGGCTTCAATGCCTTTGGCCTCTTCCTCTGCTTCCTCTGGAGCGGTGTTGTAGGGGTGCTTGCGGCGGCAGGCGGCAAAGCTGCGGATGTGGGCCACTAGGCCGCCGTCGTTGTCCCCTAGGTCATACCGGCCCTCATAGCTGTGTGTTTCGTCGGCTTCGTCGGTCCAGGTGATGAGGAACTTGGTTTTCTCATAGCCTCCCCTTTCCTCTTCTGCCCGCTCCCAGTCGTAACGGCCCAGGACGATCTCGGCGGCGGCGGGGGAGAGGTCCAGGGAATCGTCGTTCCAACTGTAAAAGGCGGGGTGTTCGCTCCAGCGGATTTTTACCACCGGCTCACCGGGGCGGATGGGGTACTGCTGGCTGATTTTTTCGATGTAGGCGCGGCCCTCTTGGATTTGCCGCTCAACCTCGGCCCGCCGTTTTTCGGCCGCCTCTCGTTCGGCAATTTGGCGGGCGATTTCTTCGGGGCTTTCTGTGGGATTCTCTTCAGGAACGCTGGGGATTTCGATTCCCTCTGGGCAAAGCCTGTGAACGATGGATTCATAGAGTGCCTGGCAGGCGCGGCCCCTTTGGACTTCGGGGTGATCTTCGCCCCAGTCCCAGGCGTAGTGGTCGGCATACTTTTTTGCGCCCTCGGCCTTTTGCTGGAAGTGGGCGGCGATCTGGGACAGGTCTTTTACCGTGGCGGGTGCGATCTGTGCGTGTTCGGCGTTCCAGGCATCCGCTTTTGCCGTATACTCGCGGTTGTTGCTGAAGGTGCGCAGGGGCCAGAAGTGGGTGTTGTATTTGCTGGTGCTGAGCTTCCCGGCCTTGGTGATGCGGTGCAGGGAATAGTCTGTACCCAGCCATCCCGGATCACCGGGGGAGTGCTCGACAAAATACAGGCCGTTGTAGCTTTTGGAATAGGCGTTGCTGATCTGGACGATATCTCCGGTTTTCATGGGCTTGTCCTCCTGTAGGTTTGGGGTCAGGTCTGCTGGTGTTTCTTGAGGATTGAGTTTTTCGGGTTCTTCTTGGTGGATTTCTTCTGGTGCTGGAGCATAGCGGTTGGCGGTGTTTTCGCGGGTGTAATTTTCGGGAGGTCGCGCAGGGAGAAGTACACCATCCCCGGCCGCGCAGGTGAAATAGATGGGGGAAATCTCTGTGTTTTGCGTGTGGCACACGGCGCAGGCATCGGGGAGCAGTTCCAGCATATCCAGAAGATATTGTGCGTTGACCAAGGGGAGGCCGGGGCCGAAGTCCCATACGATGTGGCCCTTTCTGCCACAGAAGAAGTCTTTTTCCGCCTTGCAAATCTTGATATGGGACCGAACTTGGCTAGCGGTGGGAAGGGAGAGGGGCTGTGTCTCGCCGCGGCGGGAGCCCAGGATTTCTACTTCCACCATCTCGCCGCCGGCGCTTTCTGGGAGGTCTAGAGGCTCATTGAGGGCGGCGCCGTGGAAGCCGCTGCAAATGTACTGCCGGCCGTCCTTGCCAGTCCAGGCACCGAAGAAGTCCTTCCGGGTCATGGTTTCAGCCACCTTCAACAGGCGGCGGGCGGCGCCCAGGATGCCCCGGCGGCCTGTGGACTTTGCCTTAGCGGTGGCGATCTCTGCGCGGACTTCCCGCAGGATGGAGGCCAAGAGGGTCAGGGAATCGCCCAGGGCCGGCGCAGCGGGGTCTGCGGCCAGTTTTTTGACGGTGGCGGCGTCAGATTCTTCCAGGGTGGAAACGTAGGTGTTCAGATTTTCATACAGCTTCTCGATTTTCATGGTTTTTCCTCCTGCAAATGTACCGGATTTTCGGGGAATGTGTATTTTGTACCGCCCAAAAGTTTTGGGGTAGGGTTTTCTGGGATTTCTTGCGTACCCATGAGCGCCGGCCCAGGAGGGCCACCGGGCTTGCACCGGTCACGCCGTGGCGCGGGTCTTGCGGGTGGTCAATCCATTTGGCAATAGTCCATGGCGTCATAACCCATGGAGCGTAGAGCGCGGGTCATGGCCTCAGCGTTGCGGCTGCGTGCGTTGGCCTGGGCGCGAGAGTTTGGCCCAAAAACAAACTGGCGGGAGCCGTAGCAATTCCAGATAAAGCAGCCGGTCCCGGCTTCCTTGGCGGCCTGCTTCACTTTATCGGCATTCCAGCGGGGGAGGGAGAGGGCGGCGCTGTCAAAGTTGCAGGTTCCGCCGTCCTCTGGGTCGGCATCCTCTACGGCGCGACCGGCTTCCAGGGCCTTTTTGAGGTCGTCGCGGAGTTTGGCATAGCGGCCAGTCAGAGCGCCGGGGGAGCTTTTGGTCTTGGGTTTGTCTGGGGGATAGGTGGCGCGGATTGCCGCGAAATGGCGCAGGGCTTCCGCCTCTGTGGTGGCTCTCATTACGGCGATCTCCTGGCCTCTGGACGCATACAAAAGCATGGTCTCATAGTTGCCGGGGAAAAGCTCTGCGGTGTCCAGAATGACACGGCGGCCCTTGAGGGTGTATTCCTCGTGCTTTACGGTGTTGATCATAATAAATCCTTTCTGCTCTGCCATCATCAGGCCAGGGGGAGCAGTCCCTGACGACGGGCCGGGGCCCGTTTCGGCTTAAACCTCATCAAAGAACACGTTGGCGATTCTGGCAACCTCAAAAGCGATGCTCTCAATGGTGCAATCGTCGTCCAGGTCGCTGTGCGTCATGATGTCGGCTGCTATTTCGATGATATCTGAAGTGCTCAGATTCTCTTTGTGTCCGGCAAGGTCAAACAGCAGATGTCCGTACTCATCGTTATCCCCGCAGGTATACCAATCTTGCTCAATGCAGAGCTGTCGGAGGGCGCTGGCGCTAATCTTGCGAATCTCTCTATACTCTTTCATATCGTTTTTCCTTTCTCGCCTGCCTCATCAGCGCCGGTAGGCGATCCCCGGCGGACACCCCGGAGGGTGTTTCGGCTATCAAGCGGTGGTTCCGTATGTTTCCTTTTCCCACGCATCTGTCACAGCTTCCAGCTTTTTCAGGATTTCGTTGCTATCAACTTTGTAATCCTGGCAGATTCTTTTTGTCAGGCCCGCCAGCCCAATAAAGATACCTTCCAGCGCGTAAATCTCGTCGATGGTCAATGTGTTGATTGTCATAATTCTTATCCTTTCCGGCCTGCGGCCTGTCGTGTTGTTCGACTATGGTTGTATTATACACCACAAAAGGTGTATAATCAATAGGCAA
>CAJTQP010000045.1 GCA_910578575.1 uncultured Oscillospiraceae bacterium
CAAAACGATTGACAATTCCGTGAAATTTTGCTAAACTAAGCCTAGAAAATGAAATTTTCGTTTATCTTAAGAAAGTCAAGATAAACATTCGGCAGCTATGGGGAGTTGCCGCTCCCCATAGCCTGCGCAGGCGAAAGGCCCGCCTACACAACGGGATTCTATCCCGCGCCTATCAAACATTATAGCATATCTCTAGCCTACTTTTCAAGTCCGTATATACGGCCATACGGTAACGCAGACTCATCGCAGATACACAACGGGGTAGGTGCTGGGGTAGGATTCTTGTTCGATGTTGAAGAGCACTGTGTAGGACATAAGATATTATGCCTGCATGGTGTTTTCTTGCTTTCTCCGACGTCGAGATGGGGCGGGGGAACGGCGCCTCCCCTGCCCCCGGCAACGGAGCATACAGGGCCAAGTTTGCGTGGGGCGGCAGGGTGTCGCCCCCAGGGCGAAAAATTTCTCAAAAGCCACCGCCTCCCCCTTGACAGAGGAGGCGGCAGCGATTATACTATAGCTAGAGGGGCCGGTCAGCGGCTGGCCCATAGACTATTTTGTTTTTACTAGAGTAGCCGTCTGGGTGCTAGCCAGGCGGCTACTTCCTTATCTTCGGTCATTTCGCACTGTATGCACAAAGGCAATCTGACACACATCAGCCAAAGGGGCTATATCCACAGCGTTGTGGATGTAGCCCCTTTGTGCTGTCTTATTCTGAGGTTTTATTCCTGTTCGCTCTCCTGCCGCGTCACCGCGATAGACAGGTCATCCAACTGCTTCTCGTCCACCACGTCCGGGCAGTCCATCATCAGATCGGAGGCGTTCTGCACCTTGGGGAAGGCGATCACGTCCCGGATGGAGGAGGCCCCGGTCATGAGCATCACCAGCCGGTCCAAGCCGTAGGCCAGGCCGCCGTGGGGGGGTGCGCCGTACTGGAAGGCGTTCACCAGGTGCCCGAAGCGCTCCTGGATATCCTCCTGGGACAGCCCCAAAGCCTCAAAGGCCTTGGTTTGCAGCTCCGGGGTGTTGATTCGGATGGAGCCGCCTCCCAGTTCCGTGCCGTTCAGCACGATGTCGTAGGCCCGCGCCCGGCAGTTCTTCTTGTCCGTCAGGAGCTTGTCCTCGTCCTCGGCCATGGGGGCGGTGAAGGGATGGTGCATGGCCTGGTAGCGGCCTTCTTCCTCGGACCACTCGAACATGGGGAACTCCGTCACCCACAGGAAGCGGAAGTCCTTGGGGTCCAGCAGCCCAAGCTGCTTGGCGCACTCCACCCGCAGGGCCCCCAGGGCGGCGAACACCACTTCCTCTTTGGCGTCTCCCACGATGAGTACCAGGTCCCCGTCCTTGGCTCCGGCCCGTTCCAGGATGGCGGCGTTTTCTTCGTCGCTGAGGAATTTCTGATAGGAGGAGGTGACCTTGCCGTCCAGCATCCGGGCCCAGGCCAGGCCCTTGGCCTGATAGGTTTTGACAAAGTCCCCCAGCTTGTCGATCTTCTTCCGGGGGAAGTCGGCGGCGTGGCCGTCCAGGTTGATGAGGCGCACGGTGCCCCCCGCCGCAATGGCGCTGGAGAACACCCCGAAGCCGCAGTCCTTGACGATGTCGCTGATGTCCTTGAGCTCGAAGCCAAAGCGCAGGTCGGGCTTATCGGAGCCGAAGCGGTCCATGGCCTCCCGCCAGGGCATGCGCTGGAAGGGGGTCTGGACCTCCACGTCCAGCACCTCCCGGAACACCCGCTTCAGGAACCCCTCCTGGATGGTCTGGATCTGCTCCTCGTCCAGGAAGGACATCTCCAGGTCGATCTGGGTGAACTCCGGCTGCCGGTCCGCCCGGAGGTCCTCGTCCCGGAAGCAGCGGGCGATCTGGAAGTAGCGGTCAAAGCCAGAGAGCATCAACAGTTGCTTATACTGTTGTGGAGACTGGGGCAGGGCGTAGAACTTCCCAGGGTGGACTCTGGAGGGCACCAGGTAGTCCCGCGCCCCCTCCGGGGTGGACTTGGTGAGGATGGGGGTCTCGATCTCCAAAAAGCCCTCCTCGTCGAAGTAGTCCCGGCAGATCTTGACGATCTTGTGGCGCAGGGCGATCATCCGCTGCATGTCCGGGCGGCGCAGGTCCAGGTAGCGGTACTTTAGGCGCACTGCGTCCTTTACGTCAGAGTTTTCCACAATTTCAAAGGGAGGTGTTTCCGCCTTGGCCAGGAGGCGCAGCTCTGTCACCTGGATCTCCACGAAGCCCGTGGGCAGGTCGGGGTTTTTGGACTCCCGTTCCCGGACGGTGCCGGTGGCGGCGATGACGTATTCCCCCCGGAGGGCCTCGGCCTTTTCAAAGAGGGGGCGGGGGGTGCTGTCGTCAAAGGCCAGTTGCAAGAGGCCGGTGCGGTCCCGCAGGTCGATGAAGAGTAGGCCGCCCAGGTCCCGGCGGCGCTGGACCCAGCCGCATACGGAGATGGTGCGGCCGATGTCTGCCTGGCGTAGGGTGCCGCAGTAGTCGGTGCGGCGGAAGTTTTGTAGGTTGTCCATCATTGTTCACTCCAATGGTGTAAATTAAAGTTTTCGTCCACCTTTTTCAAAAGGTGGCGGAGTCCAGAGGCAGAGCCTCTGGCAGAGTGCAGGGACAGCGTCCCTGCCGGGTCCGGGCAGCGCCCGGAACAGCCGATGTTCCGAAGGAACGAGGCCCCTTTGTTCGCGTATAACCTCACAGTTACGTTGTCCCCACCCCCGCACCGTGCGGGAGGCTGTTGTCCGCTTTTTTTCAGAAAAAAAGCGGACGAAAAAAAACAACGGGGGCGAGCCTGACAGGCTACCCGTGCGGTGAGGTATTCGCCCGAAATCCCCTGGTGCTTCCGTCCACCACCCGTGGGCAGGCCGGGCCGGAGATACCGGCCAGGGGCGTGGTTCCGCTGTGGCGGAATTGGGGGGTGGGTGGGTTTTGATGTTTGGGTTTTTGTGCTCGGATTGGCGGTCGCCCATCTAGGAAGTGGGTGGGGTGGGAGAAGTTGGGGCTTGCCTCGGCTTTTGATTTTGGGAGTTGGGGCTTGCCTCGGTTTTTCTGTGGGCTTAGTAGGACGCTAAGGCTTCGGGCTTCACAAAAAGCCCTCTTTTCCAAAGAGGGTGGCACGGCCGAAGGGCCGTGCCGGGTGATTCCCGTTAGGGGGATTAAGGTTCCCTACGAAATCCATCTGGCGAGGGGGCACCAATATTGGATACAGGAAACGGCTTCGCCATGCTTTCACCACCCGAAAAAACGGAAAAGGGAGCCCCCGCAGGGGCTCCCCCGATTGCAGGCCCCGCAAGCTTCTGCAACCTAATCACTGAGATGAGTTTAACAAATTAACCAATGCTTGTCAAGTTAAACTTGCTAAGCAAGGGCCTTTGCAACCCCTCAGTACAAAGCAGTCTATGCACTTCAGTTACATTTATGTATGGGGCCTACCACTTCTCCCCCACCAACCCCATCAACTCCCGCTCCCCGGCGATATCGCTGGGGTAGGGATACCGCTTGGCACATTTCTCAAAGCGCTTTTGCGCCGCCTCTACCGCCCCATGATCCCCCGCCGCCAGGGCCAGGGCATACTCGGTGCGGATGACCGCGGGGAAATTCTTCATGGACTGCATGAACTTCTTCTGCCCCCGGCTGCACATAGCCTCTGCCGCCTCCCGGTCCCCCCGGAGCAGGGCGCAGGTGAGCCGGTCGCACAGCAGCAGGCGGCGGTGGAGGTCCACCATGCCGCTGTCCAAACCCAGAAGCCGGGCCATCAGGGCGTCCGCTTTCTCAAAGCAGTGGCGGTCCATCCAATAGTTGCAGGCGAACACCCCCAGGGTGGCCACCATGCCGTTTTTCATCCCCTCATCACTGGGCACGGCGAACCATTCCTCCGGCAGGTCCTTTAGCCGCTTGCCCTGGACCATCTGACCGTTGAGCTGGAGCTGGAGCCAAAAGGCCCGCAGAGCCTCCGGGTCCCGGCCCAGGGAATAGGCGTTGTAGCCGTCGTTGTCCACCGTCCCCAGCCGCAGGGGGATGCCGTTCACCAGGGCGGTGAGGAAGCCGACCCCCGAAAAGATCAAAGCCGCCACCGCTCCCAGGCCCACCCGTGGCCCCGCCAGGTACAGGCCCAGGCACAGCCCCCCGGCCAGCAGGTTCACCACCACCCCGCCCAGGTTATAGGCCACCACGGGGAGCTTCCCCTCCACCATCTCCGGGGGCGTCATGAGGCATTGGCCTCCGGTGCCCAGGACAGACAGCCGCCGCAGCCGCAGGCGTCCGTCCACCTTCAACCACATGAAATTCAGCACCCGGAAGGAGCTGAAGCGGTAGCCGGACCACAGGCCGAAGAGCAGGTGGCCCGCCTCATGAATCACCGTCTGCACCAAAAAGGCCAGGTACAGCAGCAAAAGCACCGCCCCCAGCAGCAGGAGCTGCTTACCGAGCCCCGCCACCTTGGGCAGGCTGGCCGCCGCCAGATAGCCGATCACCGCGGTGACCCCGACGTTCAGGGCCACCGCCAAAATAAAACCGGGGCGCACCCGCTTTTTCTCTCTTGTCTTCTCCATCCCTCTCTCCTTTCATGGTCTCTATGCCTAAAAAAACGGACCGGATCGTCAAAGATCCGGCCCGTCTCTTTGTGTTACTCGTTGTTTGTGCTCTCCCCTAGGCCGTCGCCGGGTTCCACCGGCGGGGTCTCCGGAGGCGGGCCGTCGCCGCCGGGCTCCTCTGGGGGGGCAGGCTGCTCCGGCTTGGGCTCCTGGGGTGGGATGCTGGGGTCCTCCGGCTGGACGGGCGGCTGGTCCGGGGGCTGCTGGCCCTCCGGCGGGGTCTCGCCCTCGTCGGGGGTCTCTGGATTCTCCTCCGGGTTCTCCTCCTCCGGTTCCTCTTCGTCCTCCACCATGGTGCGGGCGGGGGCGTTGTTCTCGCCGGGTAAGTACAGCAGGGGGTCGATGGGGCTGTTGTCATAGCGCAGCTCAAAGTGGCAGTGGGGGCCGGTGGAGCGGCCGGTGGAGCCCACGGCGGCAATGATCTGCCCCTGGGTCACCGTCTGGCCCACTGTGACCAGCAGCTTGGAGCAGTGGCCATAGTAGCTATAAAAGCCGTTGTCGTGGTGGAGAATCACCAAATTGCCATAGCTCCCCCGCTCCCCGACAAAGACCACCTGGCCGTCCGCCCCGGCGGAGATGGCGCTGCCCATGGGGGCGGCGATGTCCACTCCCTGGTGGAAGTTGGTCTCGCCGAAGATGTAGCGGTAGCCATAATCCGAGGACACCCGGCCCTGGACAGGCCAGAGGAACAGGCAGCCCTCCGGCAGGGGCTTGGTGCCGATGGCCACGATGAGGGGGGTGCTCTCCCCCAGGCTCACGGCGCTGAGGTCCGTGTTGCTCAGGGACACGCCGCAGCGGCGCACGGTGCGGGTGAGCACCGTCTCCATCCCCGCGGTGCCCTCCTGGACGATCCGCTGCTGGCCCCGGAACATGCTGGGGTCGTCCTCATACAGGCGCTCCGGGGTGGCGTCCCTGGTCAGGGTCTGCTCCTCCACGGTGGTGGTCACCAGCAGGGGGCAGGTCTGCTCCACCGTCAGCACCGTCCCCGGTTCCAGGGGGGTGCCTGTGGCGTTGAGCAGCAGCAGGCGCAGATCCGCCACCTGGTCCTCGCTCAGTTCCAAGTCCTCCGGCAGGCCAAAGCCCTCCCCCTCGCCGGGGCCCATGTCGATGGCCCCCAGGGTCAGGTCGGGGTTCAGCTCCTGCAAGCGCTCGCTGGTCATGGCGAAGCGCTCCAGCAGCTCCTCCACCGTGTCCCCCGCCTGGGCGGTGTAGAGGAAGAGCCGGGGGGCCTCCTCGATGAGCCGGGACACCAGGTCCAGGGTCTCCAGGGTCTGGGTCTCCGCGGGTAAATATTCATAGGCCAGGCTCAGCTGGTTTTCAAACTGGACGGAGAGGCAGTCGGGGGTGGTGTAGACATCCTTCACCTGCTTCAGGGCCTCATAGATGGTGTCGGCATCCCGTGCCGCCCCCACCAGGACCCCGTCCACCCGGAGGGTATACACATGCTCCAGCTGGGGGATGGCCTCCAGGAGGGCGTCGGTGACCTGGTGGACCTCCGCCACCTGGTTCTTGGGGGCCAGGGTGGTGCTCAGGGTGACGGCCTGGTCCCAGTCGCCGCTCTGTTCGCCCAAGATCTCCTGGGCCTGGGCCTGGGCTTGGAGGAGGGCCTGGTGATAGGTCCCCTCCTCCTGGAAGTAGGCCAGGGTCTGGCCCTGGACGCTGGCAGCGTAGCACAGGGCGTAGGCGTTGCTCACCTCCGCCCCGGCGGCCACCATGCTCCCCGCCAGCAGCAGGGCCGTGGCGGACAGCAGGGGATTTCCGGGGCCTTGGAGGCCGCCCTCCCAACGAAGGTTCTTTCTTCTGCGTTTTTTCTTGGATTGACTCATGGGGTATCCGCCTCCTTGCGGGGTATGGGGTCAACGGGGGTCATCTTCTACGATGATATATAGCTTGCTTCCATTGCCGGGGCTCAGGGCTGGGAATAGATACGGGAACACGCTCCACACCCTGAACAAGAGTTTCCACAGCCTCACTTTGCACTTTCGTAGGAACTTCATTCACAGTCCCTCCTATCCGTGTATCATGGCATAAGCTGGATCATAGCCGCATGGTTGCCCCGCTGCTCGCCCATCTTTCGGTGGGACCAATACAATTCCGGGTGGCAGGCGGTGCACAGGGGCAGGGTGGAGATGTTCTCCTCTCGGAGCCCCCCCTCCAGCAGCTCCCAGCGGATGATGCCCTTCAAGTCCACGGCGAACTTGCCGGGGCGCTCCACCTTGGGGATGATGTAAGGTGCGGCCCCCTGGCCCAGCTTGGCGCTGAGGGCGGTGGGCACGTCGGCGTGGGTCTCAAAGCAGCAGGAGCCGATGGCGGGGCCGATGGCCGCCAGGATATCCCCCGGACGGCTGCCGTAGTCCGCCACCATCTTCGCCGCCGCCTTTTGGGCGATGGCCAGGGCGGTGCCCCGCCAGCCGGAGTGGACCGCCGCGATCACCCGCTTTTGGGGGTCGTAGAGGAGCACCGGCACGCAGTCGGCGTAAAAGATGGTGAGGCACAGCCCTGGGGTATCGGTGATGAGGCCGTCGGCGTCCACTTCGATGGGGGCCAGGGGGTCAGGGAGGATATCGGCGGGGCCTACGGGGCGGATGTAGTCCTCGTGGACCTGGTGGGTCATCACCAGCTTGTGGAAATCCGTGCCCAGGGCGGCGCACATTCTATGGTAGTTCTCCCGGACGGCGGCGGGGTCGTCCCCGCGGGAGAGGCTGATGTTCAGGCTGTCCCAGGGGGGGACGCTGACGCCGCCTAGGCGGGCGGCGAAGCCGTGGTGTACGCCGCCGGCTTCGGTGAAGGGGTTGGCGGTGTGGAATACGACGTTGTTGACGGTTTGCTTGGTAAAGGGCATGGGTCCTCCTATACACGGGATCATGGGGCCTCTCCATGTGAACCCCACACGGCATAAAGGCATCCCACGTTGGATGTAGGGGCCGCCGCCCTCGGCGGCCCGCGGTTTTCCCTTTTCCTGGCGGCCCGCGGTTTTCCCTCCGCCCTCCGGGAATGGGGACGAGAGGGAGGGGAAAATGGCAGGTGATTTAGGAAATGGTGGGAAATGTAAGAAACGGTAGACGGGGCCTGAAACGACGGGCCGGCGAGGGCGCCGGCCCCTACAAGGACACGCCGCAGTCCTCACCACCGCCGGTTCACAGGGTAGGTAAATGTCATTTTTATTGCGCTGCTTTGTCCTTTAGATAGCAGCACTTTTTATACTTCTTCCCGCTGCCGCAGGGGCAGGGGTCGTTGGGGCCGATCTTGATGGTCTTGCGCACGGGCTCCTTTTTCAGGGTCTCGTCGCTGCCGCTGGACTGGCCGGTGATCTTGGCCACCCGCTCCCGCTTCACCTCGTCGGTCTGGACCCGTGCGGCGATGATGCGGCGGATGGTCTCCTCCTGGATGGCCTGGATCATGCCCTCGAACATCTCAAAGCCTTCCTTTTTGTAGGCGTCCACAGGGTTGGTCTGGGCATAGGCCCGCAGGACGATGCCTTTTTTCAGCTCCTCCATGGCGTCGATGTGGTCCATCCAGTATTCGTCCACCACCCGGAGCATCATGACCCGCTCCAGCTCCCGCATGAGCTCGGCGCCTAGGGCATCCTCCTTGGCCTGGTAGGTGGCCATGGCTTTTTCTTCTACCTTTTCAATGAGCTGGGCGGCGCTGTACTTTTGCAGCTCCTCGTCGGTGAGGGCCATCTCCTGGGCGGGGAAGAACAGGCCCTGGAAGGGCTCGATGGCGGGCTGGAAGGTCTCGGCGGTGAAGTGCTTGGCCTCCCCCAGGTGGCCCTGGATGGAGGACTCGATCCAGCGGTGGATCATGTTGTGGACAGAGGGACCCACGTCCTCCCCGTCCAGCACCTGGCGGCGCTGTTTGTAGATGACCTCACGCTGGACGTTCATCACGTCGTCGTACTCCAGGGTATTCTTCCGGGCCTGGAAGTTCTTGGACTCCACCTTCTTCTGGGCGTTCTCCAGGGCCCCGGAGAGGATCTTGGCGTCGATGGGGGTATCGTCGTCGATCTTTAGGGTCTCCATGAGGTTCTGCATCCGCTCGGAGCCGAACAGGCGCATGATGTCGTCCTCCGTGGACAGGTAGAAGCGGCTCTCGCCGGGGTCCCCCTGGCGGCCGGACCGGCCCCGAAGCTGGTTGTCGATGCGGCGGGACTCATGGCGCTCGGTGCCCAGGATGAAGAGGCCCCCGGCCTCCCGGACCTTGTCGGCCTCCGGGGCCAGCTGCTCCTTGTATTTGGCCTCGGCTTCGGAGAACATCCGCCGGGCATCCAGGATCTCCTGGTTGTCGGTCTCGGCAAAGCCGGTGGCCTCGGCAATGAGCTCCTCGGAGAGGCCTGCTTTGCGCAGGTCGTTTTTGGCCAGATACTCCGCGTTACCCCCCAGCATGATGTCGGTACCACGGCCGGCCATGTTGGTGGCCACGGTGACGGCGCCGAACTTGCCGGCCTGGGCCACGATCTCCGCTTCCTTCTCGTGGTTCTTGGCGTTCAAGACGTTGTGCTGGATGCCCTGGCGGGTGAGAAGCTTGGAGAGGATTTCCGACTTCTCGATGGAGGTGGTACCGGCCAGGACCGGCTGGCCCTTTTCGTGGCATTCGGCGATCTGGGCCACGATGGCGTTGTACTTGCCCTTGGTGTTCTTGTACACCTCGTCGGGGTGGTCCGTCCGGGCCAGGGGGCGGTTGGTGGGGACCTCCACGATGTCCAGCTGATAGGTGGCGTTGAACTCCTCCTCCTCGGTGCGGGCGGTACCGGTCATACCGGAGAGTTTTTTGTAGAGACGGAAGTAGTTCTGGAAGGTGATGGTGGCCAGGGTCTTGGACTCCCGCGCCACGGTGACCTTCTCCTTGGCCTCGATGGCCTGGTGGAGGCCGTCGTTGTAGCGGCGGCCGTACATGAGGCGACCGGTGAACTCGTCCACAATGATGACTTCCCCGTCCTTGACCACGTAGTCGATATCCCGCTTCATGAGGCCGCGGGCCCGGATGGCCTGGTTGATGTGGTGGGAGAGGGTGGAGTTCTCCGGGTCGGAGAGGTTCTCCACGTTGAAGGCTTTTTCTGCCTTGGCGATGCCGCGGGCGGTGAGGGTGACGGCGCGGGCCTTTTCGTTGACCACGTAGTCCGCGTCGATGTCCTCGTCCTCCTCCTCCTTGTCGTCCACCGTGGCCACGGTGAGGCCTTTCAGGGAGGCGGCGAAGTTGTCCGCCAGGGTGTACAACTGGGTGGACTGGTCCCCCATGCCGGAGATGATCAGGGGGGTCCGGGCCTCGTCGATGAGGATGGAGTCCACCTCGTCCACGATGGCGAAGGCATGGCCCCGCTGCATCAGCTCGGCCTTATAGATGGCCATGTTGTCCCGGAGGTAGTCGAAGCCGAACTCGTTGTTGGTGCCGTAGGTGATGTCGGCGTTGTAGGCGGCCTGCTTGCCCTTGGGGTCGATGCCGTGGATCACCAGGCCTACGGTGAGGCCCAGGAAGCGGTAGACCTTGCCCATCCAGTCGCTGTCGCGCTTGGCCAGGTAGTCGTTGACGGTGACGATATGTACCCCTTCCCCGGCCAGGGCGTTCAGGTAGGCGGGGAGGGTGGCCACCAGGGTCTTACCTTCGCCGGTCTTCATCTCCGCAATGCGGCCCTGGTGGAGGATGATGCCGCCCATCAGCTGCACCCGGTAGGGCCGCAGGCCCAGGACCCGGTCGGCAGCCTCCCGGCAGGTGGCAAAAGCTTCGGGGAGGAGCTGGTCTAAGGTCTCGCCCTTTTGGTAGCGGGCCTTCAGCTCCGGGGTCTTGGCCTGGAGCTCGCTGTCGCTGAGGGCCTTGTAGCTCTCCTCCAGGGCCTCGATCTTCTGTACGATGGGCTCAAGGCGCTTGATCTCCTTGGCCATATTGGTGCCAAATAATTTGTTTAAGAAACCCATGGTCGTTTCTTCCTTTCAACATATCCACGTGCAACAGCACGGAGTTTTCCACAATTCAAACAATTATAGCATGGTTCCGCCCAAGAAAAAAGAAAAAATCTATGAACAAGTGGAAAAAATATTTCCTTTTCCTCCAGGATGGGGTGGCGTTGGGGGGTGGGTGGGGGAGTTTTCCACAGTTTCACCGGGGGTGCTTGCTATTTTAACGAAAACTTGTTACTATATTGTTACCATTATAATAGACTGGGCCAGGGAACTGCTTCCCTGGCCCCGCGTTTATTCCTGTCCCTTGGCGATTGCGATCTTGTCCAACAGCTCCACAATCTCCTGTTTCGTGTACGTCTGCTTTTCGTCCGCGCTGAAAATCAGGCGGAGCTCATAAATCATCGCCATCTGTGTGTCTTTGCGGTCCTTTTCTGTTCCCATGTTACACACCTCCTTTTTGTATGATACCGTATTGCAATTTCCAGGTAAAGCCGTAAATTGGACAAATAAATCGAAGCCGATTTGTACAATGCCCCAACTCCGGTGTGCCCGCCCCGCTTTGACAAAGCCCCCCAAACCCCGTATAATGGAGGCACCACAAGAGGGAGGTGCCGTATGGGGGCATTTTTTACCAGATTCATTCAAGAGCACTTCGACCCGGCAGGGCGGCTGGAGCGCTATACCTATACCTACGATGACAATTTCAACTACGGCTACGACGTGGTGGACCAGCTGGGGGCGTTATACCCGGACCGCCCCGCCATGCTCTGGCGCAACGACCAGGGGGCGGCCCGGACCTTGACCTTCGGAGAGGTGGCCCGGCTGAGCACCCAGGCGGCGGTGCTGTTCCAAAAACGGGGGCTGAAAAAGGGGGACGTGCTGCTGTGCGCCCTGCGCAGCCACTGGGAGTTCTGGATCGCGGCGGTGGCGGCCCACAAGCTGGGCTTGATTTTGGCCCCGGTATACTACCGGCTCACAGAGGAGGACTTCTATTACCGTCTCCACAAGGCCAAGGTGAAAGCGGTGCTGTGCTGCCGGGAGGGCGGCTGCGCCGAAGCCCTGGGGGCGGCGGCGGACCGGGCCGGGGTGCCCCTGCGCTTCGCCCTGGGGGGCGGGGATGGCTTTGAGGACTTCCACGCCGCCCTCCAAGGCCAGCCGGAGACCATGGCGCGGGTGGAGACCCAGGCGGAGGAGCCGATCTTGCTCTACTTCACCTCCGGCACCACCGGGGAGCCCAAGGGGGTGCTCCACGACCACGCCTATCTCCTGGCCAACCACTGCGGGGCCGCTTACATGCAGGACACCCACGACGGCAGCCGCCACTTCGCCACTGGGGACAGCGGCTGGGAGGTGGTGGCGGGGACCAAGTTCTACTGCCAATGGCTCCATCTGGGCACCCTGCTGGTGTATGACTACGACCGCTTCCCGGCGCAACAGGTCTTGGAATTTTTACAGGAGGTCCGGGCCACCGGGGTGATGGCCCAGCCCACGGTGTACCGGATGCTCACTGACGTGGGGCTGGACCGCTACGATCTCTCCAGCGTCAGCTGCTTCGCCGTGGGGGGGGAGAAGCTCCCCCCGGATCTGGCGGAAATCGTAGAGGGGCAGACAGGACAGCCCCTGTATGAGGGCTACGCCCAGTCGGAGGCGGGGCTCATCGCCGCCAACAGCAAGAACATGGGACGGAAAAAGGGCTCTGTGGGGAAGATCTTGCCCAAGTACCATGTGGAGCTATTGAAAGACGACGGCAGCTTCGCCGCCCCTGGGGAGGAGGGAGAGATCGTCCTCCTGGCTCAGAACGGCAAGCGCCCTGTGGGCCTCACCATGGGTTATCTGGACGACCCGGAGGGCACCCAGGCCATCTGGAATGGGGAGATTTTCCACACCGGGGACCTGGCGGTGAAGGACGAGGACGATTTCCTGTACTATCGTGGCCGCAGCGACGGGATGATCAAGAGCAAAGGCTACCGGGTCAGCCCTGTGGAGCTAGAGGGCATCCTGTGCCAGCACCCGGCGGTGGCGGAGTGCCTGGTGGAGGGCATCCCGGACCGGGAGCTGGGGGAGAAGATCGTGGCCAGTGTCAAGGTGGCGCGGGGCCATCTCCCCACGGCGGAGCTGGCGGAGGAGCTGATGGCCTTCCACAACGGGCAGTGCGCCGGGTTTAAGAAGATCCGGGGGATCACCTTTGTGAACGCGCTGGCGCGCAATGCCAATGGGAAGTTGGTGCGGCAGCGGAGATCGTAAACGAGGAGAATACTGAAGCGGGCGCTGTGGTTGGACAGCGCCCGCTTTGTGCGATACCGTATGTACCCTTATTTTTCCCGCAGCTGTTTCATGGCGTCGCCGCACCACACCACCTGGTTGCGCCCGAAGCGTTTGGCGTCATAGAGCATGGTGTCAGCGATGTTCAGATAGGTGCGATAGTCGTCGCCGCTTTGGGGAATCACCGTGACCCCGCCGATGCTCACTGTGACCCAGGGCCCCACGGTGGGGGTATGGGGGATGTGGAGCTCCTCAATGCGCTTGCGCAGCAGTTTTACGTGGTCAAAGACCGACTGGGCGTCCCCGCCCAGAATGATGCCGATGAACTCCTCCCCGCCGTAGCGGGCCACGAAGTCTGTGGTGCGCCGCAGGTGGTGGGCCAGGGTGCCGGCCACGGCGGAGATGACCTTGTCCCCGGCGGGGTGGCCGAAGGTGTCGTTATAGGCCTTGAAGCGGTCAATATCCAGCATACAGATGGAGATGGGGATCTGAAGGCGGGTGGCCTCCTGCCACTTCACCACGCTGTAGCGCTCATAGCGCCGGCGGTTGGCGATGCCGGTGAGCTGGTCTGTCATGGACTGCCACTCCACCTGTTTGCGGTAGCGGTAGAGCTTGACATGGGTGTTGACCCTGGCCCGCACGATCTGGGGGTGGAAGGGCTTGGCGATGTAGTCCACAGCCCCCATGGTGAGGCCCTGTTCTTCGTGCGCCATGTCCCCCAGGCTGGTAATCAGGATCACCGGGACGCTCTGGGTGATGACCTCATCCTGTAGCTTGCTCAAGAGGGTGAAGCCGTCCATCCCCGGCATCACCACGTCCAGCAGGACCAGAGAGTATTCTCCACTGCTGGCATAGGCCAGGCCGTCCTCCGCCGTCTGGGCCACGGTGATCTCATAGTCGGTCTCCAGGATGGTCCGCAGTTGGATGGCTTGTACCGCGCTGTCGTCCACGATCAATATTTTTTCCATATCGTCTCTCCTCACATGTTCACATAGCCCGGCGCTATGCGTTTGTTTTCGGCTGAGATAGAGTATGATTTGTCTCAGTATACCATCTAGAGCACAGCTAAACAACCGCTTTTCCCCAAAAAATCAAGCGAATTTCGGGGCGGCGGTGCTTCGGGCAAGGTCAGCTTGTGTGGAGTACAACCATATTCGTTACGGGGTATCAGGGGAGAGGATAAGTAATGCAAAAAAGCAGTACGGATCATTTGGATCCTATATCACTGCGGGTGGCCCGATGAGGCCTGGGCGCCGTCGGGTTCCTGCCCAGGCTCCACCATCTGCGCTGGGCCCCAGAAGCGGGTGTAGAGGGAGATGGCGGTGATACGGTCCCCCTCTGCTTCCAGGTACAGGGAACAATGCCCTGTCAAGCCCACGCCATTTCTTAACCAATACAGGCCCTCCTGGACTTCCTCAAAGGGGCCGTAGAGGAAGTTCGCCCGGTCCAGGGAGTCCCCGACTTTTAGACCCCTGGGGGTGGCCTGGGCGGGGTCCGTAGTGCGTACCCCGCAGACATCCCCCGCGTCCTCCAGGCTTTTGCCGGGCAGGGCTTCCAGGACGTAGATGGTCAAGTGGTCCCCGTGGGTGTACTGCCGGGCCGACAGGTCATACGCCGGCAAAGTGCCGTCCGCCAAGGTCCCGCTGAGAGCCGCCGTGGTGCGCCCAGCCTCCAGGGAGAGGGTGAAGCCGCCGTCGCTGCCCAGGGGGGCGGAGAGGGCCGTGGGTTCCTGGGGTGGGGTATCGCTATCCTGGGCCCCGCAGCCGGGGAGCAGCAGGGCCAGGGACAGGGCCGCGAAACACAAAATACAACGGAAACGTTTTCGTTCAATCATGGGTCAGATCCTCCTAGTTATGTTGAGAAGACGAGTTGTTATCCGCTCTTTCTCTCCTTAAATATAAACGCATAACCCGGAGATTTGCAACAAAAAGAGGAAAAATGTTGCAAATTTACGGAATATGCGTTTTAATAGATAGAGAGCTTCCTCCTCCCCGCCGCCGGGGCGGTGGATGACACGTCCCCCATTGAGGAGCGCTGCGAGGTGTCTTCCTGGGCCAGGGAGACGGTGATCCGGGCGTCGGAGCTGGGCTTGGCCCGTCGCCCCGTCTTTGGGGACCTGCGGGAACCCATCCAACGGGGAGAGTTTGGGGAGGATGCCTCTGCCCTGACGGCATTGGCCTATGGGGCGGACCTGGACTGTTACCTCCGGGTGAAGGACTTCCGGGATGCCAAGGCCGGGCGGGAGACCGGGCCGGTGGCCCAGGAGTTGGGCATCCTCCAGGGTAAGGAAAACGGAAACCTGGACTTGACCGGCCTGCTCACCCGCCAGGAGGCCGCGGTGATGTTGGCCAGGGCCTACCGGACCTACGCCGCTGTGCCAGATGGACCCATGGCGCCCCTATCCTACGAGGACCAGGCAGAAATTGCCGATTGGGCCCAACAGGACGTGCAGTTCATGACCCACCTGGGGATCATGGCCGGGGTGGAAGGCCAGCGCTTTGACCCCCAGGGGCCGTATACCGCCGAGCAGTGCTTTGTGACCCTGTGCCGCCTGTATGAAAAAACCTGCCAGAGCCAGCCCCCTGTCCTGGACAACCCCCTTGCCATGACGGTCCAGGAGGCAGCCATTGGAACGATCTGGTCTCCTGGAGACCACCTCTTTACTTACCAAGAACAGGGGGAGCTGTTCGCCATGGCCTATGCCAGGTACGGGGGCACGATGGCAGGGCAGAAGTGTTATATTACTGTGGTGGAGGCAGACGGGAGCCATAAGACCTACCCTTCCATCCTCGTCGCCCGGTCAAACCCCTACTACGGGGAGCGCTTTGCCGACATTGACGCCCTGGCGATCTCTCCTGATGGGACCAGCGTGACGTACCAGTCTACCCTGGAGAACGATGTCTACCACACCGACGCCAACGGCGAGCCGGAGCAGCTGCTGTGGGAGAAGGGCCGGTATACCGTGACCATTGACCGGGCCAGTGGGGAGCAGAGTTATACAAGGGAGGCGTTGGGGTGAGCGCGTACCCAACGTCTTGCGGCCACCGTATGTGCCGCGCGGAACTGTCCCGCCTGTAGCCTTGCGGGCCGCCCAGGGGGGCGGCCCCTACATCCAAGGCGGGTGCCCACAAGACAAGTGGAGTTTACAGGAAAGCGCCAACCACGTCCATTGTGAACCAACGGGTGGTGAAACCATCCACGTGTCCTTGTAGGGGCCGGCGCCTTCGCCGGCCCGCGGGTTTCTTGCTTCTTTCCTAATAGGACAAACTACTTTTTTGACAGACTGAGAAGGCCCGGATTCTCTGAATGAGAATCCGGGCCTTCGAAAATTGGATTTTGGAAAGAGCGGTTTTGAACGCTCCGACTTTTGTGACGTTGATTTTATTTGTTGAGGTAGCCCACAAAGCGCATGAGCATGGTGGCGACCTCACCTCTGGTGGCGCTGCCGTTGGGGTCCAAGCGGTTCCCGCTGGTTCCACTGATCACCCCTGTGCCCACGGCCCAGGACATGGCGTCCTCGGCCCAGGTGGACACGCTGCCGCTGTCGTCAAAGCGGTCCACGCTGCCCTGGCCGCTGGTGTTCACGCCGATGACCTTGGCATAGCGGAACAGGAACACGGCGATCTGCTCACGGGTCACATCTCCGTCGGGAGAGAAGCCGTCGCCGGTACCGGTGACGATGCCGCTGCTGCTGGCCCAAGCCACCGCGACGCTATAGTACTGGCCCTCTGCCACGTCGTCAAAGGAGACGTTGCCGCCGGCGGGGGTGTCCTCCAAGCGGTGGAGGACCGTCACCAGCATGGCGCGATTCATGGCGCGGTCGGCGGAGAAGTTGCCGTTGCCCGTGCCGTTGAACAGGTCGTGGCTGCTGACAAAGTCGATGGAGGACTTGGCCCAGTGGTCCTGGGTGTCCTGGAACGGTTGGCTATTGTCCACGAATTTGACGGTAGCGCTGCCGTCCAGGGGCAGGGAGACGCTACCATCGCTGGCGATGGATTTTTTGATGATGGTCTCTGTGCCGTCGGGATTCACCAAAACGGCCACGGTGCCGGGAGTGCTCTCCTCTAAGGGGATGGTGGCCTTGAGGCCGCCGGAGACCTTGTCCACGGTCTCCCCGTCCTTGGCCACAGTAATGGAGACCGTGTTGTTTTCGTTCTTGGCGGCGGTGACGGAGAGGGCCTGGGAACCGGTGCTGAGCTCTGCCAGGCTGTCGTTGGGGATGGTGACGGAGGCCACCGGGGTCTCGATGTTCAGGGCGGCGTCGGTCTTGTCCGCCAGATCGGCCACTGCGGAGGCGGGCAGGGACACCGCCACCTGGGACACGTCGCTGGGGGCCTTTACCGCCACGGTGACGCTGCCACTGCCGCTGCTGGTGGCTTGGTCTGTCAGTTGGTCCACAGTGTTGGCGTCTACGCTGGCGCTAGCCTGGTCGCCGTCCACCTTATTTCTATCCACCGTGAAAATGAAAAAATGTAGCGTAGATGTTCAACTATCAGCAGGTCATGGAACTGTTGGAAAAGCAGGTCGATGGAAACAGCGATTTCCTGTATGCGCTTTCCCGCTGGGAGGGTCCTACCGCCACGGTGATCCGTGAGATGTCTGTGGAGCCGGTGCTCCGTCCTAGCGCAACCTTTTTCGTTTACCAGGACGGCCGCTGCTGGCCTGAGTAGAACGGCGGAATCGTTTCCCCATAAGCAAACAAAAGCAGCGTCCCGGAAAGAAAGCCCTTTCCGGGACGCTGCTTTGTTGATCGCGCAGGCTCCATCATCTGCTCCGGGCCCCCAGAAGCGGGGTGTAGATGGTATCCCCCTGCGAAGTTCCATCGGGAGATTTTTTGAAAAAGGCCCAAAATCAGCCAAAACACGCTGATCTTGGGCCTTCTTTGGCACCCATGAGACGATTCGAACGTCCGACCCTTCGCTTAGGAGTATGGCTTACCATGTGATACACGGTTCGGATGTAACTTCCAATATCATCCCTTACGCAGAATGACTTGTAGTAAACGAACTTTATGGTGCAAAACACCTATTCTGACGCAGTTTTATGTGTCCGTTGGGTG
>CAJTQP010000046.1 GCA_910578575.1 uncultured Oscillospiraceae bacterium
ACGAGTTCCTCCGTTGTCCCTGTCGCCAGCAGCTTACCGCCCTTGATAATGGCGTGGCAGGTGGCGATGTACTCCACGTCGGGGACGATGTGGGTGGAAATCAACACGATACGCCCCTGGGCGAACTCCGCCAGCAGGTTGCGAAAGCGCACCCGCTCGCCAGGGTCCAGCCCTGCGGTGGGCTCATCCAAAATCAAAACCTCCGGGTCGTTCAGTAGCGCCTGGGCGATGCCCACCCGCCGCCGCATTCCCCCGGAGAGCTTGGCAATGCGCTTGCCCCGCACCTGCGTGAGAGACACCCGCTCCAGCAGCTCCCCGATCTTCCGGCGGCTCTGGTCCTTGGACAGCCCCTTCAAGGCCGCCACATAGTCCAGATATTCCCCCACGGTGAACCCTGGGTGGAAGCCGAACTCCTGGGGCAGATAGCCAAATACCGCCCGGTACTGGGTCTGGCACTGGCGGATGGGTACCCCGTCATAGCGCACTTCCCCGGCGCTGGGCTTCATGATCCCCGCGATGATCCGCATCAAGGTGGTCTTCCCTGCGCCGTTGGCCCCCAGCAGGCCCCAGACCCCTGGGGTAAGGGTGATGTCGATGGCGTTCAGAGCCTTTTTGTCCTGAAAGTCCTTGGAGACATGGTCGATCTTCAATTCCATTTGCACACTTCCTTTCCGTCCGAAAAAAAAGACACGCTTGCTCCGGTACTGTATCCATCATACCAGAAGCAAGCGTGCCGTTTTTTTCTTTTCCCCCAAGGGTTTCCCTATTTTTTCTTTGGAATTTCTTACGGTTTTCTCACAGCAGCGGCAAGGTCACTGTGAAGGTAGTCAACGCCTCCCCACTCTCCGCCGTAAGGCTTCCCCGGTGCAGGGTGACGATCTGCCGGGCGATGGCCAAGCCTAGGCCTGTCCCGCTGGTGCTGCGCCCGGTGTCCAGGCGGTAGAACTGTTCAAAAATCCGCTCCAGTTTCTCCTGGGGGATGGTGGGACCGTGGTTCTGGAAGCGGATGGTCACACTGTCCTCCTGCTGTTGGAGGGTAATCCCGATCTCGCTGCCGTCATCGCTGTATAGCACCGCATTGCGCAGCAAGTTGTCAAAGACCCGCTGCATCTTTTCCCCGTCACAACGCAGGGTGGCCGTCTCTGGGAGGGTAAGCTGACAGCCCAGGTCCTTTTCCGCAAAAAAGGGCTGGAACTCATACACCAGCTGTTCCAGCAGACGGGTCAAGTCCACCTGGCTGTACTGCAAGGTCACGTGAGACAGGTTGAACTTGGCGCAGTCCAAAAACTCGTTGATGAGCTCCTCCAGACGCTCCGCCTTCCCCAGGGCAATGGAGAGATATTTCTCCCGCAGCGCTTGGGGAATCTCCTTCTGGTCCAGCAGCAGGTTCAGGTAGCTGATGGACGAAGCTAGGGGCGTTTTCAGGTCGTGGGCCAGATACATCACCAGATCGTTTTTTCGCTGCTCCGCCAGCTGCATCTCATGTTTCTGCTGCTGGAGCATCCCCTTCACCGCGTTCATTTTTCCTGCAAGGGCCAAGAGCTCCGGGGGCAGCTGGATCTCCCCGGCGCTCCCCTCCAGGATGGCATCCATCCCTCGGCTGAGCTTGGTAAAGTAGCCGGTGAACCAGCGCAGATAGATCGCCATCAGCCCCAAAAAGGCCAGGAACATGGACAGCCAAATGAGCCCGTCCACATGCTGGCGGACGGTCCGTTCATAGAGTGCCAAGGCCTCCCCATAGTCCAGGTCCCACAGGGTTTGCAGCAGGGACACACTCCACTGAGCAAAGTTCCCCCGCAGCACCAGGGTGTATAGTCCATAGACCGCGGCAACGGACAGCAGCAGCGTGGCCGCGGTCCGCAGAAACAACTTCATCCGGAGTTGCCCAAAGGCCTGATTTTCACGATTTTTCAATGGTATACCCCACTCCCCACACCGTCTTGATGAATTTTGGATGCTTGGCCGGCTCCCCCATCTTCTCCCGCAGGCGGCCGATGTGGGCCATGACGGTGTTGTTGTTCTTGAAAAATTTCTCCCCCCACACCGCCTCAAACAGCTCTTCCGAGGAGACCACCCGCCCCTGGTTCTGGCACAGATACCAGAGGATGGAAAATTCTATGGGGGTCAACTGCAAGCTCCGGCCAAAGAGCTGGCAGCGATGCTGATCCTTGTGGATGCTAAGGCCCCGGATGTCATAGGAGGTGGGTGCCGCCTCCCCTCTGGTCTCCATCTGGTTATAGCGCCGGTACCGCCGCAGCTGGGTTTTCACCCGCGCCACCACCTCCAGGGGGCTGAAGGGCTTTGTGATATAGTCGTCGGCCCCGATGGTCAGCCCCGTGATCTTGTCCCCGTCGGCCACCTTGGCCGTCAGGAGGATGATGGGATAATAGGCCCGCTCCCGAATGGTCTTGCACAGCTGAAAGCCGTCCCCATCGGGGAGCATCACGTCCAGAAGGGCCAGGTCCAGCTCCACGGTCTGGATACACGTCAGGGCCTCCTGGGCAGTGTAGCACTTGTGGACAAGATAGCCGTCGTTTTGGAGATATAGCTCCAGCACGTCAGCGATCTCCTTCTCGTCGTCCACCACCAAAATGTGTTCGCCCATCCTGCCTCACCTTCCTTTCCTTTCTTATACCAGGAACCCAACGAAACTTCTTTCGTTTTTCCTTTGGATTTTCTTACGATTTTCTAACATTTGCAAAAGGACCCGCTGAAACAGCAGGTCCTTTCCCCTCTCATATCAAGTGCAGCCGCTGGGCGGCGTCCTTCACGGCACTGCGGTTCTTCACTCCCAACTTGCGCAAGATCCTGCTCACATAAGTCTTGACTGTGGGCAGCTTGATGCCCAAAATCTCCCCGATTTCCGCATTGCTCTTGTGGTGGCACAGCAGCCGCAGCACGTTCAGCTCCGCCGGCAGCAGCGGTTCCGACAGTGTTCCCCGACAGCGGAGGAAGTCAGGATATTGGGCCGCTTGCAGGCGGGTGGCGGCGGTGAGTCGTTCCAGGAACGCCGGGGCCCCTGTCCAGCAGCTCTTTTCCAGCAGAGGCAGGATGACGGTGCCATACTGGGACACCGGGCGAATGAATTGGTACTCCAGGCAGGTATCCAGAGCAGCGTGGAGGGGCTCCCGCCAGTCCGACTCTCCCGCCCGGTAGCGGCACACGGCAGTGAGCAGCTCCAGGTGGATGCCGTCCATCACCCGCCGGCAGACCTTGAAGTAGTTGCGCAGTGGGGCCAGGATCAACAGCACCTCCTGGTAGTCCCCATAGGACAGTTCCACCATGGCGCGGGTAAGGTACTGGTAGCGGAGCATTCCCCGCAACTTTAGCAGGTCCTTGGGGGCGCTCTCCTGATACCAACGGTCCACTGCCTCCTCGTCCCCCTCATAGAGGGCCACCCGGCAGAGCAGGGCGTCGATGTTGGGCAGGAAGCGGGCGCAGTCCCGCTGTTCAAAGCGCTCCCGCAGGGCCTGCAAGTGCTCCCGCGCCCGGTTCGCCTCCCCCTGGTCGATGCGCAGCCGGGTCAGCAGGCCGATGAGGGCAAACTCCATGTCCGGCGTCCCCTTGCGCTGGATGGTGTCCAGGCGTCCCATCAGGTCCAGCACCCGGCCGGAGACATCCTCCCCCTTTTCAAACTTGCTCTCGGCAATGGCGCACTCCGGCAACCCCACCCCGTCCCGGCCCAGGAGGAGGGTCACCGGCAGGCGCATGGTCTGATATAGCCGGTCGTCGATCTTGCTCCAGGCGCAAAAGTCTTTCCCGCCGTTCATGATGCTGGGCAGGCAGCTTGTGACGGAGAACTCCGGCAGGATGATCTCCCGCCTGCTCAGCAGGGTAGCGGTCTTTTTGATCAGGTCCGTCAGGCCCTCCACCCCTCGTTGGGGGAGCGCGATATCCAGGTACGCCAGCTGGCCCCGGACAGTCTGATACTCCGCGTCGCTGCGTTCCAGCCTGGAGGCATACTGTTGCAGCGACCCATACCACGCCTCTGACGCCTCATAGTCCAGGCACACCGCGCACAGCATACTCATCCCGCACATCAACGCCGGGGAGGCCAAAATCTCCTCCCTGGATAGGGCCCGGTAGTAGGGCTCCATCTCGTCGAAGTTGGCCACCCCTGGGTGCCGTTGGCTGTTTTTCACCAACAGCTCTGACAACTTTCGGTGGTTGCCGCAGTGGGAATAGCAGGCCAGGGCGTTGGTGTAGTCCTCTTGCAGCTCATAGTAGAGGGCCGCTCGGTTATATAGGCCCTTCTGCTCCTCCCTGCTGTACTCCCGCTCCTGCTGCCAGAGAAGAAATTGACGAAACAGGGGCCAAAAGTGGTAGTGGCGCAGGTCATCATAAAGGAGCATGGTGGTGTCCTGCTGGAGCTCCCCCAGCAGCTCCCCTGCCCGGCTGTTGCCGGTGAGGATCTGAGCGAACTCCACGTCAAAGGGCTGGAAGGGGGCCAGGTCCAAGAGCAGGCGGCGGGTGTCCGGCTGGAAGCGGCGGTACACCGACTCCTGATAATGGGCAAAAATCTCCCGGCGCACATGGGCATCCACCCCCTTGTCATAGGGCTTGCCCTCCACCAGATAGTGGGCCAGGGCACGCAGCGCCAGGGGATACCCCAGGCTGGTTTTATGAATCCGGTCCAGCTCCCCCGGTTTCACCGTCAACCCATAGGCGCGGAAAAACTGCTCCGTGGTCTCCCGGTCAAAGAACAGGTCCTGGGCCTCTAAAATTTCCATGCGCTGTTCATAGCGAAAGGGCGCCAGCCACCCCGGCAAGGTCCCCCGGCCCAGGAGGAGGAAGTGGACCGCCGGGTGGGCCTGGATGGCGTCACACAGGGCCTGCTGTTCCTCCGGGTCTTTCATCCACTGGAGATTATCCAACAAAACCGCGTCTTCGTTGTCCAAGGCCAGGCCCTGGAGCCGGTCCTTCCGGGCATCCAGGTGGCAGACGCTGCGGCCCGCCAGCAGGGCGTTGGCGGTGGTGGTCTTGCCGAAACCACAGGGGGCACAGAACAGGATGACCTGCTTCTGTGCCCAAGCCGTCTCAAAGCGCTTTCGCAGCGCGGCGGTGACCACGATGGTTTTGTCCATGTGCTGCCTCCCCCTGTCCTCTGGGTGATCTCCGCAAGGGCCCGGTCACAGGGCCCTCTCCCCATCGTCTATCCTATCTCTTGACTATAGCACAAATGGGGGGATTTGTAATCATCCCAAAGTATGACTGGGTGGGATTTGGTTCCGCTTTTCCCCCCTTCTCCCCCGTCGAATTTCACAAACTTGTGGGGCTCACCGGCCTAAGTGCTCCAACAGGCCCCGGCAGCCCTCCAAGACATCCCGCCAGGTGCTCTCAAAGTCACCGGTGTACCAGGGGTCGGCCACGTCGCCGGGACGGCTGGTGTAATCCAACAGCAGATGGAGCTTCCCCTCCCGGTCCCCGCCCCAGAGCCGGTTCATGTTGCGCAGGTTGGCCCGGTCCATCCCAATCAGGAGGTCGTATTGGGCATAGTCTTCCCTGGTCAACTGCCGGGCCGTCTTGCCCGCGCAGCCGATCCCGTGTTCCGCCAGTTTCCGGCGGGCGGGGGGATAGACGGGGTTGCCGGTCTCCTCGGTGCTGGTGGCGGCGGAGGCGATTTGGAAGGCATCCGCTTGGCCCGCCCGGTTTACCAGGTCCTTCATGACAAATTCAGCCATGGGGCTGCGGCAGATGTTGCCGTGGCAAACAAAAAGTATCTTTATCATATCCTAAAACCCTCAACGTTTCATCCCTTGCCGAACTGCTCCAGATACGTGATCACATCAAACGCCCGCACCTGCTCATCTTTTCGCAGATACAAGGGGTGGTGGGGGTGCCCCTTTTTGCTGCACTTCCCCGCACACAGCCACCGGGCGCCGTACTCCCGTCCAATGTCGATCATATCCTGCACGCAGTTTCGCAGATACGGCCGCTTCTCAATGATGGTCCCCCAAGCCGCCCAGACGGCGGGGGCATAGCCCGCCCCCACCTGCTCCAACACGAAGCGGAAGGCCGCCATATTCTCCCGGTGGAGGGCCTGGTTGCAGCTCTGGTCCATATCCTCCGGGCGGGTGGCCCGCTGGGCATAGACGTTGAACATCAGGAAGCTGTCAAAGCCGTTGCCTGCGGCGATGCGCTCCACGGATTTCAAGGTATTGTCCAAATCCCCCGGCGCGGCGGTGGAGGGGTTGATGCCGATGCAGATAAGGGGATTCTCCCCACGGGTGCCCAGGAGATACCGGTACTCGGCGTAGTGGTCGGGGATGTACCACCAGCGTTCCCGGTCATAGTCGTTCTGGGTGGGGACCCTGGCCTGTTCAAAGGTCAAAATCTCCAACGCTTGGGTTTCACAAAGTGGAATGTGCATAGGGGCCTCCTTTTGCCGCAATTCAAAGGGCTTGTGGTTTCTCGTTCAGGGTCCGGCTCCCCTTCCGCAGCAGGGCCAGAAGGAGGAGCATCCCCACCCCGCCGGTGAGGGTGGCGAAGGCCAGAAGGGCGGGGACCCCGGCGTAGTCCAGGAGCAGGCCCCCCACAAAGCTGGCCAGGACGTTGCCCAGGGTGATGGCCATGGCGAACCACGCCTGGCCCTGGACCCGCTCCGCCTCCGCCACGCTCTCGTTGACGAAATAGATGGCCGCCAGGGTATAGAGGGCGTAGCCCGTCATCTCAAACACCTGGACCAGATAGGCCACCCCCATGTTGGGGGCCACCCACATACCCAGGGCGTGGAAGAAAAAGCCCGTCCCGGACAGCTGCACCCAAAAGCGGCTGCTCTTCTTCTTCAGCATCCAGGAGAAGAGGAACATCACCGGCAGCTCCAGCCAGGACTGGACGAAGAGCAGGTCCCCCATGGCCTCACTGTCGCCCCCCAGGGGCTGAACGATTTGAAAGGTATAAACATTCAGAATATTGTGGCTGATGAACAGGCACACCACCCCAAACAGCAGGGGGATCACATGGTAGTAATTGGCCACAAACACGCCGCCCCGTTTCTCTGCCCGTTCCGCTTCCCTTTGGGCCGTCTGTTCCCCTTGGTCCGCGAAGCGAAAGGCCAGGACGGACAGGAGCAGGATCCCATTCAGCACCGTCAAGGCCACGGGGATGGAGTTCTCCCCAAATTGCAGCACCAGTCGCCCGCAGAGGGAGGACACCACCCCATAGAGGATGGACCCCGCGCTTCGGGCCACCCCAAAGTTCAGAGGCGTCCCGGCGTCGATACAGGCCATCCCCAGGGCAGAGGTCAGGGGCATGATGAGCTGCACGATGATGAGGAGGAAGGCGTACAGCCCCGTCTGAGGCACCCGCCCCGGCAACAGAGGCAGGGCCACGCCGCCAAACAGGAACAGCCCCACCAACAGGGCGGAAAACTGCCGCAGGGACATTCTCTTCAATTCGTCCGCCAACTTGGACACCAGGGGCTGCAACAGCGCAGACAGCAGCCCCGAAATGCTGATGAGGGTCCCGATCTGGACGTTGGAAAAGCCGCGGGAGAGCAAGTATACGCTGGAAAAGGTGACCACACAGCAGTAGCTGGCCCAGTAACTTCCCTGAATCGCCGTATACTGGGCGGTGGGACGCAGGTTTGCCCCGCGGAAGCTTGTCATTCCCTTCCCTCCTCACTGAGATATTTTCCCCATCATACCCCATCGTCCGCCCTTTTGCAACCAAAAATCCGCAGGCTTCTCCTAGAAATCCTGCAAAAAAACTTGACAGGGGGGTGGCTTTGTGCTATCCTTTGGGAAACCGATGAGCAAGAAGAGTACTCTTGAGCGGAAGGGTCCAAGCGAGCTGCGGGCGGTGAGAGCGCAGTACCTGACCCCAGGACGAATGGCCTTGCGAGGGCGAGCCGAACGGGAATCCCCCAGTAGGTGAGACGGAGATGGCTGACCGTTACCAGAAAAGCCGGCGTATGTTGGTACGCTAAAGTGGGCGCAGTGTGCGCCAAGCCGGGTGGTACCGCAGGAGTTTTTCGCTCTTGTCCCTGCATTTGCAGAGACAAGGGCGTTTTTGTTTTGTCTCTGCGCCAAATATCTCGAAAAGGAGCAAACATCATGAACAACATCCCTTACAAAATCTATTTGGACGAGGCGGAGCTGCCCAAGCAATGGTATAACCTGCGGGCCGATATGAAGAACAAGCCCGCCCCCCTGTTGAACCCCGCCACCCTCCAGCCCATGACCGCCCAAGAGCTCAGCGGCGTATTCTGCGAGGAGCTGGTAAAGCAGGAGCTGGACGAAACCACCCCGTATATCGACATTCCCCAGGAAATACAGGACTATTACAAGACCTTCCGCCCCTCTCCCCTGATGCGGGCCTACAACCTGGAAAAGGCTTTGGATACCCCTGCAAAAATTTACTACAAATTTGAGGGCAACAACACCAGCGGCAGCCACAAGCTAAACTCCGCCATCGCCCAGGCCTACTATGCCAAGCAGCAGGGGCTGAAGGGCGTCACCACGGAGACCGGCGCCGGCCAGTGGGGCACCGCCCTGTCCATGGCCTGTGCCTACCTGGGCCTAGACTGCAAGGTCTACATGGTCAAGGTCTCTTATGAACAAAAGCCCTTCCGCCGGGAGGTCATGCGGACCTACGGGGCCTCCGTGGTCCCCTCCCCCTCCATGGACACCGCCGTGGGACGGAAGATCCTCCAGGAGCACCCCGGCACCGGCGGCAGTCTGGGCTGCGCCATCTCCGAGGCAGTGGAGGTGGCCACCTCTATCCCCGGCTACCGCTACGTGTTGGGCAGCGTCCTGAACCAGGTGCTGCTGCACCAGTCCGTGATCGGCTTGGAGGCCAAGACCGCCCTGGATAAATACGGCATCAAGGCCGACATCGTCATCGGCTGCGCCGGGGGCGGCAGCAACTTAGGCGGCCTCATCGCCCCCTTTGTGGGGGAGAAGCTCCGGGGTGAGGCGGACTACCGCATCCTCGCCGTGGAACCCGCCTCCTGCCCCAGCTTCACCCGCGGCAAGTTTGCCTACGACTTCTGCGACACCGGCATGATCTGCCCCCTGGCCAAAATGTACACCCTGGGCAGCGGCTTCATTCCCGCCCCCAACCACGCCGGTGGCCTGCGCTTCCACGGTATGAGCACCACCCTGAGCCAGCTCTACCACGACGGCCTGATGGAGGCCACAGCCGTGGAGCAGACCGCCGTGTTCGCCGCGGCAGAGCAGTTTGCACGGATCGAGGGCATCCTTCCCGCCCCAGAGAGCAGCCACGCCATCAAGGCCACCATCGACGAGGCCCTGCGCTGCAAGGAGACGGGGGAGGAGAAGACCATCCTCTTCGGCCTCACTGGTACCGGGTATTTTGATATGTATGCCTATGAGGCCTTCCATGATGGGCAGATGACGGACTATATCCCCACTGACGAGGATTTGGCCCCAGGCTTTGCCACTTTACCGAAGGTATGATGGAGCACTTTTTCGCACACATCCGGCCGGGTTCCCAAGGGGAACCAGAGGCGGCCCAGACAGTGGAGGCACATTGCCGAAACACCGCAGACTATGCCGCCCAAGCGTTGGAACCGCTCTCCCTCTCCGCCAGTGGGTACTTGGCGGGGCTGGTACACGATGCTGGGAAATACACCACGCAGTTTCAAAATTACCTGCTGCACGGGGAGGGCGGGAAGGGTTCTGTCAACCATACCTTCGCCGGTGTTCGGCTTTTTCTGGAACGGTACCACAGTGAAACCCTGGGGGACTTTGCGGAAGTGGTCAGTGAACTTCTGTCCCTGGCCGCCGGCGGACACCACGGCTTATTCGACTGTGTGGATAAAGAGCAAGAAAGTGGATTCCAGCACCGGCTCACCAAGGAGGGGATCCACTATGCGGAAGCCGTTAACAACTTCTTTCACTTCTGCGCCAGCGAGAAGGAGCTGGACCAATGGTTTCAAAAAGCCTATGCGGAGTTGGCTCCCGTCCTGGAAAAGATCCTCTCCATGACCGACGAAAACCGAGAGGCGTTTGATGATGAAACTGCCTTCTACTCCGGCCTATTGGCCCGGCTGCTGCTCTCCGCCGTGATCGAAGGGGACCGCCGGGATACGGCTGCATTTATGAACGGCGCAGAATTCCCGCCCAAACGAAGTGGTGAGGCGTTGCAGCAGATGTGGGGGACCTGTCTGCGCCGCGTGGAAGAGAAATTGGACACACTCCCTCAAACATCCCCCATTGACCGGGCCCGGCGGGAGATTTCGGATATCTGCCGGCAGGCCGCCGGGCGGCCAGGGGGCGTCTTTCGCCTGAACGTCCCCACCGGCGGCGGAAAGACCTTGTCCTCCCTCCGCTACGCCTTGGCCCACGGGGAAGCCCATCAAAAGCAGCGAGTGTTTTTCGTGACCCCCTTGCTCAGCATCCTGGAACAAAACGCCAGTATCATCCGAACGTATCTCCAAGATGACAGTCTGATCTTGGAACACCACTCCAACCTTGTCCACACAGAGGAAAACCCGCAGAAGCTGGACACATTGGAGCTTCTGACGGAAACTTGGGAAGCCCCCATCGTCATCACCACCTTGGTCCAAATGCTAAACACCCTGTTTTCCGGCAAAACCACTGCGATCCGCCGGTTCCACGCCCTATGCAACAGCATCATCGTGTTTGATGAGGTCCAGACGGTTCCCAGTAAAATGTTGTCGCTGTTCTCCCTGGCCATGAACTTTTTGGCAGAAGTTTGTGGGGCCACGGTGATCCTCTGCTCTGCCACCCAACCTTGTATCGAACAAATCCAACATCCGTTGCACGGGCCGGTTCCTGATTTGGTCCCCTTCTCCCCTGCCCTATGGTCGGTGTTTGACCGGACGAAGCTCCAAACGGTTGGGAAGCTGTCCTTGGAAGAGATCGCCAGCTTTGCCCTGGAGGTTTTGGAGACCTCAGACAGTCTACTCATCGTCTGCAACAAGAAAGCCCAGGTGGAGCAATTGTTCCGGCAGCTGGATGGCAGAGGGCTGGCGCGCTTCCAGCTCTCTGCCGCCATGTGTGTGGCCCATCGGCGGGATACCCTGGACCGGCTTCAGGCCTCCCTGGCACAGAAGGGGCAAAAGACAGTTTGCATCTCCACCCAGGTCATCGAGGCTGGGGTAGACATCTCCTTTGCCGCTGTGATCCGCCTTTCCGCCGGGATGGACAGTGTCGTGCAGGCAGCGGGCCGGTGTAACCGCAGCGGAGAAGCCGGGCCAGGCACCCTGGCGCCTGTCTATCTGGTGGAATGCCAGAACGAATCCCTTGCGCGGCTGCCAGATATCCAGAAAGGGAAAGCCGCGACCCAAGCACTTTTGGCGGAATTTGCCCAGCATCCAGAACAGTATCAGCACAAGTTGGTCTCCGACGAGGCCATCGGGTATTACTACCGCACGCTCTATCAAAGAGAGGATGAAGGGCACCACGACTACTGCTGCAAAGGCCGTCCCTCCCTGTTTTCTCTGCTGGCGTGCAACGACAGCCATCCGGATGAACAGCCCTATTATTTTCGGCAGGCATTTCGTCTCGCCGGTACCCTGTTCCAGGTATTTGAGGAGAACACCGAGGACGTTATCGTGCCATACGGTCCAGGCAAGGAGCTCATCCAGGACCTTTGCAGCGCACGGGCCAGAGAGGACCCGAAGTATTTGCAAGCTCGATTGGAGGACGCCAAACCCTACACCGTCTCTCTGTACCAATATCAACGGGATCGTCTGTCCGCAGAGCAGGGGTTGATCCCCCTCTATGGGGGTGCGCTGGGGTTGAGCGGCCACTACCACGCAGAAACCGGCTTTTCTCTGGAGGAATCTGAACTTGAATTTTTGGGGGTGTACTGATGCAGCATCCAAACATTGTGGAATTTCAGGTCACGGGGGATTACGCACTTTTCTCCGATCCCATCCTGCGCGTGGGCGGAGAAAAATGCACCTATCAAGTCCCCACCTATGAGGCTTTGAAGGGAATCCTATCTTCCGTATATTGGAAACCCACGCTGATCTGGTATATCGATGCGGTCCGGGTGGTCAACCAAATCCAGACTGAGGTGAAGGGAATCCGGCCCATCCACTACCAGGACAACAAGAACGACCTATCCTACTATACCTATCTAAAAAACTGTTGCTATCAGGTGCGGGCGCACTTTGAATGGAACGAAAACCGACCGGAGTTGGCCCAGGACCGGAATGAGCACAAGCACCACAACATCGCAAAGCGCATGATCGAAAAAGGCGGCCGCCGGGATATCTTTCTGGGCACCAGGGAGTGTCAGGGCTATGTGGAGCCCTGCACCTTTGGGGAAGGGCCGGGCTGGTATGACGACCTGCCAGAGCTGAGCTTTGGGCTGATGTACCACGGGATCACCTACGCCGACGAGGCATATTCCCCAGAGACCCAAGGGAACATGACCGCCCGGTTCTGGTATCCGGTGATGAAACGGGGGATCCTCTCCTTTCCCCGCCCGGAGGCCTGCCCTCTTACCAAGGTACTGCGGGAGATGGAGAGGAAACCCTTCGGGGAAGCCCTGGACAACTTCTCCGGCTTACGGGAGTTTGGGGAGGTGACGTAATGGGACTTTTGCAAAAAGCCTGCGAGACCTATGATGCCATGGCGCACCGTGTAGGGACCGTATACGCAGAGGAAAAAGAACCACTGGCCCCCGTTTCTCACATCATGGTACGGGCACAAATTGAGATCACTCTGAATCAGGACGGGCACTTTGTGACAGCCCGGACGGTAGATAAGGAGGAGCCGAAAATTATTATCCCGGTCACGGAGGACTCGGCAGGCAGAACCAGTTCCCCCTGCGCCCATCCCCTGTGCGATCAACTGGGATATGTGGCCCCCTATGACGCCAAAAAGCATCCTCTCTATGTGACGGCACTGTCGGATTGGACCACTTCCCCATATACCCTCCCAAAACTGCAAGCCATTTTGAACTATGTACAGGGAGGAACGATTCTTAGCGATCTATCGGATACCGGTATCATCCAATGCAAGCCAAACGGTCAGCCCAGCGACGAAAAGTTGATGGTGCGGTGGGTGGTCAATGGGTTAGGCGCGGAGAGCAGCGGACCTTGCTGGCGGGACCAGGCACTGATGGCGTCTTTCATTCAGTACAGTTCCTTCAAGCGGAAGGATATCCCGGATCATCTCTGCATGATTTCAGGAGACATGGTCTCCCCGGCCAGACAGCATCCCAAAGGCATTGTGCCCATCAACGGAAATGCGAAATTGATTTCCTCCAATGATAACAGCGGCTTTACCTACCGAGGGCGGTTTGCGGACGATTGGCAGGCAGCCACTGTGGGGTATGCGGCCTCTCAAAAAGCACACAGCGCTCTGCGGTGGTTGGTGGCCAATCAAAGCGTTTCCTTTGGTGGCCGGACATTCCTATGTTGGAATCCCCAAGGGCATCCAGTCCCCAAAGTGCATGGCGCCATGGCGCGGGGGAAAAACAGCCAGAAGGCCGCCAACCCCACGCAGTACCGGCAACAGCTTTTGGAGGCTCTCTCCGGTTGGAAGCATGACCTGCCCGCCCAGGCGGGGGTAGTTATCACCGCTTTTGACGCAGCTACCACAGGCCGGTTGGCTGTCACTTACTACAACGAATTGCTGGCATCTGACTTCTTACAACGGCTCTATGATTGGGAAGATCGTTGCTGCTGGGAAAATGGACCTTATGGTATCCAATCGCCATCTCTGTTTCAAATCGTTAATTTCGCCTTTGGTGTACCCAGAAACGGCAAAATAGAAACAGATGATCGCATCTTAAAGCAGCAGATGCAGCGTCTGGTGTCCTGCCGGATCGATCAGGCCGGATTCCCCTTGGATATCGCGCGAAACTTGGTAGAGAGATCCTCTCATCTCTTGCTCTATGAGGGAGAAAACCGGCAGAAGTTGCTGTTTACGGCCTGCGCAGCTATTCGGAAATATCGTTATGACCAGTGGAAGGAGGAGTGGGATATGGCACTGGACACAAACAACACAGACCGCAGTTATCTATTTGGACGTCTGCTAGCCATTGCGGAGGCAGTGGAGCGCAGCAGCTATCGCACAGACGAGGGGCGGGAGACCAATGCGTTACGGATGCAGAAATCATTTGCCCTGCGGCCCCTGTCCGGCTGGAGAGTTTTGGAGGAACGGCTAGAGCCGTATTATAAGCAGCTTGCCCCCGGACTGCGGCAGTGGTATCGCAAGCAGGCCCAGGAAATCGTGGACATGTTGTCATCGTCGGACAGAAACTTGAACCAAAAACTAGACGACGTTTATTTATTGGGCTACTACCACCAGAGAGCGTATCGCAACGGGAAATCCGATAAGACGGAAGAAACAGAAGGAGAGGTATGAGAATGGGTATTTTGCAGAATAAGATCGACTTTGTCGCCTTTGTCACTGTCACCATGGCAAACCCCAACGGCGACCCGCTAAACGGCAACAGTCCCCGCACAGATTATGCTGGTTTGGGCGAGATCAGTGACGTGTGCATCAAGCGCAAACTGCGCAACCGAATGCAGGATTTGGGACAGGCTGTGTTTGTCCAGTCTGCGGACCGCTGTGAGGATGGCTGCGGCAGTTTGAGTGAACGGGCCACCGCCAAGCTTGGGAAAGCGAAGGACGTGAAGGATTCCGACGCCTATGCACAGAAAGCCTGTGAAACCTGGCTGGACGTCCGTTCTTTCGGCCAAGTATTTGCCTTCAAAGACGCCAAGGGCGTGTCTATTGGCATCCGGGGGCCAGTTTCTGTCCACCAGGGAGTCAGTGTATCTCCGGTGCAGGTGGAGGACATGCAGATTACCAAAAGCGTCAATGGAGAAAACAGCGACAAAGGCCGCGCCTCCGACACCATGGGCATGAAGCATTTTATCCGCTTTGGCTTTTACAAGCTCAAAGGCTCCATCAACGTCCAACTGGCAGAAAAGACCGGCTTCACAGAGGAGGATGCCGAGGTGCTGAAAGAATGCCTGCGTACCCTTTTTGTGAACGACGCCTCCTCCGCCCGGCCGGATGGCTCTATGGAAGTCTGTAAACTCTACTGGTTCCACCATAACTGCAAGGATGGGCAGCACTCCTCCGCCAAGGTCCACCGTTCTGTCCGCGCGGAATTGAAAGACCCCAATCAGATTCCCGGCTGTGCAGAGGATTACCAAATCGTCCTGGACGCTCTGGATGGATTGGAGCCGGAGGTTTTGGATGGAATGTAAGGAAGAGGACTTCCTGCAACTTTCCGGCCTGCAACACTTCTGTTTCTGCCGCCGTCAGTGGGCCCTGATCCATATTGAAAACCAGTGGGCGGAAAATTTTCGCACGGTGGATGGGAGCCTGATGCATACGCATGTCCACGACCAGGCGTTCCGGGAGAGTCGGGGAGACCGGCTGATTGTCCGGGGGTTGGCCGTTCATTCCTCGGAACTGGGCATTTCCGGACAGTGCGACGTGGTGGAATTTCACCAGAATCCAGAAGGGGTTCCTCTCCAGGGAAAAGAGGGGCTTTGGCTGCCCTATCCAGTGGAGTACAAACGGGGCCGGCCAAAGGAGAACAACGCAGATGAACTGCAACTTTGCGCCCAGGCTATGTGCCTGGAGGAAATGCTATGCTGCACCGTTTCAGAGGGGGCTCTGTACTACGGAGAGCCCCGCCGCCGCTTACCTGTTGCGTTCACAGCACAACTGCGCGGGCAAGTTCGCAGCAGCCTGGTAGAAATGCACGCGCTATATCGCAGGCAGTATACACCCAAAGTAAAACCCACGAAAGCCTGCAATGCCTGTTCCCTAAAGGATATCTGCGTGCCGAAGCTGATGCGGAACCGGAATGTTTCAGATTATTTGACTGACGCGATGGAGGGCCTGGAATGAGACATCTGTTAAATACCCTTTATATTCTCTCCGAAGATATTTATTTATCTTTGGACGGTGAAAATGTCGTGGCAAACCGGGACAAACAGGTAATCGCCCGATATCCCCTACATACGCTGCAAAGCATCGTCTCCTTCTCTTATTCCGGAGCTTCCCCAGCCCTGATGGGCGCTTGCGCCAAACGCCAGATCGGTTTTGCCCTCTGTACCCCCAGGGGAAAATTCTTAGCGCGCGTGTGCGGGGAAAGCCACGGAAACGTACTGCTCCGCCGTACCCAATATCGGGTTGCCGATGACCCTGCCCAGAGCTGTCTTATCAGCCGCACAATGATTTTCGGGAAACTATACAACGCCCGTTGGAGCATAGAACGCACACGCCGGGACCATGGGCTCCGGGTGGACAGCCAGCAGTTGACCAACGCTTCCCGGCAAATCTTGGCGCTGCTGCCCCAGGTCAAGGAAGCAACGAATTTGGACCAGCTGCGAGGGCTGGAAGGAACTGGGGCCAGCGCCTACTTTGGCGTCTTTGACGAGATGATTTTGGGTGACAAAGAGACATTCTTTTTCCACACCCGCAACCGCCGTCCACCGTTGGATGCCGTGAACGCATTGCTGTCCTTTGCCTATAGCCTTTTGGCCCACGACTGTGCTTCTGCGCTGGAATGCGTGGGCTTGGATTCCTACGTAGGCTTTCTCCACAGAGACCGCCCCGGCAGAACCTCCCTGGCACTGGACCTAATGGAAGAACTGCGCCCTTGCATGGCAGACCGCTTTGTTTTGACCTTGATCAACAACCGCAAAATCAAAGCGTCAGACTTCCTCCGCATGGAAAGTGGGGCAGTCCAACTGACCGATGATGGGAGGAAAGCATTTTTGAACAGCTGGCAAACACGCAAAAAGGAGACCCTCACCCACCCCTATTTAGGTGAAAAACTCCCCTGGGGAATGATTCCTTACATCCAATCTCTGCTGTTGGCCCGGCACCTGCGGGGTGACTTGGACGCCTATCCCCCCTTTTTATGGAAGTGATATCATGCTGGTTTTGGTTACCTACGACGTAAATACAGAAGATGCCGCTGGCCGGCGGCGGCTCCGGCAGATTGCAAAGCAGTGTGTCAACTATGGGCAGCGGGTACAGTGTTCTGTCTTTGAATGCCTGCTAGACCCAGCACAGTGCCGCAGCCTACAGGCAAAACTCTGTAAAATCATGGACCCGGAAAAAGATAGCCTTCGATTTTATTATCTTGGAAGCCGTTATGAAAATAAAATCGAACATTTTGGTGCAAAGAATACCTATTTACCTGAAGATACCCTGATTCTCTAATGTGCGAACCCAAAGTGAGCAGAAAAACACGGTTGCTTCGCACTGAATGGATGGTCCATATTTTCAAAAATATGGAAGTTGCAGGATGGGTGTGCAGCAGTTTTTGTGTAGGGCGTCTAAATAATCATGTGATATCTGTAGGGTTCTTGGTATTTTTTGCTGTCGCTCCCTTCGTGGGAGCGTGGATTGAAATCCATGGTTTTTGCTTTGATGATGCCTGTGGGGGGTCGCTCCCTTCGTGGGAGCGTGGATTGAAATCGCCATGCCGATGTATGTACCGCAGTCTGCGACAGTCGCTCCCTTCGTGGGAGCGTGGATTGAAATTCTCATTAGGCCGGTGTAACTGATGAGACGCCGGTCGCTCCCTTCGTGGGAGCGTGGATTGAAATAAGCCCTGGTGACTGTAATTATCGCGCTTTTCCGTCGCTCCCTTCGTGGGAGCGTGGATTGAAATTCCGAGCTCTGAAAGGCCCGCTCTGGGCACCAAGTCGCTCCCTTCGTGGGAGCGTGGATTGAAAT
>CAJTQP010000047.1 GCA_910578575.1 uncultured Oscillospiraceae bacterium
TGCGAACGCATCTTTGGCCCCACCAAGGACTGGGAGTGCCACTGCGGCAAGTATAAGAAAATCCGTTTCAAAGGCAAGGTGTGCGACCGCTGCGGCGTGGAGGTCACCCGGGCCAAGGTGCGCCGGGAGCGCATGGGTCACATCGAGCTGGCTGCCCCCGTGTCCCACATCTGGTATTTTAAGGGTATCCCCTCCCGGATGGGCCTGCTGCTGGACATCAGCCCCCGGATTTTGGAAAAGGTACTGTACTTCGCCGCCTATATCGTCACCGATCCCGGCCCTGAGTACACCCACCTGACCAAAAATCAGATCTTGACCGACGCGGAATATAAGAAGCTGCGGGAGTATTACGAGGACGACTTCGACGCCGGCATGGGCGCGGAGGCCGTCAAGAAGCTGCTGTCCGACTTGGACCTGGAGGAGCTGTCCGTCTCCCTGCGGGCCCAGATGAAGGACGCCAGCGGACAGAAAAAGGCCAAGCTGGTCAAGCGCCTGGAGGTGGTGGACGCCTTCCGGCAGTCCGGCAACAAGCCGGAGTGGATGGTCATCGATGTGCTGCCCGTCATTCCCCCTGAGCTGCGGCCCATGGTGCAGCTGGACGGCGGACGCTTCGCCACCTCCGACCTGAACGACCTGTACCGCCGTGTGATCAACCGCAACAATCGCCTCAAGCGCCTCATTCAGCTCAACGCGCCCGACATCATCGTGCGCAACGAGAAGCGGATGCTCCAAGAGGCGGTGGACGCCCTCATCGACAACGGCCGGAGAGGCCGTGCCGTCACCGGGGCCAACAACCGCGCCTTGAAATCCCTGTCTGACATGCTCAAGGGCAAGCAGGGCCGTTTCCGTCAGAACCTGCTGGGCAAGCGGGTGGACTACTCTGGCCGAAGCGTCATCGTGGTGGGCCCGGAGCTGAAGATCTATCAGTGTGGCCTGCCCAAGGAGATGGCCATTGAGCTCTTCCGCCCCTTCGTCATGAAGAAGCTGGTGGAGGAGGGCCAGGCCAACAACATCAAGTCCGCCAAGAAGATGGTGGACCGGGGCCGGGCCGAGGTCTGGGACGCCCTGGACTTCATCATCAAGGAGCATCCTGTCATGCTCAACCGGGCCCCCACCCTCCACCGTCTGGGCATCCAGGCCTTTGAGCCGGTGCTGGTAGAGGGCCGGGCCATCAAACTGCACCCCCTGGTGTGTACCGCCTTCAACGCCGACTTCGACGGCGACCAGATGGCCGTTCATGTCCCCCTGTCCGCCGAGGCCCAGGCGGAGGCCCGTATCCTGATGCTCTCTGCCAACAACCTCCTGCGGCCCCAGGACGGCGGCCCTGTTACCGTCCCCACCCAGGATATGGTGTTGGGCTCCTACTACCTCACCTACGAGAAGGACGCCCCCGCCGACCCAGCCTATATCTACGCCGACCCCCAGGCGGCTGTGGCCGCCCTGAATGCCGGGGAGATCAGTGAGCGGGACCGCATTTGGATCGACACCCAGGAGCGGCTCCTGCCCACCTCCGGCTATGAGGCCCGTCTGGCCGTGGAGAACGGCGGCGAGCCCAAGGAGATCTTGCACACCTTCGCCGGCCCTGACGAGGCCCACCTGGCCTATGCCGAGGGCGAGCTGGAGCTCCATGTGCCCATTCTGGTGCGCATGAGCGCGGAGATCAACGGGGAGACCCGGCACAAGCTGGTACGCACCACTGTGGGCCGCCTGATTTTCAACGAGGGCATCCCCCAGGACCTGGGCTTTGTGGACCGGGAGGACCCGGAGCAGCTCTTCGAGCCGGAGATCAACTTCGTCTGCGGCAAGAAGCAGTTGGGGAAAATCATCGACAAGTGCATCGTCCGCCACGGCTTCACCCAGTCGGCGGAGGTGCTGGACATCATCAAGGCCCGTGGCTATCACTACTCCACCCTGGGCTCCCTCACCGTCTCCATCTACGACATGACGGTGCCCCAGCGGAAATATCCCCTCATCCGGGAGACGGAGAAGGAGATCGTCAAGATCGAGCGCCAGTTCAAGCGGGGCTTCCTCACCAACGACGAGCGCTACCGTTTGGTGGTCAAAGCCTGGGAGGAGACCACCAAGGACGTCACCGAGGCCCTGCAAAAGGGCCTGGACCGCTACAACCCCATCTTCATGATGGCGGACTCCGGCGCCCGTGGCTCCATGGCCCAGATCCGTCAGTTGGCCGGTATGCGCGGCCTGATGGCGGATACCTCTGGCCGTACCATCGAGATCCCCATCAAGGCCAACTTCCGTGAGGGCCTGTCTGTGTTGGAGTACTTCATCTCCTCCAGAGGCGCCCGGAAGGGCCTGGCGGATACCGCCCTGCGGACCGCCGACTCCGGCTACCTGACCCGCCGCCTGGTGGACGTGTCCCAGGAGGTCATCATCCGGGAGAAGGACTGCGGCACCACCGAGGGCATCGTGGTCAGCGAGATCAGCGAAAATGGCCAGGTGATCGAGCCCTTCGCCGAGCGCCTGAAAGGCCGCTGCCCTGTGGATGACGTGGTGGACCCGGAGACCGGGGAGGTCCTCTTCACCAAGGACCACATGCTCACCATGGACGACGCCAAGTTCCTGGAGTCCAAGGGCTTCACCAGCCTGAAGATCCGCTCCGTGCTCACCTGCCGGGCTCGCACCGGCGTGTGCTCCCGCTGCTACGGCATGAACCTGGCCATCGGGGAGCCTGTGGGCGAGGGCGAGGCTGTGGGTATCATCGCTGCCCAGTCCATCGGGGAACCGGGTACCCAGCTGACCATGCGTACTTTCCACACCGGTGGCGTGGCCGGGGGCGATATCACCCAAGGTTTGCCCCGTGTTGAGGAGCTCTTCGAGGCCCGCAAGCCCAAGAAAATGGCCCAACTGGCAGAGATCAGCGGCCGGGTCACCTTGGAGGAGAGCAAGCGCATTACCGTGTGTAACGTCACCATCACCGCCGACGACGGCGAGGTGGTCACCTACGCCCTGCCCTATAGTTCCGGCATCCGCTGCAAGGATGGGGATATGGTGAAGAAGGGCGACCAGCTCACGGAAGGCGCCCTGTCGCCCCATGAGGTCCTGCGCACCCGTGGCGTGTCTGCCGTCCACGACTACCTGATCCGGGAGGTCCAGAAGCCCTACCGCCAGCAGGGCGTGGATATCAACGACAAGCATATCGAGATCATCGTGCGCCAGATGATGCGTAAGGTCCGGGTGGAGGAGGCCGGGGATTCCCAGCTCCTCTCCGGCTCCACCATTGAGTTGATGGAGTTCCTGGACGCCGAAGCGGAGGTCCGCGCCCGGATCGAAGCAGGGGAGACCCACGAGGATGGCAGCGAACTGGTGATGCCCACCGCCACCACCCTGCTGATGGGGATCACCAAGGCCTCCTTGGCCACAGACTCCTTCCTCTCCGCCGCCTCCTTCCAGGAGACCACCAAGGTCCTCACCGAGGCGGCCATCAAGGGGAAAGTGGACCACCTCATCGGCTTGAAGGAGAACGTCATCATCGGCAAGCTGATTCCCGCAGGCTCCGGCCTGTCGGTGTACCGCCAGATGAACCCCAGGGAAGAGGAACCCCTGCCCAGCCGGAACGGCTATGCCGCCGTGGCGGCCGTGGCGGCCACCACCGACGCAGAGCCGGAGGAGGCCGAGGACGAGGTAGAGGATGCCACCTTGGAGCTGAAAGAGCTGGAGGATACCATGGAATTGGAGGAGACCGCTATCCCCGCCTCTGGGGGTGTGGAGATGGATGAGGTCCTCTCTGTGAGTTTTGACGAATAATGGAAAGACCGGCTGCGGCAAACTGCCGTGGCCGGTCTTTTACAAAAGGACTAGGTTTTCCCATAAGGATTTGCTATAATAAAACAGTTACGAAACAAAATAGGGGAGGAATACCATGACGCCAATGCAGACACTCCAAGCTGCCCTTCACGCACGCCTGCCCCAGTTGGAGCTGCGGGAGAGGGAGCCCATGGCCCAGCACACCAGCTTTAAGGTGGGGGGCCCGGTGACCCTCATGGCCCTGCCCCAGGAGGCGGAAAGCCTGCCCATCCTCCTGGCCTGCGCCTGGGAGGCCGGGGTAGAGCCCTTCTTTCTGGGCAAGGGCTCCAATCTCCTGGTGAGCGACGATGGGGCGGAGGCCTTCGTGGTGAAAACGGCAGGTGGACTGAACCGGTTGGAACGGACCGGGGAGACATCCCTTTATGTGGGGGCCGGGGTGACTCTGGCCCAGGCGGCGGTGTTTGCCGCCAACCAAGGCCTCACCGGGCTGGAGTTCGCCCACGGCATCCCCGGTACCCTGGGGGGTGGCGTATTTATGAACGCCGGCGCCTACGACGGGGAGATGGCCCAGGTGCTGCGCTGGGTGGACTGCGTGGACCGGCAGGGAACACCCCACCGCCTGGCCCTGCCGGAGCTGGAATTGGGCTACCGCAGCAGCGTCTTTGCCCACCTGCCCTGGCTGATCTTGGGGGCGGAGCTGGCCCTGGCACCGGGGGAAACGGAGCGTATCCGGGCCCGGATGGCGGAGCTGGCCCAGCGTCGGCGGAGCAAGCAGCCCCTGGAATACCCCAGTGCCGGAAGTACCTTCAAGCGCCCCCAGGGCCACTTTGCCGGGGGGCTCATTGAGCAGTGCGGCTTGAAGGGGGCCCGTGTGGGGGGAGCTCAGGTGTCGGAAAAGCACGCAGGCTTTGTGGTGAACACCGGCGGTGCCACCTGCCAGGATATCTTAACCCTTATCCGCCAGGTACGGGAGACGGTGCAGCGGGAGACCGGGGTGCTTTTGGAGCCGGAGGTTCGCCTTTTGGGCTGTAGCCTGTAAAAAACAAGGAGAATACTATGAAGGATCGCTTTTATATGCTGATGCTGGCCACCAGCGGCAACGAGAGGAACGAGACAAGATTTGAGCACTACCAGGACGTGAAGGTGGCGGAGGCCCAGGTCCAGGACTGGCTCATGCGCTACTGCGGCATGGAGGTCATCCCCTACGGCCAGGAGGAGGCCGTCCGGGCCGCCAACGACGGGCGGCTCCCGGAGGATGCCTTCCTCTGCCCCCAGGTGGAGAAACCCCAGGATTTGGTGAAATACAACGGTTTTTACGACTACGGCAGCCTGGGGGTGTTCAACCTCTTCCTCACCCCGGTGTGCGACAAGGAGGATGCCCAGCGCTTTTGCAACGGCATGAACAAGGAGTATGAGATCGACCAGGAGTTCAGTGAGCGGGCAGACCGGATGATGGAGCAGCTCCATACCTTTGTGCGCTCCTTTGAGGACGAGACCGTGGACCCCAGCCAGGCGGAGGAGGCCATCCGAACCTTCCTCCTTCAGGGGGGCTTCAGCCTCTTCGATTTCGGGGAGGAGACCCCGGAGATGGTGGTGCTCCCCAGCGATGGAAGCCCCTGGCAGGGCTTGTAAAGAATAAAGTTTTCGTCTACCTTTTTCAAAAGGTGGCGGAGTCCAGGGGCAGAGCCTCTGGGCAGGTTTGGACGGCAGCCCAACCAAATGCGCGGGACAAAAAACACGTCCCGCGCTTTTTTCACCCTTTTCCACCCCCCAGAATAGAATGACCAGGAGGGAAGGAGGTATTGCTATGGAGGCAATGGATCGGGAGCGAAACATTTGGGTGGTGGGCGGAGACCAACGCCAGCGGGCCCTGGTGCGCCTACTCCGGGAGGACGGCCATACCGTCCGCCTGGCGGCATTGGAGGACCAGGACCTGGGCACAGAACCCCTGGGACCAGGCTTGGCCCTGGCCCACTGCGTGATCCTCCCCCTGCCGGTGACCCGGCCGGACGGGATGCTCAACGCCCCTCTGAGCCGGGAGCCGCTGTCCTTGGAATCGTTGCTGGAGTACATGGAGCCGGGGCAGGTCCTCTGCGCAGGCATGGTGTCCCCGGCGGTGCGGGAACTGGCGGAGAGCCGGGGCCTGCGGGTCTTTGACTACTACGCCAGGGAGGAGTGTATGGTCACCAACGCCGTGCCCACTGCCGAGGGGGCAGTCCAGGTGGCCATGGAGGAACTGCCCACCACCCTGCACAATGCGCGGGTCCTGATTCTGGGCTTTGGCCGGGTGGGGAAGCTCACCGCCCACCGGATGGGCGCCCTGGGGGCCAAGGTGACGGTGTGCGCCAAGCGCTACGAGGACCTGGCCTGGGCGGCGGCCTACGGCTGCGACACCCTGCGCCTGGAGACCCTCTCCTACGAGTTGGGGGGCTTTGACCTCATCGTCAACACCATCCCCGCCCGCGTGCTGTCCCCCCACCGGCTGTCCCTGGTGAACCCGGAGGCGTTCATCCTGGACCTGGCCTCGGCCCCCGGCGGGGTGGACCAGAGAGCCGCCAAGGAACTGGGCCTGCGGGTGCTCCAAGCCCCCGGCCTTCCCGGACGGACGGCCCCGGTGACCGCGGCGGCGGCCATCCGGGATGCGGTCTACCACATACTCTGGGAACTGGAGGAAGCACCATGAGTGAAGAACGGGTGGGATTCGCCCTGACTGGATCCTTTTGCACCTTAGAGACGACCCTGACGGCCATGGAGGCTTTGGCGGAGGACTATCCCGACATCCTCCCCATCGTCTCCCCGGCGGTGGCGGACACCGACACCCGCTTTGGCCGGGCGGAGGATTTTCACGCCCGCATCACCCAACTGTGTGGCCGTGGGGTCGTTGACAGCATCCGGGAGGCGGAGCCCATCGGGCCGCGCAAGCTCCTGGACGTGCTGGTGATCGCCCCCTGCACCGGGAACACCCTGGCCAAACTGGCAGCAGGGGTGGCGGACACCGCCGTGACCATGGCCGCCAAGGCCCACCTGCGCAACGGTCGGCCGGTGGTCCTGGCGGTCTCTACCAACGACGGCCTGGCGGGGGCTGCCCGGAATATCGGGGAGCTCCTGTGCCGGAAACACTACTATTTCGTCCCCTTCCGCCAGGACGACCCGGAGGGGAAACCCACCTCTCTGGTGGCGGATTTTGGAAAACTCACCGACACCGTCACGGCGGCCTTGGAAGGGCGGCAGCTCCAGCCCCTGCTGCTGGGGCCCGCCTGAGAGGCAACACGGGAAGGGCCGGTTTGGCCCTTCCCGTACATAGGCAGAGGCGTGGCAGGGTGTCACAAGCGCAACACCGACTCTGCGAACAAGGCGGCATAGCCAGCCAGATAGACCTTCTCCCCCACGCTGCGGCAGTATAATGTGCCGCCCCGGCGGGAGGCCTGGTAGGCCACCAGCTCTGACTTGCCCAGTTTCCCGGCCCAATAGGGGATGATGTGGCAGTGGCCGGACCCGCAGACCGGGTCCTCCGCCACGCTGAGCTTGGGGGCAAAGCTCCGGGAGATGCAATCGGTATCCTCCCCCTGGGCACTGGCGTGTTGAAGCAGGCCGGGAAGGGCCTGGAGCTTGCCTTGGTCTGGGGCCATCTCCCGGATATCCCCAGGCGTCTCGAAAATGCACAGCAGGTCCCGCCCCAGGTAGGCCTCTAGGGGGCGTTTCCCAAAGGCCTGGGTCATGGCATCGGTGACAGGGATGGGCCGAAGGGCAAAGGCGGGGAAGTCTAGCTCCAGCAGTTCCCCCCGCTTGCGCACCACCAGGGGGCCGCTCATGGACTGGAAGTGGATCTCTTCCGCTGATGTCTCATAAAAGCGCAGGAGGACGTAGGCGGTGGCCAGGGTGGCGTGGCCGCAGAGGTCGATCTCACCGCCAGGGGTGAACCAGCGCAGGCGGTAGCCATCCCCCTCCGGAACGGTAAAGGCCGTTTCGGAGAGATTGTTCTCTAAGGCGATGCTGGACATGGTCTCCACTGGGAGCCAGTCCTCTAGGACACAGACGGCAGCGGGGTTTCCGCGAAAGATTTCTTGGGAAAAGGCGTCTACGATATACTGCTTCATGGGAAATCCTCCCTCTTGGTTTGTAGAAACACTATAGCAAAGCAAGGCCAGAGGAACAAGAGGGGTGGGGAAATTTCAGCGTATTGTTAGAGGGTCACCACCTTCGTGGCCACCCCATCCCGAAAGGCCCCGTCGTGCTCCACGAAGAGCATGGTGGGGGCGAAGCGTTGGAGCAGTGTTTCAATTTGCATCCGGGAGTAGATGTCGATATAGTTTAGAGGTTCGTCCCATACATACAGATGGGCCTGCTGGCACAGGCTTCGGGCCAAGAGCAGCTTTTTCTTCTGTCCGGCGGAGTAGTCCGCCAAATCCTTTTCAAACTGCACCCGTGGAAACCCCATTTTCCGTAGGATGGCCAGGAAGAGGCTTCTGTCCATGTCGGCCTCCTGGGCGAAGTGGGAGAGGCTGCCCCGGAGGTGGCCGGTGCCCTGGGGGACGTGGGAAATCACCAGCCCGGAGCCCACCGTAACGGTGCCGCTGTGGGGGATATCCTCCCCCAGGAGCAGGTGAAGAAGGCTGCTTTTCCCGCTGCCGTTCCGGCCGTCCAGGGCCACCCGCTCCCCCCGCTCTACGGTGAAGGAAGTGGGCGAGCAGACTTGCCGGTCCCCATAGCGGATGGACACGTCGGAGAAGCTGGCCAACACTTGGGCGTGGTAGCGTTGGGGGAAGAGCTTCAAGTCCTCGGCGGTTTCCAGGTCTTTCAATAGGCTGGCCTTTTCCTCCAACGCCTGCTGCTGGCGGGCCTCCAGGGCCTTGGAGCGCTTCATCATCTTGGCGGCCTTGTGGCCCACAAAGCCCTTGTCATAGGCCCCGATCTTGGAGGCCTCCACCCGGTCCGACCAGGCTGCCGAACGCTTGGAGGCCTGCTGGAGGCGGCGAATGTCCTTTTGCAGCCGCTGATTCTGAGCGGCCTCAAAATCCTGCTGCCGCTGGAAGTTGTCCAGCCAGGAGGAGAAGTTGCCGCTTTGCACGTCGATGGTGGTGCGGTTCAGGGACAGAATATGGTCCACGCAGCCGTCCAAAAAACGGCGGTCATGGGAGACCAGGATAAAGCCGGATTTCCGCTTCAGATAGTCCGCCACCAGCCCCCGCGCCCGGCTGTCCAGGTGGTTGGTGGGCTCGTCGATGAGGAGGAAGTGGCCGGGGTTCAGGAACAGGGCGGCCAGGAGCAGCTTGGTCTGCTCCCCCTGGGAGAGGGTTTGGAACGGCCGCTGCAACACCTCCCAGTCCACTTCCAAATAGGAGAGCTCCCGGAGCAGTTCCCACTCCTGGGCCTGGGGGCAGATCTCCTCCAACACCGTCTGGGCGGGGCGTTCCGGTTGGTGGACGGGGTAGGGGAAGTAGTCAAAGGGCACGGCGCTGTGGATGTGTCCGCTATAGTCGTAGCGCCCCAGAAGGAGCTGGAGAAAGGTGGTTTTCCCCCGGCCGTTCCGGCCCACGAAGCCTAGTTTCCAGACGGTGTCGATTTGGAAATTGACCCGTTCAAAAATCGGGTCATAGCTGCCGGGGTAAGTGAAGCTCAAATCCTCCACTTTAATCATAGACATGATACCATGCCTCCCTTCAAAACCATAAAATAAGAGCTGCAAGAAAGCAAGTTCTTGCAGCTCGTCACAGCACACCCCCGCCCCTGGCACAGGCCAGTGACGGCGGGATGGAACGGAGAAGAGATGGTTCACTTTCTTGCAAATGGGCGCAGTTGTACCGGGGTACAGCCGCTAAATCCAGTTTTACTTGCAAGAAATATGACGCATCTTCCCGCCCCTCTCTTCATTCAGTTGCGCTCAGGATACCACAGCTTGATGGAAAAAGCAAGCCCTGATTTTTTCGGGTACTCACATCCCCAGGAAGTGTACATAGTCCTCCACAGACATCAACGGCATGGAGAGCTGCTGTTGGGTGGTTTGACTTACCGTGCCCTCTGCCACCAGCTCATACCCGGCCTGCTCCACAACAGTGAGGTATTGGGAGACGATTTCCTGCACAGAGGGCTGCTGAGATACCAGCAACTTCCCGCAGTTGCGATAGAGCTCCAGGCAGGGGGCGCAGCAGGAGAAGGCCGCCTGGATGACGGAGAAATTATTTTCTCCGGGAAAGCCGCTGTTGGCAATGGCCACATAGCGCTGTTGCCGGGGCCGGGCGTCGGCCATGTCAAAGTCTCCGGCCTGCTGGGTGATCTTGGGGCTTTTCAAGGGGATCAGACGATCCACGAAGTTTTTCAGCAGTCCGGTCATGTTCCAGGAGTACACCGGCGAACCGAAGCACACCACGTGGGCGGACTGATAGGCCGCCAGCAACGGGGCCATGGCATCCTTCCGGACGCATTGTCCTGGTGTCTGGAACCAGCAGGCGAAGCAGCCCCGGCACTGGTCGATTGGGTGGTCTATCAGGTGGCAGGTCTCCGTCTCGGCTCCGGCACGGGCCGCACCGGAGAGAAAGGCCCGGATGATCTGATACGTGGCGCTGGCTTTCCCTGCGGGGCTGCCATTGAATGCGATTACTTTCATGAAATTCCCTCCTTTTTTGCTTTCCTGGGCATTCTACCATGCAGGATCGGGGCGGACAACCGACGCTCCGTAGAGTGTGGGTCCCATTTGTGGGCCGGAAGGAGACGGATTCCAGAGATGAAGAGATTCTTCCGTGCTTTTCCGCAGGATTGCGGGACGAAAATCCTGTTTATCCCTTGACACGGGGGCTATAATAGGAGATAATAAGAATTCAATACAGACCATTCCCAGAGGTCAGAGAGGAGGTGCCCGTCTTGGGGAAAGAGAGTGTCAAGCAAATCGCCAAGAACAAGAAGGCCTTTCACGATTATTTCGTGGAGGAGCGCTATGAGGCGGGCATCGAGCTGGCCGGAACAGAGGTCAAGTCCATCCGCATGGGCAACGTGAATTTGAAGGATTCCTTCTGCACCATCAAGGACGGGCAGATGTCCCTCAATGGGATGCACGTGAGCCCTTATGAAAAGGGGAACATCTTCAATCGGGAGCCCCGCCGCCCCCGCCGCCTGCTGATGCACCGGCGGGAGATCGCCAAGCTCTTTGCCAAGATCAAGCAGGACGGCTACACCCTCATCCCCCTGAGCCTGTATTTCAAGGGGCCCAGGGTGAAGGTGGAGGTAGGCTTGTGTAAAGGCAAAAAGCTTTACGACAAGCGGGAGGCCGCTGCCCAGCGGGACGCCAAGCGGGAGATGGACCGGGCCTTGAAACAGCGATAGACTACTTAGCACAGCGCATCCTAGCGCAACGGCGCTTTTTCTAAACGGAAAAGGAGACATGAAAACTATGGCAGACAATCCCATTGTTACCATCGAGATGGAGGACGGCGGCAAGATCGTGGCCGAGCTCTATCCCGACGTGGCGCCCATCAGCGTCAACAACTTTGTGAGCCTGATTAACAAGGGCTTCTATGACGGCATCATCTTCCACCGGGTCATCTCCGGCTTCATGATCCAGGGGGGCGATCCCCAGGGCGTGGGCATCGGTGGTCCTGGCTATTCCATCAAGGGTGAGTTCGCCTCCAACGGTGTACCCAATGACCTGAGCCATACCAGAGGCGTTCTCTCTATGGCCCGTGCCCAGGACCCCAACTCCGCGGGCAGTCAGTTCTTCATCATGCACGCCGACGGGGACTTCCTGGACGGCCAGTACGCCGCCTTCGGTAAGGTCACCGAGGGGATGGATGTGGTGGACCGCATCGCTGGAGTCAAGACCAATTCCAGCGACAAGCCCAAGGAGGACCAGCGCATGAAGAAGGTCACAGTGGAGACCTTCGGCGTGGAGTATCCCGAACCGGAGAAGATGTAATACACAGCGATACCGCCTTGGCGCCGGCCAGACCGGCGGGCGTCAAGGCGTGTTCCAGCTCTTTTACCTGCGTAGGAAAAGGGGCCTTCTATATCGGGGGGCGTACTGGTTTCGACGGGGACATGGGGGCAGGAATAGCGGGCGGATGCGCCTAACATCCTTAAAATGGGCAACTTATAAATTAAAGAACGACGATAACGTAGTTCTCGCCGCGGCTTAAAGCGGCCGTCTGACCCGGAAGGACCACGAGCCGGACTCAGGCGTGATCTTAGTGGTGCACGTGACCGGGGTAAGCTTTGCCCCCGGCATGACAAATGAAGCTACCAAACCATGAAGCATGACGGTTTGCGTCATGGTAAGGGAATGCAAAGAATCGTCTGCGCCCGGAGAGGTTCCTGAGGAAGTGTTTTCGGACGGGGGTTCGACTCCCCCCGCCTCCACCAACTGGACATTGGACGAACACCTATTATTTCAAAGGCGGCTTCGCCGTGACGGTGTGGCTTTGATGTCAAAACGAACAGCGGAGGTCAAGGTATAAAAGCCTTGACCTCCGCTGTTTTTATTTGATTTCAGCTTGTTCTTTTGACAGATAAATTTCCCTTTTCTAAAATTAAAGCTGAGAGGCTGCATGATACGGCTGGAAATGGAACGGATAGGGTCATGCCTTCCATTGGCGTCCACTTCCTTTTCCATGATGTTCAGGCGTATGGCAACGCAGCGGCTCGCACTTTCGTACAGGGCCATTGGCTGCGCATAGTGCAGAATAAATTTTGTAAAGCATCATCATCCGGCAAGGAAATCCCCAAGATTTCACTTCCTTCCCTCATGTTTATCTCCTCATTTGCTTTCGAGCATCATCTTCCGGGAAACCCGGACATAGAGGAACAATGCCAGCACGATGGAAAGAATATCCGCCACCGGCTGCGCCCACACAAGGCCAGTGATGCCGATCGCCGCCTGCAAAATGAACAGGGCCGGAATGAAGAGCATCCCCTGACGGCTCAAATTGATAATCAAGGCTGGTGTGGCGGCTCCCATAGCTTGCAGCGTGTTAATCAGCACATAGAACACGCCAAACAGGGAACTTGTGGTCAGCAGGATGCGGGAGAATTGTACGGCGTAGGAATAGGCGCTTGCGTCCGACAGAAACACCCCTACGATTTGATTGACAAATAGATAGCAAATCACGGTCAGAGCCACACCCAGCGTCAGCGAGAAACCCAGCGCCGCCGGAACACCGATAGCTAGAACGCCGCTGCACACTTGGTCTTTTAACGTAAAGTCCTTAATGCTGACGCTTAAGGTTGATTTTCCCCGCACGAAATAGAGGATATAGTAGAGAGCGCCAGCTATATTTCCGATTACCGTTGCAATCGCCGCGCCTGCGATATTCCAGCCAAAACCAAGTATTATGATCGGGTCAAGAATAACGTTGAGTAGGTTGCCCAAAATCTGCCCCATCATGGCTTGGCTTGACTGGCCCTCAGCGCGAACCACATTGGAATAGCAGTTGGAGATCAGCACGAACGGCCCACCTAGGCTGACGATGGTAAGATAGGATTTTGCGTAGTCCCAGGTATCAGGGCTTGCTCCTACCAGAGACAGAATTTCGTCCATAAAAATGAGGAAAAGTGCCGACATGACTACACCGACTACGACGCATCCCCACATACAGAACGAGCAGACTTTCTTGGCGTATTCCGTCCGGCCCTGCCCCAGTGCGCGGGAAATCACCGAAGTACCGCCCATGCCAAACACTGTACCAACGGCCATAAATATCAGGAACACAGGCATCGCCAGGGACACCGCCGCCACCTGGAGTGCATCATGGGTCTGGCCGATAAAGAACGTGTCTGCCAGATTGTAAATCAGCACCATCAACATCGCAGCCATGGCAGGCAGGGCGTTTTTCAATACGGCCTGCGACACAGGGGCTTTCTCAAAGAGTTCTACCGCTTTCGAATTGTTCATAAAAACCTCCTAAATCATTAGCTTACTTTCGATATCATGCTATTAAATTAACTGAAATAAATGCCCGGCACCGGGCGGACATTTATTTCAAATTGCCTGCTACCCGTTCCAGCAGAGCAAAAAAGGCAGCGCGTTCTGCTTCGGTCAAACCAGAGAGCAAGGTCTCCTCGGACGCTACCATGTGCTGATCTGCAAGCTGGCAGCATTCCTCTCCTGCGGGGGTAATGCGGAGCATTTTTATTCTGCGGTCGCTTGCGTCGCCGAACCCCTCCACAAAACCCTTTTGCTCCAGCCGGGCCACGATTCCGGCGGCGGTAGACTGTGCCACATGAAGCCGCCGCTCCAATTCCTTTAGCGGCATTTGCTTTTCCGGCGAAAAATGAAGTTCAATCAGCACACCCATTTGGGACATTGTAAGGCCTTGGGTACGCAGGGAATTGTTCGCCTGCTTTTCCAGTCCATCATGTATTTGCTTGATCAGTGTCCCGCAGGTCACTCTTTCTCTCATGGGTTTCACCTCCTTGGACTATATAATAGCATGCTGTTGTTTCTTTGTCAATAGTGAGCCCTTCCCATAAAAATAGACAGCAAAAAGTCAGAAGGGACAGAATCAAACGTAGGATATCTCACGGACGCACGTCTAAGCTGCATGAGGTGCGAGAAGTTGTTGGGTGCATGCCAACCAATAGAGGAATGCGGTCTCAGCGTGTTGTACGAAGCCTCGATGTAGGAGAAGATATCGGCCACCTCCCGGCTTGGGTGGCCTTATTCCGTGACCATACGGATTGCTCCGGCTTTGAATGCTTCGTCGTAGCGCGGTGGTGCCCTGTGTTTTCAATCTCTTGTTGTCATGGAGTTTTCTCTTTATTTTCCTATCCAGAAATCGGATATGAGGGCAATGAGAGCCACTTACTCACAGTATGGGAGGTGGCTCGCAGGAATCAGTACATAAAAACGAACGCAAAACGCAGCAGCGCCATCCTGCCTTCCAGGACGGCGCTGCTATTTTGCCCCCATACGTTCTCCCTCGACCTAGGAAATATCCAATTTCGGCGGCACATCCAGCTCCTTGGGCACTGGCGACCCATTCTTCTTCCTCTGCCGGACACATTCCGTGAGCAGGTACTCGATCTGCCCGTTGACGGAGCGGAAGTCGTCCTCCGCCCAGGCGGCGATGGCGGCGTAGAGCTCCTGGGAGAGCCGGAGGGGGATTTGTTTCTTCTCTGCCATAGGCTTAATAGAGGCTGCCGGAGTTCACCACAGGTTGGGCGTCCCGATTGCCGCACAGCACCACCAGGAGGTTGGACACCATGGCGGCCTTACGTTCCTCGTCCAAGTCCACCACCTGGTTCTCCCGGAGCCGCTCCAGGGCCATCTCCACCATCCCTACGGCGCTGTCCACGATCATGGTCCGGGCATCGATGACGGCCTGGGCCTGCTGGCGCTGGAGCATGGCGGCGGCGATTTCCGGGGCGTAGGCCAGGTAAGTGATCCGGGCGTCCACGATCTCCAGCCCTGCGTCCGCCACCTTGGCTTGGATCTCATCCCGAATGCGCTGGGCCACCACCTCGCTGGAACCCTGCAAGCTGCCCTCGTCGGCCTGTCCGTCCCCGGTGGTGTCCACGTTGGGGGCGGCGTCGTAGGGGTAGATGCGCACGATGTTGCGCAGGGCGCTGTCGCACTGGAGGGAGAGGTATTCCATATAGTTGTCCACATTGAATACCGCCTTGGCGGTGTCGCTGACCCGCCAGATCACCGCGATGGCGATCTCCACCGGGTTGCCCAGGCAGTCGTTGATTTTCTGCCGGCCGTTGTTGAGGGTCATATTTTTCAGGGAGATGCGCTTGTTGCTGGCGGAAACCGTCCGAACCTTACCGCCGATCTCCCCGCTCTGGGAGAGCTTGGTGTTGGCGGCGGGGTTGAAGGCGGTGCACAGGGGATTCACCGCGAAGAACCCCGGCCCCCGGAGGGTGCCCACATAGTTGCCAAAGAGGGTCAGCACGATGGCCTCCTGGGGCTTGAGCACCTTCAGCCCGGCCAGGAGGAAGGAGGCCAGGATGGAGAGCAGCACGAACACGGTGGAGAGGATGCTATAAGGATAGAGGAACACGTTGGTAACAAAGGTGAGAATGTAGATGGCGATGGCCAGCAGCAGCACCGCCATCCCGTTTTGTCTGGTGGTCAGTATTTTTTCTACGGGTTGTTCTTTCATAGCGGATACACTCCTTTTTCTTGATATCAATATGATATCATAGAGAGTTGAAAAAGTCAAGTCCCTCCCCCATAGGGATGCGCAGAGGGGCAAGGGACGCAGGATTGCGGAAAAAAAGATGCAAAATCGCAAAAAAATTGAAACTTGGGGTTGCAAATCTGCAAGTTTGAAACTATAATACTTCACCGGAAGGAAATCCTGCGCAGGGGCAGACCCGCGCAGATGACATAGAAACCCCGTTTTTATTTGATATAAAACGAATCATAGGGAGGCCACTGTTATGAAAGAATTATCGAAATTGGCAACGTCCGTCCAGGCGTCCACCACCATCGCCATCGACACATTATTTAAGGAGATGCGCGCCCAGGGGTTGGACGTCATTGGCTTTAGCGTGGGGGAGCCGGATTTCCCCACACCGGAGCACATCAAGGAGGCGGGCATCCGCGCCATTCAAAATAACCAGACCAAATACACCCCCACCCCCGGTACCCTGGAGCTGCGGGAGGCCATTTGCCAGCGGATGAAGGCGGACTGGGGCGTGTCTTACAAGCCCCAGGAGATCGCCGCCAACGCCGGGGCCAAGCATATCCTTTACGTGGTGCTGAAGACCCTGGTAGACCCCGGCGACGAGGTGATTCTCCCCGCGCCCTACTGGGTAAGCTATTATGAGCTGATCAAGATGGTAGGCGGCGTGCCTGTGGTGGTGGAGACCACGGAGGCCTCCGGCTTCCAGATGAGTCCCCAGCAGCTGAAAGCCGCCATCACCCCCAAGACCAAGGCCCTGATTTTCAACAGCCCCAGCAACCCCACAGGGATGATGTACGACCGCCCCGCCCTGGAGGCCATTGCCCAGGTCTGCGTGGAGGAGGACATCTATGTGATTGCCGACGAGATCTACGGCAAGCTCACCTTCGACGGTCGGGAGTTTGTCTCCTTCCCCTCCCTGGGGGAGGAGGTAAAGGCCCACACCATCCTGGTCAACGGCGTCTCGAAATCCTACGCCATGACCGGCTGGCGCATCGGCTTTGCCGCGGCGGATGAGAAGATCATCAAGGTCATGAGCAACTACCTCAGCCACTGCATTTCCGGCACCAGCGCCGTCTGCCAGGCTGCGGCGGTGGAGGCCTTCTCCGGCCCTCAGGACGAGATCGAAGGGATGTGCCGGACCTTCGAGGAGCGGCGGGACTACCTTTACGGCCGCCTGAGCAGCATCCCCGGCGTACACGCCGTGCGCTCCGAGGCCACCTTCTATATGCTCATGAGCATAGAAGCGCTCATTGGTAAGACCCTCTACGGCGTGGAGATCCACGACGCCGACGATTTTGCCAAGGTCTTTTTGGAAAAGGGCCAGGTGGCCGTGGTGCCCTGCACTGGCTTCGGCGCCCCCCATTATGTCCGCTGGTCCTTCGCTGTGGCCATGGAAAACATCAAAGCCGGGGCAGACCGGCTGGAGGCATTTTTGAAGAACGCACCGGAAAACGCCTGACTCCAACCAGTAATCACACAATTATAATAAAGAAAGGGCACAACTGTTGATAAGTTGTGCCCTTTCTTTTATCCCTTCCACCCCCACCCCGGAGTTTTTTCCGAA
>CAJTQP010000048.1 GCA_910578575.1 uncultured Oscillospiraceae bacterium
CAGACACCCCCGCCAGACCCCGCCGTGCTCCAAGCGCTGGAACAGTTGGGCTATCTCTCCCAGGGACAACCCACCCCCGCAGGCCGCGCCGCCATGGAGCCCTACCGGGTGAAGCGGGCGGTGTTCCTGGCGGCAGGGTTCGGTAGCCGTCTGGCCCCCATCACCTTCAACACCCCAAAGCCCCTGGTGCGGGTCCATGGCCGGCGCATCATCGACAGCCTCCTGGATTCCTGCCTGGCTGCAGGGATTTCAGAACTTTACATCGTCCGGGGCTACCTGGCCGAACAGTTCGACCAACTGCTCTACCACTACCCTACCCTGCACTTTTTGGAAAATCCCGTCTACAACGAGACCAACAACATTTCCTCCGCCATGTGCGCCCGGCACCTGCTCTCCAACGCCTATGTGCTGGAAGCGGACCTGGTCCTCTCCAACCCCCAGCTCATCCGCCCCTATCAGTACCACTCCAACTTCCTGGCCATCCCCAAGGCGCGGACAGATGACTGGTGCTTTGATGTCACCGACGGTATCATCACCGAAGAAAAGCTTGGCGGGCAGGACTGCTGGCAGATGGTTGGCATCTCCTACTGGGACGAGGCGGACGGCCAACGGCTGTCCCACGACCTCAAGACAGTCTACGAACAACCCGGCGGCCGGGAGCGCTATTGGGAGCAGACGCCCCTGGTATTTTGCCGGGAGCACTACCAGGTAGCGGTTCGGCCCTGCCGGGACGAGGACGTCACAGAGATCGACACCCTCCGGGAGCTGAAAGCCTTTGACCGCAGCTACGACATCGGATCATAGAGGAGGACTTGACATGGAGATCAAACGGAATATCCTGCTCAATCCAGGCCCCGCCACCACCACGGACAGCGTCAAATTGGCCCAGCTTGTGCCGGATATCTGCCCACGGGAACGGGAGTTTACCGCCCAAATGGCCACCCTGCGCCAGGATCTGGTACGGGTGGTACACGGTGACCCGGCGCGGTATACCGCCGTGCTCTTCTGCGGCTCCGGGACGCTGTGCATGGACGTATGCCTCAACTCCCTCCTGCCGGAGGGCAAACGGGCGCTGATCCTCAACAATGGTGCCTACAGTGCCCGCGCCGCGGAGATTTGCCGCTACTATGGGCTGCCACATATCCACTTGTCCCTTCCCATCGACCAGCCCATTGACCTGTCCATCCTGGAACAAACCCTCCGGGAAACCCCGGATATCGCCCTGGTATATGCCACCCACAACGAGACCGGGACCGGCCTACTGAACCCCATCCGGGAAATTGGCGCACTGGCCCACCAATACGGCGCCATCTTCGTAGCCGACACCACCAGCACTTACGGGATGCGTCCCATCTCCATAGAAGAAGACCAAATCGACTTTTGCATGGCCTCCGCGCAAAAGGGCCTGATGGCCATGACCGGTCTCTCCTTCGTGATTGGCCGCCGGGATCTGCTGGAAGCCTCCCAGGGCTACCCCCGCCGGTCCTATTACTGCAATCTCTACCGGCAATACGCCCATTTTGAGCGCACAGGCGAGATGGAGTTCACACCGCCGGTACAAACGGTTTACGCCACCATCCAGGCCATGCAGGAATACTGGGTCGAAGGCGAAGCCGCCAAGTGGGAGCGGCACACCCGTGTGTTCCAGGCCATCCACGCAGGCTTGGAGGCCCTGGGCTTCCAGGAGTTGATCCGCCGGGAGTGGCAGGCGGGCCTTGTGGCGGCTGTGCGCTGTCCTGACGACCCCCAGTGGGATTTTGACCAGGTCCATGACCTCTGCTACGCCCAGGGCTTCACCATCTATCCCGGCAAAGTGGGCACAGCGAACACCTTCCGCCTATGCGCCCTGGGTGCCATCGATGTCCCGGATATCCAGGCCTTTTTCCAAGTGCTCCGAGATGCCTTGGAGACCTGCGGCGTAGCCATTCCTGTGCGGTACCACTAGGAGAGGAGGATCGCATGAAAACCATATACACTTGCTTCTGCACCGAAGTGATCCACGAGGGACACTTGAACATCATCCGCCAAGCCAGAAACTACGGGCGGGTAATCGTGGGGGCCCTCTCAGATCGGGCCCTGATTCGCTACAACCGCTTCCCTACCATCCCCCAGGAGGAGCGTGTCCGGCTCTACCGTGCCCTGGAGGGTGTGGACACCGTGGTGGTCCAAGACGATATGCTCTATGAGGACGTGCTCTCCCTCATCCACCCGGACTATGTCATCCACGGGGACAACTGGACCGTGGGGCCAGAGGCCGCCATCCGCGCCCAGGTCCTCCAAAAGTTGGAGGAAATCGGCGGGACCCTCATTGAAGTGCCCTACACCAGCAACGAAGGGGTCAAAAAAATCGACTCCCAGCTCCGGGAAAAGCTGGCCATGCCGGAATACCGCCGCAAAAGGCTCCGCCAGCTCATTGAAATGTGCCCGGTGGTGAAGGTGCTAGAGGCCCACAGCGGCCTCACCGGCTTGATCGCGGAGAAAACCGTGGTGGAGCAAAACGGCCGTCTGGACCAATTCGACGCTATGTGGGTCAGCAGCCTATGCGACAGCACCGCCAAGGGTAAACCGGACATTGAGTTAGTTGACATGTCCTCCCGCCTGCGCACCATTGACGACATCATGGAGGTCACCACGAAACCCATCATCCTGGACGGGGACACCGGTGGTTTGGCCGAGCACTTTATGTATAATGTACGTACCTTGGAGCGCATGGGCGTCTCCGCTGTCATTATTGAGGACAAGACCGGCCTCAAGAAAAACAGCCTTTTCGGCACCGATGTGGAACAGACTCAGGACGATATCGGGAATTTTAGCGCAAAAATACGCGCCGGAAAGCGTGCCCAGCTCACCGACGATTTCATGATTATTGCCCGGATCGAAAGCCTGATTTTAGAGCGCGGTATGGAGGACGCCCTTGCCCGTGCCGCAGCTTATGTGGAAGCGGGCGCGGACGGCATCATGATCCACAGCCGAAGGAAAGACCCCGCAGAGATTTTAGAATTTTGCGACCGGTTCCGGGCACAAGATCCATCCACCCCCATCGTGGTGGTCCCCACCTCCTTCAACGTCATCACGGAGGAGGAGCTTGCCGCCCACGGCGTGAATATCGTCATTTACGCCAACCAGCTCACCCGCAGTGCCTTCCCTGCCATGCAGCAAACGGCGGAGGAAATCCTGCGCTGCCACCGGGCACAGGAAGTGGATGCCCGCCTCATGCCCATCAAAGATATCATCCAATTGATTGACGAGCTATAGTTGGCGCAGTTGAAAAGAAGTAAATACTTCTTTTCAACTCGTGCGGCGATTTTTCGCCGCACAGGCCTCAAAGCGGCCTTGCGTCAGACTGCATCGTCAAAACCCAGCACATTTTATGTGTTGGTGGGCTTTGCCCAAGTTGAAAATCAATACCGATTTTCAACTATTTTGACGATATCCCCAGGGAAGTACAAAATATGGGGCAAATTTCCTGTAAAGTATTGAAATAGAGGGCTTGATGTGATAAACTGAACCGTATTCTATATTGCCGGAGGCAGCGTTGGGACAATAGAACTGCGCAAGTGGATGAAATGATAGCAGCAATCAAAAAGGTGCTGGCCGCCTGCCGGGAACAGATCGCCTATCTGTTTTTCGGCGTTTTGACAACCATCATAAATTACGGCGTGTTCTGGCTGCTCACGGAACTTTGGGATGGCCGCTATGTCCTTTGGGCCAACCTCATCACCTTTGTGGCGGCCACTGCCTTTGCCTATCTCACCAACAAGCGCTTTGTGTTCGACAGCCCCCGGTGGGAGTTTACTTTTGTCCTGCGGGAGGCATCGGCCTTCGTGGCGGCCCGGCTGTTCTCCTTTGCCATTGAGGAAGTGGGGCTCTATATCAGCACATACCTGCTGCATTTGGGAAGGTATACCCTATGGCACATCAACGGCGTGATGCTGGCGAAGATCGTTCTCTCCATCTTGGCGGTGGTGCTGAACTACTTCTTCAGTAAATTTTTGGTGTTTACGAAACGAAGGGAATGAGGCAGTCTTCATGAGGATTTTGCTTATCCTTCCGGCCTACAACGAGGAACAGACCATCCTGCAAACCGTCCGCCAAATCCAGGAGACCAGCTTTCCGGAGGGGATGGAGGTGGACTATATCGTCATCAACGACGGCTCCACCGATGGGACGGAAGCGCTGTGCAGGCAGCATCAGCTCAACTGTCTTTCCCTGATCCAAAACCTTGGGATCGGTGGTGCAGTGCAGACCGGGTATCTCTATGCGGCCCGCTACGACTACGACATTGCGGTGCAGTTTGACGGGGATGGACAGCACGATATCCGCTCCCTGGCAGATTTGGTAAAACCGGTGATGGAGGGCCGCTGTGATTTTTCTGTTGGGTCCCGTTTTGTGACCCGCTCCAGTGGCTTTCAATCCACGGCGCTGCGCCGCTTGGGGATCAGCTATCTGTCCGCGGTGATCCGTCTTGTCACCGGGCAAAAAATTACCGACGTGACCTCTGGATACCGGGCCGGAAACCGCAGGGCCATTCAATACTTTGCCCACAATTACCCCGTGGATTATCCGGAACCGGAGTCTCTGGTGCAGCTGCATAAGAAGGGGCTGACCATCTGTGAGGTGCCGGTGAACATGTTTGAGCGCAGCGGAGGGAAATCCTCCATCAACTGCTTCCGCTCGATTTACTACATGATCAAAGTGACGCTGGCTATTTTCATTGCCGCCATGCAAAGGGGAGAGGAGTTCCCGTGAGTCTGATTTTGCGCATTGAGATGATTGTGACCGCGCTGCTGGTCATGTATATCATTGTCCATTCGGTACACCGAAAAAGGCTTCGCATCCAGTATTCCTTCTTCTGGCTGCTGTTGGTAGCCGCCATGCTGGTGGCTGCCTTTTTCCCTGGGGTGGTGACTTGGCTGTGCCAGATCATGGACATCGAAAAACCCTCCAACCTGGTCTATCTTTGCGGTATTCTGGCGCTGATGCTGATTACCTTTTACCAGACCATCCTGCTCTCGAAGCAGGCGGACCGGATCACCCACTTGACCCAGATCGTCTCCATTCAAAAGTTCCTATCGGGAGAATTGCAGGAGGACGGGAACAAAATGGAGGAGAGCGGTATTGCGTTGGAAGAGAGGAAGGGCGTGGATGAATAAGCCGAGATTGGGAGGAGAAAGGCAGGCGCGTGCCATCCGTTGGGTGCAGTATGGTGTGATCGCGCTGATTTGTCTGATTGGATTTCTCTACGCGGTCCACATCGCCCAGACCATGGGGAAATATAGCGTGGAGTATAGCCCCGACGAGGGGAACTATATCGCCATGGCCAAGCGCCTGCTCAACGAACACTATTATAGCTACTGGGGAGAGGGGCCCGACGCATACGTGTCCCCTGGCTACCCGCTATTTTTGACCGCCTGCATGGCCATCTTCGGCACGGATTTGGAGGGCATTTTCTGCATCAAGGTGGTCCAGGGTCTGCTGGCGGCGGCCACGGTGTTCCTCACCTTTTTGCTGGGCTACCTTTTGACGGAGAAATATAGCGTTGGATTGATTGCCTGCCTGCTCCATGGGGCGAATACCGTGTTTTATCTTTACAGCCGCTTGCTGCTGACAGAAACCCTGTACTTTTTTACCATGATGCTGTTTTTCGTGGTGTTTGTCCTGGCGATGAAGCGGGAGCGGTGGTTTTTGCATGTGTTGGCGGGGGTATGCTTTGCCGTGACCATCTTGGTTCGGCCCCTGCTGATCGTCATTGCACCGTTTTTGTTCCTGCCCTCGCTGGTGCGCCATTGGAAGGACTGGAAAACATTCCTCCGGCCCTTGGTCTTGTTTGCCCTAGGTTTTCTGCTGCTGTGCCTGCCCTGGTGGGTGCGCAATGGGGTGGTCCTGGGTGAATTTATCCCTCTGGCCACCCAGACCAACCCCATGTATGCCGGCCTCGCCCCGGATGTGTTGGCCCTGGGGTTGACGGACCCTGGCAGTTTGATGGGGAACTTTAAGCTGCTGCTGGACTTGTTGCGCCAGGACTTTTTCGGCACGATTTATTGGATGACCTTTGGGAAATTCCAAATCATATTCATGTCCACCCAATGGGCAAACCCACAGGTCTTTGCGGACTTCCTGAAGGATGTTGCGGTATATCTGGGCCTCTTCGGCGGCCTGCGGGCCCTGTTTTCCAAAAAGTACTGGGGGACGGCTCTGGTGTTCTGGGTATATTTGGCCAGCTCCTTCCTGTTTATCCCGGTGAGCCGGTATTCCATGCAGTATCTCCCGCTTTTGGGGATTTTGGCTGGCTATCTTTTGATGGAGGCATTTTCCCACAAGCACCCCGGCGCAAAGGCACACACTTAAATGACAGAGAAAAATCCGGTGTGGTCCAGAAGGCCGCGCCGGATTTTGACCAATCTGCCCAAGTATCCTGGTGAGGCGATGAAAAATGGCAGAAGTTTTGCCCCAAGGGGGCGATAAGCGTTGCACACAAGCGCTTGTTGTGGTAAGATATGAGAAATGCGATTTCATCGCGTTCTTTATTTGATCGCTTTGATTGGCGCAGGGCTCTGCGCCTGGAGGGTTTATGGAACAGAACAAAAAGACAATTTTCAGTGGGATCCAGCCCAGCGGAAAAATCACCTTGGGCAACTATCTGGGCGCTCTGCGCAACTGGCCCACGTTTCAGGATACCTACAACGCCATCTATAGCGTGGTGGACGAGCACGCCATCACCGTGCGGCAAAACCCCGCCGAGCTGCGGCGGCAGACCCTGGAGCTCTATGCCCAGCTCATCGCCTGCGGCCTGGACCCGGAGAAGAGCACCATCTTCATCCAGTCCCATGTGCCCCAGCACGCGGAGCTCTCCTGGGTGCTGAACTGCTATACCATGTTCGGAGAATTGAGCCGGATGACCCAATTTAAGGATAAATCCGCTGCCCATGCGGACAATATCAATGGGGGCCTGTTTACCTACCCCGTTTTGATGGCGGCAGATATCCTGCTTTATCAGGCAGACCTGGTGCCGGTGGGGGAGGACCAGCGCCAGCATGTGGAACTGGCTCGGAACATCGCCCAGCGCTTCAACGGCGTATATGGCGAGGTGTTCGCCATGCCGGAGGCATACATCCCACCGGTAGGGGCGCGGGTCATGTCTTTGAGCGAGCCGGAAAAGAAGATGAGCAAGTCCAGCGAAAATGAAAATTCTTACATCCTGGTGATGGACCCGCCAGAAGTGATCATGCGCAAGTTCAAGCGGGCGGTGACCGACAGCGAGGGCGGCATCTATCGTTCCCCGGAAAAGCCCGGTGTCTCCAACCTCATTGAGATCTACGCCGCGGTGACAGGGGAGAGCCCGGAAAAGGTAGAAGAGAGCTTTTCCGGCCAGGGCTATGGTGCCTTCAAGCCCACTGTGGGCGAGGCTGTGGTGGAGGCGCTGCGCCCCATCCGGGAGGAGACGGAGCGGCTGCTTAAGGACAAGGCGTCCCTGGAAACCCTCTACCGCCAGGGGGCGGAGAAGGCGGCGGCCATGGCCGCCCGGACCCTGCGCAAGGTCCACAAGAAGGTGGGCTTTGTCTCCCGCTGACTCCGGGAGAGAGCAAAGCACAAAGGAGTTTCAATCATGTTAATCGAACTGCCGGTGATCACGCGGATCGCGGCGGCCTTAGGGGTCGCCCTGCTGATCTCCTTTATCGCCACGCCTGTTGTGAAAGCTCTGGCACAAAAGATGGGCGCTGTGGACGTCCCCAAGGACGGCCGCAGGATGCACGACCATCCCATCCCCCGCATGGGCGGCTTGGCCATCTTCTTTGGCTTTCTGTTGAGCACCTTGTTGTTTGTCCCCATGTCTCAATCCCTCCGGGGGATGTTGCTGGGAGGGGTCATCATCGTGATCTTGGGGATGCTGGATGATATCTATGCCCTGCCGGCGATGCCAAAGCTGCTGGTGCAGATCGTGGCGGCATTGGTGGCGGTGCTCCATGGGAACGTGATCCAGGTGCTCTCCAACCCCAACATTTTCAGCAGCAACCCCTATTGGACCCTGGGTATTTGGGCCATCCCGGTGACGGTGATTTGGATCGTGGCTATTACCAACGCCGTCAACCTCATTGACGGGCTGGACGGTTTGGCAGTGGGGGTGGCCACCATCAGTTCCCTGACTATGCTGGTGATTGCCATGCTGGTCAGTGACGGCCTGGTGGCCCTGATGATGGCGGCGCTGGCCGGAGGCTGCATCGGCTTTATGCCCTATAACCTGAATCCCGCCAAGATATTCATGGGGGATACCGGCTCTACCTTCTTGGGCTTCATCTTAGCTACGGCGTCCATCCAAGGTTTGTTCAAGTTTTACACCATCGTGTCCTTTGCGGTGCCCTTCCTGATGCTGGGCTTGCCGCTGTTTGACACCTGTTTTGCCATTTTGCGCCGGGTGGCTAGGGGGCAGAACCCCATGTCCCCGGACCGCAGCCACGTCCACCACCGGCTCATTGATGTGGGATTTAACCAAAAACAGGCGGTGGCGATCCTATATATCATCAGTGCGATCCTGGGCCTGTCCGCTGTGGTGCTTACCACCAGCGGGGCCTTAAAGGCCATGGCGCTGCTGTGTGCCCTGTGCTTCGCCGGGGCCATTGCCGCCAAAATATCCATTAGCCACGCGGAAAAAGAGGAAGAAAAGGAGGTGCAGGCTGTTGAAAGTCATGACGATCTTCGGGACCCGTCCGGAGGCAGTGAAGATGGCGCCCCTGGTGAAGGAGCTGGAGAGCAGGAGGGAGATTGAGAGCCGCTGCTGCATCACCGCTCAGCACCGGGAGATGCTGGATGATGTACTGCGCCTGTTTTCCATCACCCCTGACCACGATCTGAATATCATGGAGGCCCGTCAGAGCCTGTATACCATCACCAGCAAGTGTCTTCTTGGACTGGAAGCGGTGTTTTCTCAGGAGAAGCCGGACCTGGTGTTGGTCCATGGGGATACCTCCACCACCTTTTCCGGGGCCTTGGCGGCCTTTTATCAAAAGATCCCCGTGGGCCATGTGGAAGCCGGCCTGCGTACCTGGGACCGGTATTCCCCCTTTCCGGAGGAGATGAACCGTACCTTGGTAGGAGATCTGGCAAAGTTCCACTTTTGCCCCACGGTTTCCAATCGAAACAATTTGGCGGCAGAGGGGATCCGGGACGGCGTGTTCGTCACAGGGAACACGGTCATCGACGCTCTGAAAACCACCGTTCAGGAGAGCTACCGTTTCCGCACGGATTTATTGAATACCCTGGATTACAAGGGAAAACAGATTATCCTGGTGACCTGCCACCGCAGGGAGAATTATGGCCAGCCCATGACCAACATCATGCAGGCCCTGCGCCGGGTGGCGGAGGACTTTCCCCAGGTGGAGTTGGTCTATCCAGTGCATTTGTCCCCGGTGGTGAGCCAGGCTGCCCAGACCTATTTGGGGGGGCATGAGCGTATCCACCTCATCGACCCCCTTACCCCGGATGAGATGCACAACCTGATGGCCCGCGCCAGCTTTGTGATGACAGATTCCGGGGGGCTCCAGGAGGAGGCTCCCGCCTTGGGGCGGCCTGTACTGGTCCTGCGCCGGGAGACGGAGCGCCCGGAGGCTGTGGACGCCGGGACCGTTTTGTTGGCGGGGACGGAAGAGGAGGCGGTCTATCAACACGCCGCCCGCTTGCTCACAGACCCGGAGGCTTACAAGCAAATGGCCCAGGCGGTGAACCCCTATGGAGACGGCCATGCCTGCCGGCGGATCGTGGACGCGATTCTGTGGTCTGCTGGACTGCGGGAGGAAAGGCCAGAGGAATTTTCCGTATAAAAGCGAGATTCGATGCAAGGGCAGAAACAAAGTAGGAGGGCGCAGATGGAAAAGAAGTATCAAACAGTTCTCATTATCGCCATCGCCCTTACGGTTTTTGCCGCGGTCTTTGTGAGCTTCGGCCTGCCCGCTATGGGGGGAACCCCCAAGGTGACCCTGCCTGACATCAATCAGGATGCCGCCGGGGAGACAGAATTTCTCCCGGTGGAGGTCACGCCGGGGACAGTACAGAGTGTCATCGGGACCCTTTCCCGTCCCAAGACATACCATCGGGAGACCCAGATCAACTATTATTGGCGCTCCGGCAACCAGAGCGGCAGCTCTACCTGTAATGTGGAGATTTGGGCGGATGGCGACTATGTGAAAACAGAGCTGCGCCCCACCAACGGCAGTGTGGAACACCGCCTGGTGGGGAATGGAAAGCTCTGCATCTGGTACGCAGGGGACAACAACTGGAAGGAGATGGCGGCGCCGGAAGATGGCGGCGACCTTGCCCAGCGGGTGCCCACCTATGAGGATGTTCTGCACCTGGACCCGGCGGAGATCACCGAGGCGGGGTATGAGGCCAAGGACGATGTGGATTGTATTTATGTACAGGTCCGGCCGGCGGGGATGGATGCCCTGGACTGCTATTGGATCGAAACCGCCACAGGCCTGCTTTACCGGGCGGAGACCTGGGAGGGGGACGTGCTGGTCTATGAGATGGTCCAGACCAGCCTGCAACCCTTGGAGGAGGGCGTGAGCTTTGCCTTACCCGACGGGACCGTCCTCCACACCAGCGCTGCCGTCGGGGAGTAGGAAGATGGCGGCCAGGGCCAGCAGGAGAACGGAGTCGAACTTGTCTCCCTCCCGCAGCAAAAGAAAGAGGATCAGCAAAAGCAGCAGGTCCCCGGAGTCCAGCTTGCCCAACCCCAGCTTTTTCAGCAAAGTGTGCAAGCCCCCCAGGAGCCCCGCTTCCTTGGACGGCGGCTTTTGGACGTGTTCTCCTCCCGGAGCCGTTTCCTCCGGGAGTTTTTCATAGGGTTCGCAGCCGGGTATGTAGGCGTTATACATGGAGCTCCCCCTCCTTCCAAAGCAGGTAGGCCTGCCGGGCGGCATGGGACATTCCGGCCAGACGGATGGCCCGGTCCAGCTTGCGCTGCTGCGTACTGCGTAGGAAGGGACGCAGGGCGGTGAGCAGGGCCACGGCCTCCTGCTTGGTCTGTCCGCTGGACTGGAACAGCTCCAGCAGCTTGCCCAACTGGCCCAGCAGCTCCATGTTCATCAAGGGGGGAAGGTCTTCGGTTTCCGTAGCTTCCTCCAAATCCTCCGAGGGGGGAGCGGGGGCGGGCTCGCCCCCAAGCTTACCCGCCAGGGCCATGATCTGGCCCATGGCGTCGGGGTCAGACAACAGGCTGTTCAATGCTTCTTCAAAGTCGGCCATAGGGACGCGCCCTCCTTTCCCCCAAAGTCGTGGAATCAGTTACTGCTTGTTCATGATATGGTTCAGCCGCTCCATGGCCTTGTTGGCGTCAGAATTTTTGGCCAGCTCCCCCAAAATCCCGCTGAGGGCCCTGGAGTCGCCCTTGAGGGCAGATTGGGCGGCAGCCTGGAGCCGGGCGGCGTCCTTGGACTGCAACACCTTCAAAATCTGCTGGGCGTCGGGACTACTCAACGCCTGGCGAATGGATGCGTTGCTGTTGATGAGCTTTTGGGCCTCTTTGGCCGCGTCGAGGGGTGCAGATGGTTGGCGCATAGTCGCTTTCCTCCTATTTGGGTTACCACAGTATATGTGCGCCGCCGCCGCTGTGTGACAGGAGAAACGACCCATGGCGTTGCAGTGGACTGAAAAATCGAAGAGAAAAAGGAGGCACCCCTTATGCCATTTGATTTCAAAAAGGAATACAAGGAATTTTATCTCCCCAAACGCAAGCCGGAGTTTGTGGACGTACCGCCTATGAACTATGTTGCGGTGCGGGGCAGTGGGGACCCCAATGAAGAGGGTGGTGCCTATCAGCAGGCTGTGGGGATTCTCTACGCGGTGGCGTATACGTTGAAAATGAGCTACAAGAGCAGCTATCAAATCCAGGGATTTTTTGAATATGTGGTCCCGCCCTTGGAGGGCTTTTGGTGGCAGGAGGGAAAATCAGGGGTAGACTATGCCGACAAGGCTGGCTTTCAATGGATCGCCCTGATCCGTCTGCCGGATTTTGTGACCCAGAAAGATTTCGCTTGGGCCGTGGCGGAAGCGGAACGAAAGAAAAAGATGGACTGTTCCAAGGCAGAATTTTTGACGGTGGAGGAGGGCCTGTGCGTTCAGCTCATGCACTTGGGTCCCTACGACAGCGAGCCGGAATCGGTGGCGCTGATGGACGAGTACCTGGCGGAGCAGGGGTATGAGAACGATTTGTCCGAGACGCGACGGCACCATGAGATCTACCTCTCCGACCCGCGGAGGGCTGCGCCGGAGAAGTGGAAGACAGTGATCCGGCATCCCATCAAAAAGCGATAGGGCAGAGGAGAACTAGGTCGAAAAAATGGGGCTGGAAAACCCCCTTGGAATATGCTATGATAAACAGGCCTCCGGCTTGCCTAAAAGCCGGGATTGATTTGGGGACTGGGAGGAAACGGCTGTGCTGCTGGCGATTGACGTGGGAAATACCAACATGGTGTTTGGACTTTTGGAAGGGGACAAGCTGTTGGGCAGCTTCCGCCTGATGACAGATGCCAACAAGACCTCGGACGAGATCGGATTGACGGTGTGCGAATACTTCCGGCGCTTCGATTTGAATATGGATCGGGTCTGTGACATCATCGTTGCCTCGGTGGTGCCCCAGGTGATGTATACTCTGACCAATGCCATTGCGAAATATTTCGGCAAGCGGCCCATCATCGTAGATGAGGACGTCTCCTCGGATATCCATTATGAGGGGGACGAGCGCTTGGGCTCTGACCGGGCTGTGGCCTGCGTGGCGGCCATTGCCAAGTACGGAAAGCCCTTGGTGGTGCTGGACTTCGGCACCGCTACCACCGTGGATGCCGTGAATCACCAGGGGACTTACCTGGGTGGTTGTATCCTGGCGGGGCTGCGAGTCTCCACCGATGCCCTGTTCCAGCGGGCGGCCATGCTCCCCCGGATCGAGTTGGACCACCCCGGCACCGTTCTGGGCCAGAACACCGTCAGCCAGATCCAGGCGGGCTCTGTGGTGGGCTATATCGGGGCCATTGAGTATCTCATCCGCCAGGCCAAGGCGGAGATGGGCTACGGGCCGGACATTAAGGTGGTGGCCACTGGAGGATTGGCAAGGTTGATTGCCGACAACACAGACCTCATCGATGTGGTGGACAGCCAGCTCATTTTGGATGGCCTGCGGATCATCTATGAGCGGTATAAAAACCAGGAACAAGAATAAAAGAATGCGCCGGAAGAGGGATTCTCTTTCCGGCGCATGTTATGTCTCTGGGGTTCAATCCCCTCCGTGGTTGGAGAAGTGGTCGCACCAGGGCCGCAGGGTGCAGTTGGGGCAATCGGGCCGGCGGGCCCGGCAGACAGCCCGGCCGTGGAGCACCATCCGGTGGCAGAAGTCGTTGGACTCCTCTGGGGGGAGACAGGCCCGGAGCTGTTTCTCTGTTTTGCCGGGGTCCTTGGTACCGTCGGTGAGGCCCAAAAGGCCGGTGATGCGGATGCAATGGGTGTCCGCCACCACCACGCCGGGGGTGTTGTGGACATCCCCCAGGATCAGGTTGGCGGTCTTGCGGCCCACGCCGGGCAGGCGCAGCAGCTCCTCCATGGTGGCGGGGACCTTCCCGCCGTACTCCGCAATCAGCATCCGGGAGGCCAGGACGATATCCTTAGCCTTGGCGCGGAAAAAGCCGCAGGAGTGGATGTAGGGCTCTACGTCCGTTGGTTCCGCCTGGGCTAGGGATTCCAGGGTGGGGAAGGCGGCAAAGAGGGCAGGGGTGACCTGATTGACCCGCTCGTCGGTGCACTGGGCAGAAAGACGGGTGGCAAAGAGCAGCTCATAATCTTTTTCATACTCCAGGGAGCAGATCCCCAGGGGATAGAGGGCTTTCAGTTCTTCAATGATGGCGCGGATCTCTTCCGGTGTTTTCATAGGACAGCTTCCTTCTGGATGGATTCAGCAAAATTGCTGTGTTTACAACACGATTATACCATAAACCTGGAAATTCGTCATTTGCTTTTTCAAAGATTTAGAGTATAATATATCCAGGAAAACCAAGGAACGCCCCGCTTTCACTGCTCCGGTGGGGAGGCGGCAACCAAGCAAAAGGAGAGAATATCGTGGTCAAAAATGTCATTGATTTCCTGATCCAGCAGGACCCTGAGGTGGGCAACGCCGTCAAGGCGGAGTACGACCGCCAGCGGCGGAACATCGAGCTCATCGCCTCGGAGAACTTCGTCAGCGAAGCAGTCCTGGCGGCGGCTTCCACCGTGCTGACCAATAAGTATGCCGAGGGCTATCCCGGCAAGCGCTACTACGGCGGCTGCGAGTGCGTGGACGTGGTGGAGGAGCTGGCCCGGAACCGGGCTAAGGAGCTCTTCGGCGCGGAACATGCCAACGTCCAGCCCCACAGCGGCGCTTCCGCCAACTTTGCCGTGTACCAGGCCCTGTGTAAGATCGGGGACACCGTAATGGGTATGAATCTGGACAACGGCGGCCACCTGACCCACGGCAGCCCTGTGAACTACTCCGGCCTCAACTATCATATCGTCCCCTATGGCGTGGACCCCAAGACCCACCGCATCGACTACGATCAGGTCCGGGCCCTGGCCAAGAAGTGCAAGCCCAAGATGATCGTGGCTGGTGCCTCCGCCTATCCCCGCATCATCGACTTCAAGGCCTTCCGGGAGATTGCCGACGAGGTGGGCGCGTATCTCTTCGTGGATATGGCACACATTGCCGGCTTGGTGGCCACGGGCCTGCATCCCTCCCCGGTGCCCTACGCCCACGTGGTAACCACCACCACCCATAAGACCCTCCGGGGCCCCAGAGGCGGCGTGATCCTCTGTACCGAGGAGCTGTCCAAGCAGATCGACAAGGCCATCTTCCCCGGTTCCCAGGGCGGACCCCTGATGCACATCATCACCGCCAAGGCTGTGGCCTTTGGGGAGGCCCTGAAGCCGGAGTTTAAGACCTATCAGGAACAAGTGCTGAAAAACGCCTCCGTTTTGGCGGACAGCCTCATGGAGGCGGGCTTCCAGCTAGTCTCCGGCGGCACCGATAACCACCTGATGCTGGTGGACCTGCGCCCGGCCAACATCACCGGTAAGGAGATGGAAAAGCGGCTGGACCAGGTGAACATCACCGTCAACAAGAACACCATCCCTGACGATCCCCAGTCTCCCTTCGTCACCAGCGGCATCCGCGTGGGTGTCCCCGCCGCCACCAGCCGCGGTCTGCGGGAGGAGGATATGAAGGTCCTGGGTAAGCTGATTTGGCAGACTGCTACAGAGTTCGACACCAAGCAGGATGAGATTCGCGCCGGTGTGGCTGCCATCACTTCTAAGTATCCTATGTATGAGTAATCCTGTCTAATAGACAGCACGCAGCCCCCGGCAATGCCGGGGGCTGTGTGCTACCCAATTATGAGAAACTGGGTCAGAACCACGCTTCATAGAAATACCAGCAGTCGGCAAACTGTTTCGTCACGCTGCCGTTGTCTCCCTTGAACTGGACAGTTTTGGTACTGCTAGATTCAACCTCGCTGCCCAGTACCCAGAAACAATTGCTGGATTTCCTCTTGCACCTTCTCCAGCTGCTGCTTGATTTTTGTCTGCTCTGCTTCGTCGTGGAGCTGCATGGCGAAAATCATACGCATATTGAGGGCAAATTGGTCTTCCCTTAAGCTGTTCAGGGTGACACGCCGGCTTGATGGGATTTTTTGAGGGTCTGGATGATTGCTCATGGTAGTTTCTCCTTAATTTAATACGATGGCGTGGATCGCTTCGATCAGTGCTACAGCATTGCTGCGGGAGACCAGGGATACCGGTGTCGCGTCTATTGCCGCGAGGCAATGGGTCCCATCATAGCGGTACAAGTCCACCTGGACTGTTGGGTGGGTCTGGTTGTTCAAATGTAGGGTCAAGCCGATCTCCTTTTTCTGAGATGGCGCTTCCTCTATAAACGACTCTGCGCGGAGGGCTTCCAGCTTGCTCTGGACCGCTTCGAGAGATACCTCCGTTCCCGCATAGGAATAGGTTCGTCCATCTCTGGATGTTTCGCTGGTGATGGTATAACTGTTTTCCTCTAACGTGACGTCGATTTGCTGTACGTCTGTGAAATCGCCCCAGAACAGTTCCGAGTGACGGAGAGAAGCATAGGATACTGCCGTCAGTTCTTTGTAGCTGTCAGAGGAAATTTTGTATAAAATCGGAGAATCTCCGACCCTTGCATAAGCGGTCACGGCGTCCTCTTGGTTGCTGTCTTTTTCCTTGGGGTCCCGGCTAATGCGCAAGATGAAGGGGGTGGCAGCTTCCGCACCGTTGGAATCCTCTATTGTGTAGTTTACGGTCACGGTGAGTTCAGGCTCATCGAGGCCATATTTTTTTAATTCTTCATCTGTTGCGTTGTAAGAGACGTAGTCTGTCAGGCTCAGGTCCTGCAAGGCCCACAGGTAGTTCTCCACTTTCTCGGAATCAAGAGGCAGATTGCCGCCTTGTTGCTCGGTGTAATAGACATCATCGGCACTATAGCTATCCGTACTGTCTGCTTGATAGTCGATTTGGTAGTTTTCTTCCCCAGAGAAGTGCAGGGCCGTCACCTGGTCGAAGTATGGGACCTCATCGTTTTTGATGAGTTCTTGGAGCGTGACGCTGAATGTGTCCAGGAGATCATATTCCACCAGGTAGACATTTCCGTCTCCGATGGAAAGATAGCGTTTGGCATCTAGGGTACTGTAATCGCCCAGGGAAATCTCATACGTTTGTGTCGAATCTGCTATTTCAATGGTACAGGTCGGCTGATCCAGGCCGTACTGTCCCAAGTCCTCCGGGGATTCAATGGTAAGGGCTGCGGAAAGGGACTGGAAGGCTTCCAAAAGCGCCTGTAATTTCTTTTCGTTTACAGGAAAGGACGGATCTTGAGTATACTGCCATCCGTCCTCTTTTTGGAAAGACAGAGAAGTGCCCTCGTATTCCCAGGACAGTGCCTCCACGGAATCAGGCTCTAGGGACAGGATGACCTCCCCGCTGTTTTTGATCTGCTCCCGGTGTTCTTCCATCTGCATTGCCCCCAGCGCGGCAAGACAGACCACCCCCAAAACGCCCAGCAGGGCGCACAGCTTTTTAGACCGCCTCATTTTGCTGCCCCTTTCTCTTCACGACCACCCAGATCCCAGCGCCCAGGTAAAGCAACGGGAACACGCCGATCATGGTCACCTTCAGCAGGGAAGCCGCGGCATCGTTGATGGTCAGATAGTTGTAGTTCAA